>JBCECL010000007.1:36909-65988 GCA_039207135.1 Brevundimonas sp.
CATGGCGGGTACGCACCGCCCCGCACAGCCTGAATCGCGACCGCTGCGACCCGCGCATCGTCGACGGCGCGTGTCGCGGCCCGACTGCGCATCGCGCGCCAACCGCCGTCGCGCCGCGTGACCCGCCGTCGGCGAACGGGTGCGGGCGCGGAAAGGCCCCTCGGCGCTTACTCCGAGGGGCCTTCTCCTGTTCCAAGGGTAGGCGTGGCATGCGCCCGGTCGGGTGAACGACACCCCACTCATCCACAAATTTCTTCCACAGCCCTGTGCCTACCGCGTGTTTCCGCAGGCCAGCCTGTGGATGTCGCTGTGGAGTAAACGGTGGATAAAGAAAGCCTCCAGAAGCTCTTGTGCCCTCGTCGGCGACAGGACTAGAAATCTCACATCGACCTCGACGGATCGAGAACCGCAGGACAGAAGAGGCCCCTCGGGGCGTCGGACGGACGGCGGGGACGGATGCTCGAGGACGGGCCGACCGGAGAACGGGCAGCCAGATCGAGCGGGGCAACCTGCTCGACCCGCAGATGACGATGCGGGGGCCGCTACGGACCGGAAGGCCGACTGCAGTGGAACCGCCCGCAGCGGACCGGCTCGCCGGATCGCTGGGTGTCGGAGCCAGGCCGCATCGTCGGAGCGGCGCTCGTCACCGGCTTTGCCGGAGACACGGAGCCTGCGGTCGCAGCGAAGGCCCCTCGGACGCTTACTCCGAGGGGCCTTCGTCATGCTCGGGCGCGCCAGGTCGGGGCATGTGCGCAGTCGGTCGGGTGCGCGTCAGGCGGGGACGGACTCCAGCACGATCGTGACCGGGCCGTCGTTCACGAGCTCGACCGCCATGTCCGCCCCGAAGACGCCGGTCGCGACCTCGAGCCCGCGAGCGCGCAACGCGTCGACGACCGCCGCGACGAGCGGCTCGGCCACCGCACCCGGCGCGGCAGCGTTCCACGTCGGGCGGCGCCCCTTGCGCGTGTCGGCGTAGAGCGTGAACTGGCTGACGACGAGCACGGGCGCGCCGACGTCCACGGCCGCCGCCTCGTCCCGCAGGATGCGCAGCTCCGCGATCTTGCGCGCGATGAGCTCCACCTGGGCGGGCCCGTCGCCGGGGGTGACGCCGACGAGAGCCAGGAGACCCGGCCGGTCGATCTCCCCGACCACGCGCCCGTCGACCCGCACGCAGGCGCGCGTGACGCGCTGCACCACTGCCCTCACGCCACGGACCCGCTCCCGAACGTGGCCGTCACCGCGCCGACCGGCCGCCCGTGGCCGAGCACGGGCGTGACGCCGACGTCCCCCACGTCGACACCGGCGACCGCGAGCGCGGCTGCGAGAACCGCGGGGCGCGGCCGTCCGGAACCGTCCGCGATCTTGAACGCGAGCGCGCTCCCGTCGCGCAGCCCCGCGGCGTAGACGCCGTCGGCTCCGTCCTTGGCCACGAGGCCGGGCACGGCCTGCATGACGCGCGTCGCGTCGCGTCCGGAGCCGGCGACGTGCCACGGGTGCGACGACATGGCCTGCGCGACGCGCGCGGCGGGCCCGGACGTGGCGCCCGCGATCAGCGCGAACGAGCGCGCGAGCCCGACGAGGGTCGTCGAGAAGAGCGGCGCACCGCAGCCGTCGACCGTCACGTGCTCCACGGGCACGCCGGTGAGCGCGGCGACCGAGGCACCGAGCGCGACCTGGAGCGGATGACCCGGGTCGAGGTAGTCGGACGTGGACCAGCCCGCCGCGACGCACGTCGCGAGCATGCCCGCGTGCTTGCCCGAGCAGTTCTGCGTGAGCGACGCGCGCCCGTGCCCGGCGGCCCGGCGGTCGAACGCGGCATCGGCGTCTAGCGGCCAGTCGGGGGTGTTGCGCAGGTCGGCTGCCGTCAGGCCGGCCGACGCGAGGATGTCCTCGACCACGGCGACATGGCCGGCCTCGGCGTTGTGGCTCGCGCACACGAGGGCGAGCTGCTCGCCGTCCAGGTCGAGCCCCGACTGCAGCATCCCGACCGCCTGCAGCGGCTTGAGCGACGAGCGCGCCCAGATGGTCGCGTCCGGGTCGCCGAGCGCGAGCCGCACGCTGCCGTCGGGTGCGAGCACGACGAGGTGCCCGCGGTGCACGGACTCGACGAGGTCACCGCGAACCACGAGCGCCAGCGGGACCGCCGAGGTGTCGATGTCGGTCATCGGCGTCGACCGGACACCAGCAAGGTCACCAACCGCCACGCGACGAGCCGGACGACGGCGGCCGCTTGCGCGAGTACGGCTCCACGGCCGGGCGGACGTCGACCAGGTAGACGATCGCGGCCACCGCGCTGGCGAGCGCCAACCAGAACGGGAAGTGCGAGTAGCCCGTCGGGAAGGGAACCGTGGCGAACGCGACCGCCGTCGCAACCACGAGGAGCGCGCCCCAGATGCCCTTGGGCCACTTGCCCGCGGAGGCGAACGCACGCGCGGGTCGCCGCAGCAGGTCGATCAGCGCCCAGAGCGCCAGCGCGAAGATGGCGAACAGGAACGCGAAGTAGATGACGTTCTGAATAGTGGCGACCACGGGTCGAGCCTACGAGACGCCACCGGTGTCAGGGCAGTACCCGCAGCCCCTCGGCTCGTGCGGCCGCCGCGAGGTGCTCGTCCCAGGCCGCGACGAGCAGGTCGGGCGAGCGCAGCACGAGCGCGGACGCGAGGTGCAGCGCGTCCGCCGCGCGCAGGGGGTGCGTGCCGACGAGCGTCGCCGCGCCGCGCGTGACGACGTCCTGCAGCTCGATCACGTGCAGCCCCGGCCACAGCCGTTCCCAGGCGGCGAGCGCAGCCTGCTCCTGAGCCGGTTCGAGCCTGCCGGCCCGCCGGCCCGCCGCCAGCACCGCGCGCACCTCGGCATCGGCGAGCCGCGAGGTGGCGACGAGGTCGGCACCGTCCCACAACGCGGCCACGAGGTCGGAGCCGGCCTCCGCCACGCAGAGCTTCACGAGCGCGCTCGTGTCCAGGTAGACGATCGCCACGGGTCAGCGCCGCAGCCGGCGGACGAGTCCCGAGACCGCGCTCGTCGCGCGCCCCTGCTCGCCGTCCGCGCGTGGCCTCTCCGCCGCGGGCGACGTCAGCAGTCCGTCCCGCTCGAGGCGCTGCAGCAGGTCCGCCGAGGCGATGCCGGACAGCCGCGCGACGGGGATCCCCCGCTCGGTGATGACGACGTCCTCGCCCGAGCGGGCCGCCTCGATCCATTGCTTCAGCTCCGCGCGCAACGCGCTGACCGCGACCTCCATCCGCCGACCGTACCCGGATCGCGCGCGGTCGTGGTCAGATCTCGGGCAACGCCTCGCGTGCGTCCTTCCCGGAGACGCCGGCCGCCTCGAGCACGTCGACCAGGAGCGAGCGGTGCAGGAGCACGAGGCTCTGCACCTGCCAGTCGTCGGGCTCCACGAGGAACGGGTCCAGCGCCGCGGCCGCGGCGATCAGCTCGGCGCGCGCCCGCACCGGCTCGCGGCCCGCGCCGACGGCGGACGCGAGGTCGTCGATCGCGCGCGCGGTCGCGTCGACGCGGCTCGCGACGCCGCGCAGGTCGTGCGGCACGTCCGCGTCCAGCAGCGCGAGCGTGCGGCGCACGAGCACGCGCGCGCTGTTCATGGCGCGCACGATGAGCACCGAGGCGTCCACGCTCTCGCCCAGCTCGCCCAGGTGCTTGCGCGACGTGGGCTGCACGCGCGCGAGCTCACGCGCGTTCGTGGCCGTCGTGCGCCACTCGTCGAGCACTGGCTGCGTCGCGCGGGCCCGCACGAGCGCGCCCTCGACGTCGGCCGCGTCGCGCTCGACGAGGCCGCGCGCGAACAGGTGCAGCACGCCCGCGAGCTCCTCGAGCGCGCGCTGCCCCAGGACCCGCGTGTGGCGACGCGGATCGCTCGGGGTGAGCAGCGCGACCGCGAGGGCGATCGCTCCTCCGATCGCGGCGTCGACCCATCGCCCGAACGGCCCGCCGGAGGTGGCCGGCAGCGCGACGATGACGATCGCCTGCACCCCGGCCTGCGTCGTCAGCAGCGCGCCGCGGTCGATGAACCGGGCGACCATCGCCGACACGAACAGCACGAGCGAGATCTGCCACACGCCCTGCCCGATGACGTGCACCACGAAGTCGCCGAGGCCGACACCGATCGCCACGCCGACGGCCAGCTCCGCGACGCGGCGCACCGACCTGTCCATCGAGAAGCCGAGGGCGACCCAGGCGCACACGGGCGCGAAGAACGGGATGGGGTGACCCACCCACGAGTGCGCGATCGCGTACGCGACGCCGCCGGCCACCGCCGCCTGCAGGATCGGGAACCAGCCCGCCCGCATGCGCGCGAGCCCCTGGCGGACCCGTGCCTGGCCGAGCACGCCCAGGTCGCGGCCGGTCAGTCGCCGGACCTCGTCGCTGCCGGCCACGGCGTCAGAGCATCGGGTGGTTGCCGAGGCCGCGCGTCAGCGGCCCGCGCGCCGCGGGGCGGTCGGTGGTCACGCCCTCGCCGGGCACCACGATCTCCTGCGCGGCGGCCACCACGTCGGCCTCGCCGTCCGCCACGAGCGTCGCGTCCTCGGGAACCGAGCGCTTGATGACCGCCAGCGCGATCGGCCCGATCTCGTGGTGACGGGCAACCGTGGTCACCTCGCCGACGACGCGACCGGGCTCGCCGTCCACGACCTCGCGCACCTCCGCGCCCGCGACCGGGATCAGGTGGCCCGAGCCGTCGAGGTGCAGCATCACGAGCCGTCGCGGCGGCCGCCCGAGGTTGTGCACGCGCGCGATCGTCTCCTGCCCGCGGTAGCAGCCCTTGTGCAGGTGGACCGCGGTGCGCAGCCAGTCGAGCTCGTGCGGGATCGTGCGGTGGTCCACCTCGTGGCTCGCGCGGGGCCGCCACGCCTCGAGGCGCAGCGCCTCGCTGGCCCACGTGCCGGCCAGCCGCCAGCCGGTCGCCTCGCGCGCCGCGATCTCGTCCGCCAGCGCCGCGCGCGGCACCAGGACGAGACGCCAGTCGCGGTCGGCGCCGGGGTGCTCGTCGGCCGGGGGCCCGTAGCGGGTCCCGCCGTCGGCGACCGTCGGCCACGGGTCACGCCAGGTGACGGGCTCGTCGGCGGTCCCCTCGGCGTCCACGGGCTCGCCGATCGCCGCCCACTCGTCGGTCGCGTCCGTGACCTCGACGCGCAGCATGAACTTCATGCGGTTCAGCCAGGCCGCGAGCTCGACGGGCGTCTCGGTGATCAGCCAGGTGGTCTCACCGTCGTCCACGACGCCGGCCGCGTGCTCGATGTGGCCCTGCGGGCTGAGCACGAGCAGCTCGGTGGACGTGCGCGGCGCGAGCGCCGTGAGCTCCTGCGAGGTGATCGAGTTGAGCCACGAGAGCCGGTCCGGCCCGGAGACCGTGACCACGCCCAGGTGCGACTGGTCGACGACCGCGCCGCCGCGCGCGAGGGCGCGCTGCTCGGCCGTGGGGTCGCCGTAGTGCCACGCGACGCCCGCGTCGGGCCCGGCGCCGGCGACCGCCCCGCGACGGCGCAGCAGCGGGCTGGAGTGGCGGATGGCGTCCGGCGCGGTCGTGGTCATCAGTCCTGCGGCTCGTCGGACGTCTGCTCGTCGACCTGGACGTCGACGCGGTCGAGCTTGGCCGACGCGTAGGACTGCATCGGGTGGCCGAAGGCCGCGATGTCGTGCGCCCACATGAGCTGCCCCTGGACGAGGCCGAACAGGCGCTTGCTCGCGCTCACGTCCGCGCCACCCGGCACGCGCGCGACCAGGTCGCTCGCCAGGTCGACGCGGCCGTTGCCGATCTCGCCGACGAGCACGGTCACGAAGCCGGCCGGGTCGCTGAGCAGCACCTCGACGGGGTGCTTGCCCTCGGCGACGCCGGCGGGCCGCTCGGGCGGGATCCGCCAGTAGCCGGACTCGGTGGACCACACGGGCGCATCGCCCTCGCCGTCGGGCGCCTCGATCGCCGCCGCGTCGTCGGGCGCGACCACGAGGCGGATGGTCGAGGTGTACGAGAGGTACGGGCCGCCGTCGCTCGCGAACTCGACGTCCTGCGTGAACGCGGCCTCGTCGATCCCGGGGTAGTCGACGAAGCCCTCGCCGCGCCACCGACCGATCAGCCACGCGAGCGGGTAGACCTCGGGCGCGAGCCCCTCGGGGTCGGGCAGTGCGAACGTCATCCCAGTGCCTCCTGCAGCGCGAGCGTGCTCAGCGCTGGCCCTTGTAGAGCTTGTAGACGACGAGGCAGGCGACCCAACCGATGGTCAGGGTCGCCGCGACGAGCAGCCCGATGAACAAACCCTCCAGCGCAGTCATGCACCGATCCTAACGAGCGCGCACCCCTACGCTGTTCCGGTGCGCTCGCTCGTGATCAAGACCACGTCCGGACTGGACCGCCCCGAGGCCTGCAACCAGGCGTTCACGGTTGCGGCCACGGCCGTCGCCGCGGGGGCCGACGTGTCTCTGTGGCTCACCGGCGAGGCCGCGTGGTTCGGGCTGCCGGGCCGTGCCGCGGAGCTCGAGCTGGCGCACGCGACGCCGCTCGCCGACCTGCTGGACGCCGTGCTCGAGGGCGGTCAGGTCACGGTGTGCACGCAGTGCGCGGCACGGCGTGGCATCACCCCCGACGACGTGATCCCGGGCGTCCGCATCGCGGGCGCGGCGGTGTTCGTCGAGGAGTCGCTCGCGGGTGACGCGCAGGCGCTCGTCTACTGACGCGCGGCTAGAACTGACGCGCGGCTAGAGCGGCGTCAGGCGGCGGCGCGGGAGCGCAGCCGCACGCCCAGCAGGTACATCTCGCACCCGAGGCACAGCCCGAAGACCGCGTTGAGGAACGCGGCGACCAGCGCGAGCGCCGCGGCGACCGGGACGGCCGCGTCGACGCCGGCGAGGCCGAGCAGCAGCCCGGCGCCCGTGATGACGAGCCCGACGAGCTGCGCGAACCGCGGCGGCCGCGGGTCCTCGAGCTCGGTCGGCGCGCCGAGCCGCGGCCGGACGGCGGTCCGGTACACCCAGCCCTGCCACGTGCCGCCGACGCCCCGTACCGCGCCCAGCGCGAACGAGGCCACCACGACGGCGAGCACGACGAGGGACGCCGGCGCGGGCAGCAGCAGCACCACGACGAGCAGGACGGCGGTGAGCGCGGCTCCGAACCGCGGGCCGCGCGGGTCGATGCCTGCAGGGGCTTCGGTCATGACTGGCTCCGGATGCTGGTGGCGGGGACGTGCGACAGCGCCGCGAGTGCGTGGTGGCGATCGGTGCCGCCCGACAGACGACCGACGACGGTGCCGTGCGGGTCGAGCACGAGGGTGGTGGGTGTGCGGAGCACGTTGAACCGGCGCACGAGATCGAGGTGCTCGGTCACGTCGAGGTCCACGTGCACCACGTCGTCGTGCTCGGCGGCGATCGCGCCCAGCACGGCGTGCGTGCGACGGCACGGCGCGCAGACCTCGCTCGAGAGCTGCACGAACGTGGCCCGCGAGCCGAGCGCGGCGCCGATCTCGGTCGTGGCGACAGGACCGGGGGTCCCGTCGGCCTTGTCGGCCGAGACGTCCGGCACGAGCGCCGGGTCGATCGCGGTGTACCGGCCGTTGCGCGAGCGCCACCACAGGCCGATCGCCGTGGCGACCGCCAGGACGAGCAGGACCAAAACCAGACGCAGCACGTCGGGATTCTAGCCGACGAGCACGCGCCCCACGACGTACACCAGGATCCCCGTCACGGTCACGGGCAGAGTCACCGCAGCCAGCGCCGGCCGGCGCCGCTCGAGAGTCGGGAGCCGGTCGAACAGCACGTGCAGCGTCGCGACGAGGATGCCGACCGCGAGACCGAGCAGGAGCCCCGCGACGACCTCGATGTCCGGCAGGACGGCCGCGGCGCCCGCGCCCGCACCGGCCGCGACGATGGACGTCACGAACGCGCCGAGCCACGCGGGCAGCGGCAGCGCGACGACGGCCGAGCCCACGGCGAGCGCGAGCGCGCCCCCCACGACGAGCGGCTCTCCCCCGGGCGTCCGGCCGATCGCGACCCAGCCCGCGACCGCGACGGCGACGAGCGTCCCGGTCACGGTTCCGGCGACCGACTCGACCAGGCGCGTGCGCCCGTCGCGCCGCAGCAGCTCGCTGACGAACGCCAGCACGATCGAGGACGCGAAGACGATGGGCAGGTAGCGCAGGTACGGCTGGTCGGGCGTGAGGTGCACGGCGACGACCGCGCCCACGCCGCCGAGCCCGATGACGAGGCTCGAGCCGGGCGCGAACGGCAGGCTCGCGAGCGTCGGCCAGCCGAGCGCGAAGACGACGGCCAGCACGGCCGAGACGATGGTGACGGGCATCCCGCCGATGTAGCCGGCGACGGCGACGATGGCGGCGAGGACGGCCGTGACGACCGCGCGGGTGGCGAGCTGCACGCCGGCTACCGCCCGTCCACGGGCACGCACGACGAGGCGCGAGCGGCAACCAGGGCGCGCGGCGAGGGCAGCGGACGAGCGGGGATCACGTCGGCGATTGTCGCAGATGACGGCCGCGTGACACCCGGATGACCGCCATGTCATGGAAGGCGACCCCATGTGTCGTGCTCATGCCTGTAGCGTGTGCCCACTCGCACGTCTCCGACCGCCCACAGGGAGGTTCTCAGGTGGCTGACCTGCTCCTGCTGACTCCGGTCCCGGGCGGATCCGCGCAGGTGCTGCCCGCTCTCGGGCTGCTGTCGCACCGGGTGCGGGTGCTTCCCGTGGAGCCGTCGGCACTCGTGGACGCCCCCGACGCCGACATCGTGGTGCTCGACGCGCGCCGCGACCTCGTCACCGCGCGCACCACGTGCCGCCTCCTGCGGGCCACCGGCCTGACCGTCCCGCTCATCCTCGTGCTGACCGAGGGCGGCCTCACGGTCGTCACCGCGGAGTGGGGGGTCGACGACATCGTGCTCGAGTCCGCCGGCCCGGCCGAGGTCGAGACGCGGTTCCGGCTCGTCATGGAGCGCGCGGCGACCTCGTCGTACGACGACAGCCCGCAGGAGATCAGCTCCGGCGAGCTGACCATCGACGCCGGTGGCTACACCGCCCGCCTGCGCGGGCGGCCGCTCGACCTGACCTACAAGGAGTTCGAGCTGCTCAAGTACCTCGTGCAGCACCCGGGCCGCGTGTTCACCCGCGCCCAGCTGCTGCAGGAGGTCTGGGGCTACGACTACTACGGGGGCACGCGAACGGTCGACGTGCACGTGCGTCGTCTGCGCGCCAAGCTCGGACCCGAGCACGAGCAGCTCATCGGCACGGTCCGCAACGTGGGCTACCGGTTCGACCCGCCCAAGGACCGGCGCGGTTCGGCGGACGAGCACAGCCAGGTGCACGAGCCGGCCGACGTCTGACACCAGGCGCGCGCGCCTCGCCGCTCCCGTACGTTGGGCCTGCAGTCGCTGACGGTCCGTCCGTCCACCAGGCAGGGAGGAGAGTCGTGCGCGACCGTGTGGCCAGCCTGTTCGGCTCGTTGACGCCCAGCGGCGAGCGCAACCTCATGGACACGCTCCGTCAGGAGCGCACCGGCGGCGTGCTCCTGCTCCTCGGCACGGTGGTGGCGCTGGTGTGGGCGAACGTGGCCCCGCACTCGTACGAGAGCGTGGCGGAGACGGTCGTCGGCCCCGCCGCGCTGCACCTGGACCTGACGCTCGCGACGTGGGCGACCGACGGGTTGCTCGCCATCTTCTTCTTCGTCGTCGGGCTCGAGCTCAAGCGCGAGATCGTCGGCGGCGAGCTCCGGCACATCCACACCGCGATCGTCCCGATGGTCGCCGCCGTCGGCGGCATGCTCGTCCCCGCCACGCTGTACGTGCTCATCAACCTCCAGGACGGCGGCGACCTGCGCGGCTGGGCGGTCCCCACCGCGACCGACATCGCGTTCGCGGTCTCGGTCCTCGCCGTCGTCGGCCGCCGCCTGCCGAACGCGCTGCGCGCGTTCCTCCTCACGCTCGCCGTGGTCGACGACCTGCTCGCGATCATCGTGATCGCGGTGTTCTTCACCGACTCGATCGCGTTCGTCCCCCTCCTGGCCGGTCTCGCGACCGTCGCCGTCTTCGCCGTCGTGATCCGTCGGGGCTGGATGAGTCCGTGGCTGCTCGCGCCGCTCGGCTTCGTCGCGTGGGCTTTCGTGCACGCGTCCGGTGTGCACGCGACGATCGCGGGAGTCCTCCTCGGTCTCGTCGTGCCGGCCGTCGCGACGACCACCCCGGACGGGGAGGGGCCCTCGATCGCCGAGACGATGGAGCACCGCTGGCGGCCCATCTCCGCGGGCTTCGCCGTACCGATCTTCGCGATCTTCGCCGCGGGCGTGACCTTCACGTCGGGCGTCGTCTCGGCCGCGATCCACGACCCCGTCTCCCAGGGGGTCGCGGTCGGGCTCGTCGTCGGCAAGCCGGTGGGGATCGTGGCGGCGACGCTGCTCGTGGCCCGGTTCACCAAGGCCTCGCTCGCGCCCGGTCTCGGGTGGGCGGACGTGCTCGCCGTGGGCCTGGTCGGCGGCATCGGGTTCACCGTCTCGCTCCTGGTGGGCGAGCTCGCGTTCGGCGGGGGCAGCGCGCACGACGAGCACATCGTGATCGCCGTCCTGTTCGCCTCACTGGTCGCCGCGGTGCTCGGCGGGCTGAGCCTCTGGCAGCGCGACGTCCACCACGCCGCGGTCGCCGCGCGCGGGAACGGGTAGGTTGCTACCCGATGAGCACGGTCGACTCCGCCACCCTCCTGATCGACGGACCCTGGCAGCACCGGTTCGTCGCAGCCAACGGTGCACGCTTCCACGCGGCAGTCGCGGGCCCCGACGACCGTGACGCGCCGCTGGTCGTGCTGCTGCACGGCGTCCCGCAGTTCTGGTGGTCCTGGCGTCACCAGATCCCCGCGCTGGCCGACGCCGGCTACCGCGTCGCCGCACTCGACGTGCGCGGCACGGGCGGCTCCGACAAGCCTCCGCAGGGCTACGACGTGCCGACGTTGGCGAACGACGTGGCCGGCGTGATCCGCTCGCTGGGTTCGGCGGGAGCGGTCGTCGTCGGCTCCGGGACCGGCGGCGAGATCGCCTGGGGCATGGGTGCGCTGCAGCCCGACGTCACGGTCGCGGTAGGTGCGCTCGCCGCGCCGCACCCGCTCGACGTGCGCGCGAGCCCGCTGTCCGCGCTGACCGCCCGAGGGCTGCGCCGGATGCTCTTCGTGCAGATGCCCTCGCTGCCCGAGCGGCGCATGACGCAGGGCGACCTCGTGGACCGGATGCTGACCGAGTGGGGCGCCGACGCCGCCTGGTGCGACGCCGCCGCGCGCGCGACCTACCGCGACGCGGCGCTCGTGCCGTTCGCGGCCCACAGCCAGCTCCAGCAGCTGCGCTGGCTGCTGCGCTCGCTGCCGCGCCTCGACGGACGGCGCTACGCCGCCGGGCTCGAGCGCGCCACCCCGCGCCCCGCCCTGCAGATCCACGGCGGCCGCGACGGGCTGCGGCCCGCGAGCCACGCACCGCTGCGCACCGCGACGAGCGCGCTGGTCGCCTCCAGCTACCGCTACGAGCTGATCCGCGACGCCGGCCACTTCCCGGCCGAGCAGTCGCCCGACCGCGTCACCGAGCTGCTGCTCGACTGGCTCGGCGAGGTCGCCCCGGTCGTCTGACCCACCCGGCTCAGCCCTTCAGCATCGCCTGGGCTCGGACGGGGTCCATCTCGCCGATGCCGGCCGACGGGCACAGCGCCGTCAGCGGGCACGCGCCGCACGCGGGTCGGCGCGCGAAGCACGTGCGCCGCCCGTGGAAGATCAGTCGGTGCGAGGCCATCGTCCAGTCCCGCCGCGGCAGCAGCGCGCAGAGGTCCTGCTCCACGACCAGCGGGTCCTCGCTCGTCGTGAGGCCGAGGCGTGACGACAGACGCAGCACGTGCGTGTCCGTCGTGATCCCGGGGATGCCGAACGCGTTGCCGAGCACGACGTTCGCCGTCTTGCGGCCGACGCCCGGCAGCTTGACCAGGTCCGCCAGCCGGCCGGGGACCTGCCCGGCGTGCTGCTCGACGATCGCGCGCGAGAGGCCCTGGACCGAGCGGGCCTTGGCCCGGTAGAAGCCCGTGGGCCGCAGGATCTCCTCGAGCACCTCGGGATCCGCGGCAGCCATGGCCGCCGCGTCGGGGTACCGCGCGAACAGCTCCGGGGTCGTGAGGTTGACACGGACATCCGTCGTCTGGGCCGACAGGACGGTCGCCACGAGGAGCTCGAACGGGTTCCGGAAGTCGAGCTCGCACCGCGCATCCGGGTAGCGCTCGGCGAGCACGCGATCGATGCGCCGCGCCCGCCGCACCCGGGCCAGCGGACTTTCAAGGGAAGTCCCAGCGGAACTCTCGGCGGCGCTCACCCAGGCAGCCTACGGCGACCCTCCGACATTGCTCCTTTCCAGTGATTCCGCAGGCCGGGAGCACGGCCGGGCTCAAGGCGGGGCCTGAAG
This sequence comes from Brevundimonas sp., assembly GCA_039207135.1. Classification (GTDB taxonomy): domain Bacteria; phylum Actinomycetota; class Actinomycetes; order Actinomycetales; family Cellulomonadaceae; genus Cellulomonas. Next base: position 49,335 of record JBCECL010000007.1, read on the forward strand.
TGTCCGAATCACCAACCAGCTACCCGGGAGGATCCATGACGTCACCCGTCGGGCAGCGGGTCCACGACCTGCGCCTCGACCGCCGAGCCCTGCGTGCCGAGCAGGCGCGCATCGGGTGGTGGCGACGCCTCGTCCGGGCCCGTCTGGACCTGGCCGTGGCGAGCGCGACCCGGCCGACACCGCTGGGTGAGGCGGTGGCGTTCCAGCTCCCGCTCGAGGTGGGTCTCGACGTCCCGCGACCGTCCGAGCTCGACGAGGTCCTGGGGCGCGGCGCGGCGCACGAGGACGTCGGCCGGCTCGACGAGCTGCGCGCGCTCGACGCACAGCTTGCGCGGTACGAGCGAGGTGTGCGCGACGCGCTCGGCGCCGCCACCGACCGGCTCATCACGCGTCTGGCGACCGACCCGGCGACGACGACTGCCTGGATGCGCGAGCCGCTCAGCCGCGGCTGAACCCTTCATGGGGCACACTTGACCTGGACGTCCCGCTGACCAGCGGGAGCCCGGGTTCGACGAGCACACCGTCTCGGCCGTCATCGGCCCCGAGCGGTCGGTGATGACGCCGCCACGCGAGTGAGCGGCCGGGAAGGTGAGGTTCATCGTGGAGGACGACATCGCGCTCGCGGCACCGCTGTTCGCGGGGCTCGACGACGACGCCGCGAAGACCTTGGTCGCGACGATGACGCCGCTGGAGCTGGCGCGTGGCGACGTGCTCTTCCACGAGGGCGAGCCCGGCGACCGGCTCTACGTGGTCCGGGAGGGCAAGATCAAGCTCGGGCGACGCTCGAGCGACGGCCGAGAGAACCTCCTGGCCGTCCTCGGCCCGGGCGAGATGTTCGGCGAGCTGTCCCTGTTCGACCCGGGCCCGCGCACCGCGACCGCCACGGTCGTCGCCGACGCCGTCGTGCTCGAGCTCGGCCACGCCGACCTCGTGCAGTGGCTGCAGGAGCGTCCCGCGGTCGCGCAGCAGCTGCTGCAGGCACTGGCCCGCCGGCTCCGCCGCACCAACGAGGCCCTCGCCGACCTCGTGTTCTCCGACGTCCCCGGCCGCGTCGCCAAGGCGCTGCTCGACCTGTCCACCCGGTTCGGGGAGACGGTCGACGAGGGGATCCGCGTGGCCCACGACCTGACGCAGGAGGAGCTCGCGCAGCTCGTCGGCGCCTCGCGCGAGACGGTGAACAAGGCTCTGGCCGACTTCGCCGCGCGCGGCTGGGTGCGCCGCGAGGGGCGCGCCGTGGTGCTGCTGGACGTCGACCGGCTCGAGCGCCGCGCCCGCTGAGCGGGTCGGGCTCGCCCCGAGCGGGCGGGTCAGGCTCGGTCAGGCCGTCTCGACGACGATCTCGACCTCGACCGGCGAGTCCAGCGGGAGGACCGCCACGCCGACCGCCGAGCGCGCGTGCACGCCGGCCGCACCCAGCACGTCGTGCAGCAGGTTGCTCGCGCCGTTGACGACGCCGGGCTGGCCCGTGAACGACGGGTCGCTCGCCACGAAGCCGACGACCTTGACCACCCGCACGATGCGGTCGAGGGCATCCGCGCCGGCCGGCGCTCCCTCGGACTCGAGCAGGGCGGCGACGGCAGCGAGGGCGTTGAGCGCGCAGATGCGCGCGAGCGCGGTCGCCTCGTCGGGCGTCACGCCCGCACCCACCTTGCCCGTGATCGCGAGCGTCCCGGCGACGAACGGGAGCTGACCGCTGGTGTGCACCAGCGACCCCGTGCGCACCGCAGGCACGTACGCCGCGACCGGCGCGGCGACGGCCGGCAGCGTCAGGCCGAGCTCGGTGAGCCGCGCGGCCGCGCCCATCAGGCCTGCTTGGGCCGCTTGAGGTAGGCGACGAGCCCCGCGTCGGGGCCCTGCACCACCTGCACGAGCTCCCACCCGTCGGCTCCCCACTGGTCGAGGATCGCCTTGGTGGCGTGGATGATGAGCGGAATCGTCGCGTACTCCCACTGCTGCTGTGCCATGCGGCTCAGCCTAGTGCCCGCGACCAGCCCGGTCAGCGCGCAGCGAGCAGCTCGCCCGCGGGCATGACGAGCTCACCCCGCCACGAGCGCACCTCGGGCCGGCGGCGCAGCAGTGCGCGTCGCTCCCGCTCGGTCATGCCGCCCCAGACCCCGAAGTCCATGCGGTTGTCCAGCGCGTCCGCCAGGCACTCGAGCCTGACCGGGCACGCCATGCAGACGGCGCGGGCCTCTCGCTGTGCCGACCCCTCGACGAAAAGTGCGTCAGGGCTGAGCTTGCCCTGCCCGCACGCCGCGTCCGCGGTCCAGTGCTCTTCGTACATTCTCGTGACCTCCCCCTGCCCGCGCCCGGGTGCACCTTGACTGCAACCCGGCCACGTGCGACACGTGCTCCGGTGGGACCGTATCGGGTCGACGTCTGCGATGACGAGACCCCGTTCGGGTCATATCGGCTGGTGGGACCAGATTCCCCCGTTCGGGGCATCAGGTGGGGGACGACTGTGTGCAGGTCCCGTGGAGGTCGCTGCGCGCCGAGCCGCGACGCGCCACCGTGACAGGACGGCCGACTACCCTGACGGCATGCCGAACCCTGCTCGCGCCCGCGGTCGCAAGGTCAACGCCGTACAGGCGTTGGCCCTGCTGCTCTCGTTCGTCCTCGTCGCCGCCGTCGGCGGTGTGCTCGCGGCCGGCCTCGTGCTGCCCGGTGCGGCCGTCGCGAACGGGATCGCCGACATGACGACGGACGCGTTCGACGAGCTGCCGACCGAGCTCAAGGAGGGCGCGCTCCCGCAGAAGTCGTCGATCCTGGCGGCCGACGGCACGCTGCTCGCGACGTTCTACAACCAGAACCGCGTCGTCGTCCCGCTCAAGGACGTCGCCCAGTCGCTGCAGGACGCCGTCGTCGCGACCGAGGACAAGCGGTTCTACGAGCACGCGGGCATCGACCCTGCGGGCATGATGCGCGCCGCGATCAAGAACCTGACGACGACGTCGCAGGAAGGCGCGTCGACGCTGACGCAGCAGTACGTCAAGAACGTGCTCATCGAGGCAGCCGAGAACAAGCCCACCGAGGCCGAGCGCCAGGCCGCGCTGCAGGACGCCAAGGGGGCCAAGGGCACGGAGGGCATGGCGCGCAAGCTGCGCGAGGCCAAGCTCGCGATCTCCCTGGAGAAGACGTACTCCAAGAAGGAGATCCTCGAGAAGTACCTGAACATCGCCCAGTTCGGCATCTCCGTCTACGGCGTCGAGGCCGCTGCGCAGTTCTACTTCAGCAAGCACGCCAAGGACCTGAACTACATCGAGTCCGCGACCATCGCCGGCATCACCCGTTCACCGGGCGACTGGGACCCGACCCGCGACCCCAAGGCGTCGCAGGACCGTCGTGACACCGTGCTCAAGCTCATGGAGGAGCAGCGCTACATCACGCCGGCGGAGTACCAGAAGGGCATCGCGACCCCGCTGAAGACGACCCTGAAGATCTCCGAGCCCAAGCTCGGCTGCATGTCGGCCGGTGACGCCGTCAAGGGCTCGGGCTTCTTCTGCGACTACGTCACCAAGGTGATCCGCAACAACAAGGAGTTCGGCAAGACGCTGAACGACCGCCTCGCGCGCCTGTACCGCGGCGGCCTGACCATCAAGACCACGCTCGTCCCGTCCGAGCAGCGTGCCGCCGACAAGCAGGTCAAGGCGGGCGTGCCGACGAAGAACAAGTACGGGCTGGGCTCGTCGATCGTCGTGGTCGAGCCGGGCACCGGCAAGATCACCGCGATGGCCCAGAACCGGACCTACAACAACACCGACAAGCAGAGCAAGACCGAGACCGCGGTCAACTGGAACACCGACAACGCCTACGGCGCCGCGAGCGGGTTCGCGACCGGGTCGACGTTCAAGCCCTTCACGCTGCTCGAGTGGCTCCGCGAGGGGCACAGCCTCTACGAGAGCGTCGACGCGCGAAAGCTCGTCCAGCCGATGTCGGCGTTCAACGCCCCCTGCACGGGCCTCGCCCCGGGCGAGTACAAGTTCGGCAACTCCGAGGGCGGCAGCCTGCGGTTCATGAGCGTGCTCGACGCCACCAAGAACTCGGTCAACTCGGCGTACATCAAGATGGCGACCGAGGTGAACCTCTGCAAGGTCTTCTCCGGCGCAGCTGACCTCGGTGTCCACCTCGGCTCGGCCAAGGGCGGACCCGTCCCGGTGCTCCCGTCCAACGTCATCGGCTCCGCGTCCGTCGCGCCCGTGAGCATGGCCGGCGCGTTCGCGGCGTTCGCGTCGGGCGGCATCTTCTGCACGCCGATCGCGATCACGAGCGTGACCGACGCCAACGGCAAGGAGCTCCCGGTTCCCGACGCCGACTGCCACCGCGCGATCGAGAAGAAGTACGCCAGCGCGATCAACTTCGCGCTCGGCCACGTCTGGGAGGGCACCGCGCGCAGCGTCGGCAAGCCCAGCTACGCCGCCGCCGGGAAGACCGGTACGACGTCGGCCAACGAGAACACGTGGTTCGTCGGCTACACGCCCGAGCGTTCCGCCGCCGTGTGGGTCGGCTACCCGAACGCATCGTTCAAGCGAGTCATCAACGTCAAGCTCCCCCTCGCCGGGTTCGTCCCCTACATGTACGGCTCCTCGGTCGCCGCTCCCACCTGGAAGCGGACCATGGACGCGATCATGAAGGGCAAGGACGACCCCGGGTTCGAGCAGCCCGGCAACGACGAGGTCTACGGCAAGCCCGTGTACGTGCCCGACGTCGTCGGCCGCGCCCAGGGCGAGGCCGAGTCGATCCTGCGCGACGCAGGGTTCCGGGTCTCGGTCGACGACAAGCCGGTGCCGTCGGACAAGCCCGCGGGCACGGTCGCCGCGCAGAGCCCGTCGGGCAGCGCGCCGCAGCACTCGGTGATCACGCTGACGATCTCCGACGGCTCGCTCGTCCCGCCGCCGACGACGCCCGAGACCCCCGACCCGAACAACCCCAACCCGAACCCCGGCGACGGCAACCCCGGAAACGGTGGCGGCAACGGCGGCGGCCACGGCCGGGGCGGCCGGTGAGCGCAGCGCCTAGCGGCGGCGCGCCGCGAACGGCCGCGCTCGCCGTCGGTGGCCTCGCCCTCGCGGGTGCCGCGGCGCTCGCCTGGGCGAGCCTCGTCGAGGTGCGCTGGTACGCGCTGCGCGAGGTGACCGTCCCGGTGCTCCCGGCGGGCCAGGACCCGCTGCGGATCCTGCACATCTCCGACCTTCACCTGATGCCGGACCAGCAGCGCAAGGTCGACTGGGTGCGCGACCTGGCCTCGCTCGACCCGCACCTCGTCGTCGACACCGGTGACAACTGGGCGCACCTGGACGCGATGCCCGCGCTGCTGCGCGCGCTGGAGCCGCACCTCGAGCGCCCGGGGGCCTTCGTCCTCGGCTCCAACGACTACGTCGCGCCGACCCCGAAGAACCCCGCCCGGTACCTGCGCGCCGATGCCCGTCGCCGCGGCACCCGTCACACCGAGCTGCCGTGGCGCGAGCTCGTCTCCCGCCTGACCTCCGCCGGCTGGATCGACCTCACCAACCGCCGCGACGTGCTGACCCTGGACGGTCGCCGCGTCTCGCTCGTCGGCACGGACGACGCGCACCTCGACCGGGACCGGTACCCGGCAGCGGGTGGCTCCGACGACGCCCGCACGGGCAGCGAGCCGGTCGACCTGCACCTGGGCGTCACGCACGCGCCCTACCGCCGCGTGCTCGACGCCATGCACGCCGACGACGTCGACCTCGCGATCGCCGGCCACACGCACGGCGGCCAGCTCGCCGTGCCGCTGTACGGCGCCCTCGTGACCAACTGCGACCTCGACACGAGCCGCGCCAAGGGCCTGTCGGGCTGGCCCGGTCCGCGCCCGGACCGCACGGGCGGGGCCGACTCCACCTGGCTGCACGTGTCGGCGGGCCTGGGCACCTCCCCCTACGCGCCGGTCCGCTTCGCGTGCCGCCCGGAAGCGACGCTGCTCACCCTCACGGCCCCCGCCTGACCTCCGATCAGGTTCGCGACCCTGAAGAATTCGCTGCTCCCGGTCGCGGATTCTTCAGGGTCGCTGGGTTGGATCGGGGTTGGCGCGGGGTTGGATTGACTCAGTTTCGTGACCGGGCACCTGGTCGGTTATCCTTGCCAGGCTCCACGGGGTGTGGCGCAGCTTGGTAGCGCGCTTCGTTCGGGACGAAGAGGTCGTGGGTTCGAATCCCGCCACCCCGACAGTGAAGAGGCCCTGGTCAGCAGTCTGCTGACCAGGGCCTCTTCTTTGCCCGACGGGCTTGCGCCGCGTTGCCCGCGCGGTCGTCAGCCGCGCGGGCCGCGATAGGCGACGTTGCCGTCGTGGGCGACGATCGAGACGTGGACGTCGGCGGCGGGGTCCGTCGGCGCGTCCACGACCTGCCGGCCGTCGTCCGTCCGGATGTCGAGGGCGACCGGGACGCCCGTCCCGTAGACCTCGACCGAACCGTCGCCCGCCTCGAGGTCGATGTTCCCCGAGACGGCCTCGACGACGACGTGTCCGTCGGCGACGGTCGCACCGAGGTCGCCCGTCACGCCGTCGACCTCGAGCCTGCCGTCGCCGGACGCGACGCTCACGCTCCCGTCGACGTCGCGCACGTCCACCACGCCGTCGGACGCGTCGATCGCGACCGGCCCCGCGACGGTGGCCACGTCGACCCGCCCGTCGCCCGCGCGGATGTCGAGCGATCCGGCCAGGCCCGACGCCCGCACGTGGCCGTCGCTGGCCCGGATCACGACGTCGGTGCCCTGCGGGACCGACACGCGAAGGGCCGCGGAGCACGAGCCCCACCACGACGTGCACTCGTGCGTGACCGTGAGCCGGTCCGCGCTCTGGTCGACCGAGTACCGGGCCGAGGTGAGTGCCGTGCGCGCGATCGAGGTGACCAGCACCTGCGTGCCGCCGGACGCGACCGTGACGTCGCCGTCCGCGACGAGCTCGACGGTCGGCGCCGCGTCGTACGAGTGCTCGGCCGTGCTCGTGGCCCGGTCGGTGTCCGAGTACAGGGCGAGGCTCACCAGGGCGAACGCGCCGTCGGCGAGCAGGATCGCGCCGACGATGCCGCCGATCCAGACGAGCGCGCGGCCGCGGCGCTTCGTCGGGGCGGGCTTCTCCAGGGTTGTCGTCATCGCCGCTCTCCAGTCGTCGGGTCGGTCGCACTTCCCTGCTCGAGCCAGCGCAGCACCGCGAGGACGCGGCGGTGGTCGTCGCCGTCGGGCGGCAGGTCGAGCTTGGCCAGGATGGACGTCACGTGCTTCTCGACGGCGGGCAGCCCGACGACGAGGCGATCGGCGATCGCCGCGTTGGAGCGCCCCTCCGCCATCAGCCCCAGCACCTCCCGCTCACGCCGGGTGAGCGTGTCGAGGCCGTCGCGCCGCGAGCGCGCGAGGATCTGCGCGACGACCTCCGGGTCGATCACGGTGCCGCGCGCGGCGACGCGGCCGAGCGCGTCGAGGAACTCGTCCACGTCGGCGACCCGGTCCTTGAGCACGTACCCCAGCCCGCGCACGTCGCCCGCGAAGAGCTCGCGCGCGTACCGCTGCTCGACGTACTGCGACAGGACGAGCACCGGCAGCCGCGGGTGCAGCGAGCGCAGGTGAACCGCGGCGCGCAGGCCCTCGTCCGTGTGCGTGGGCGGCATGCGGACGTCCGTGACGAGCACGTCGGGCAGCGGGTCGGGCAGGCCGGCGACGAGCTCGTCGGCGGTGCGGAAGCCGGTCACCTCGTGCCCCTCGGCCTCGAGCAGGCGGGTCAGCCCCTCGAGCAGGAGGACGGAGTCCTCGGCGATCACGATGCGCACGGCACCTCCACAGTCACTCGCGTGCCGGCTCCAGCCGGGCTGTCCAGGTCGAACGTGCCGTCGAGCGCCGCGACGCGCGCGGCCAGGCCCTCGAGGCCCGAACCGGGCCCCGCGACCGCCCCGCCCACGCCGTCGTCGGCCACGACCACGCGCAGCCGCTCGCCCACGACAGACGCGGTGACCGTGATCGCGGTGGCCGACGCGTGCTTGGCGGCGTTGGTCAGGGCCTCGGCGACGACGAAGTAGGCGGCGGCCTGCGCCGCGGCACCTGACTCGTCGACGGCGGCAGCGTCACCGACGCGGACGTCGACGGGCACCGGGCTGCGGGCGGCGAGCGCCGAGAGCGCCGCGTCGAGCCCGCGATCGGTGAGCACGGCGGGATGGATCCCGCGGACCAGGTCGCGCAGCTCCGCGAGCGTCTCCTTGACCTCGCGGTGCGCGTGCTCGAGCGCACGTGCGGCGACGTCGGGGTCGGAGCTGCGCCGCGCGGTGCCGAGCTCCACACCGAGGGCCACCAGCCGCTGCTGCGCACCGTCGTGCAGGTCGCGCTCGATGCGCCGGCGCTCCTCGTCGGCCGCGCTCACGGCCGCGGTGCGGGTGGTGCGCAGGTGCTCCGCCTGCCCCTCGGCCTCGACGGCCCGGCGCGACGCCTCGTCGGCCGCCTGCCGCGCGGACGGGCCCAGCAGCGCGCGGGCGACCCGGACGTGCAGCAGGGTCAACAGCTGCAGCAGCACCGCGGACGCCCACAGAGCGACGAGCCCGCCCACGACGAGCACGGCGGCGTCGAGACCGGAGAGGGCGATCCCCTGCGCGGCCGCGACGGGCACGTAGACGAAGCCGGCCAGCGCGCCCGCGGCGAGCGCGGCTGGCACGCTCGCGATGGTCAGCACCACGCCCGCGACCAGCGGGTACGCGAGATGCGACCACGAGCACCCGTCGGCGAGCACCGCGACCCAGCTCGCCCACCAGCCGAGCCGGCTCGGCTCGCGGTACGTCGGCCCGGAGATCGGGGTGCCCAGCTGCAGGTCGAGCCGCGCGCGCTCCCAGCGGGCGAGCACGCGCGCGCCGAGCAGGGTGAGCACGGTCGTCGGGATGCCGGCACCGAGCACGAACAGCAGGGACAGGTCGACGGCCACGACCGACACGACGACTGAGACAGCAACGATCATGACCAGGGAGCCCACGACGAGCTGCGAGACGGCCCGCCAGGTGGCCGCCGACACGGGCGCGGACAGCAGGGCGCGCCGGTCGTGGACGGCGGGCGCGATCCGCAGGGAGTCGGTGCTCATGGCATCGAAACTAGGGGTCACGACGCACCCGCGGTCAGCCTGCCCACCCACGAAGCCGGGGTAGGGCCACCCCTACCCGCACCGAGCGCGGCAGCGAGCACCGAGCGCGCCCGTCGCAGCAGCCGCGCTCGCACGCACGGCCCGCGCTCGACGAGCGAACGCGGGCCGTGCGGGTCGATGCGGGGGTCAGGCGGGGGTGGAGGCTCCCAGGCGGGCGGCGAGGAGCTCCGCGATCTGGACCGCGTTCAGGGCCGCGCCCTTGCGCAGGTTGTCGTTGCTGATGAACAGCGCGAGGCCGTGGCCCTCCGGCGCGCCCTCGTCCGCCCGGATGCGCCCGACGAGCGACGGGTCGCTGCCGGCCGCGGCGAGCGGCGTGGGGACGTCGGTCAGCTCGACGCCGGGAGCGTCCGTGAGCAGCTCGGTCGCCCGCTGCGGGGACAGCGGCTCGTCGAACTCGACGTTGACCGACAGCGAGTGACCGGTGAACACCGGCACGCGCACGCAGGTGCCCGAGACGAGCAGCCCCGGCACGCCGAGGATCTTGCGCGACTCGTGCCGCAGCTTCTGCTCCTCGTCGGTCTCGTTGAGGCCGTCCTCGACGATCGAGCCCGCGAGCGGGATCACGTCGAACGCGATGTTCGCGACGTACTTGACCGGGTCGGGGAACGTGACGGCCGAGCCGTTGTGCACGAGCGCGAGCGTGTCCTGCTCGACCGCGGCACGGATCTGGCTGTCGAGCTCCTCCGCGCCGGCCAGGCCGCTGCCGGAGACCGCCTGGTAGGTCGACACCGTGAGGCGACGCAGGCCGGCCTCGGCGTGCAGCGGACGCAGCACGGGCATCGCGGCCATCGTGGTGCAGTTCGGGTTCGCGACGATCCCGAGCGGGATGTCGTCGAGCGCCTCGGGGTTGACCTCGGACACGACGAGCGGCACCTGCGGGTCGCGGCGCCAGGCCGAGGAGTTGTCGACGACGATCGCGCCGGCCGCCGCGAAGCGGGGCGCGTGCACCTTCGAGGTGCCGCCGCCCGCCGAGAACAGCGCGATGTCGATGCCGGACAGGTCGGCCGTCTCGACGTCCTCGACCACGACGTCCTCGCCGCGCCAGGGCAGCGTGGTCCCGGCGGAGCGCGCCGAGGCGAAGTAGCGGATGGTGCCGACGGGGAAGTCGCGCTCCTCGAGCAGGCGGCGCATGACGGCACCGACCTGCCCGGTCGCGCCGACAACGGCAACGCTGAGCCCAGTCATCGTCCAGTACCTCCGTAGACCACGGCCTGGTCCTCCGTGGAGTCGAGCTCGAATGCCGTGTGCACGGCGCGGACGGCGTCGTCGAGCGAGTCGGCCCGCGTCACGACGGAGATGCGGATCTCCGAGGTGGAGATCATCTCGATGTTGATGTTGGCCTCGGACAGCGCCGCGAACAGCTTCGCGGACACGCCGGGGTGCGAACGCATGCCGGCGCCGACGAGCGAGAGCTTGCCGATCGTGTCGTCGTACTGCAGCGCCGTGAAGCCGACGTCCGGCTGGTGCTCCGTGAGCGCGGCGGTCGCGTTCGCGCCGTCCGTCGCGGGCAGCGTGAAGGAGATGTCCGTCAGCCCGGTCGATGCCGCCGAGACGTTCTGCACGATCATGTCGATGTTGACGCCCGCGGCCGCCACCACCTCGAAGATGCGCGCAGCCTTGCCCGGGATGTCGGGCACGCCGACGACCGTGATCTTGGCCTCGCTGCGGTCGTGTGCGACCCCTGCGATGATCGGCTGCTCCATCTGCGTGCCTTCCTCGTTCGTGACCAGCGTGCCCGTGTGCGTCGAGAACGACGAGCGGACGTGGACGGGTACCCCGTACCGGCGGGCGTACTCCACGCAGCGCAGCACGAGGACCTTCGCCCCGCTGGCTGCCATCTCGAGCATCTCGTCGTAGCTGATGCGGTCCAGCTTGCGTGCGCTCGGCACGATGCGGGGGTCGGCCGTGAACACCCCGTCGACGTCCGTGTAGATCTCGCAGACGTCGGCCTTGAGGGCCGCGGCGAGCGCGACGGCGGTGGTGTCCGAGCCGCCGCGACCGAGCGTCGTGACGTCGTTCGTCGTCGGGTTCACGCCCTGGAAGCCCGCGACGATCGCGACCTCGCCGCGCGCCACGGTGTCCTTGATGCGGCTCGGCGAGACGTCGATGATGCGCGCCTTGCCGTACGCCTCGTCGGTGATCACACCCGCCTGCTGGCCCGTGAACGACTTCGCGTCGACGCCCAGGTTGTGGATCGCCATCGCGAGCAGCGACATCGAGATGCGCTCGCCCGCGGTCAGCAGGATGTCCATCTCGCGCTGCGGCGGCAGCGGCGTGACCTGGTTCGCGAGGTCGATGAGCTCGTCGGTCGTGTCGCCCATCGCCGAGACGACGACCACGACGTCGTGGCCCGCGCGCTTGGCCTCGGCGACCCGCTTCGCGACGCGCTTGATGCTGGCGGCGTCGGCGACGGACGAGCCGCCGTACTTCTGCACGATGAGGGCCACGGGGTGTGCTCCGAATGGGTGGGGACGGACGCGCGCGAGTCTACGGTCCGCCCAGGATGCGGACCCACGGGTTTCCGCATGCCGGACGCAGTGGTCCGCGGGCGCGGGGGCCGGGACCGAATCGCGCCGGAACGCCGCATTCGCGTGACCATCGACGCCGCCACCGCCCCAGATCTGCACAGCTTGCACACAGAAGTTCCTGCGCAGCCGCGAGCGCTGGCCCTACGTTCAGGGCCATGTCGATGGAGCTCGGGAAGTCGCCCGCCGTGCAGGCGACCGTGCCGACGGCCGGGATCGTCGTCCAGGACGTGTCCCGCTCGTTCGGCGCTGTGCGCGCGCTGGACAGCATCACCCTCGAGGCGCGCCCCGGGCGGGTGACCGCACTCGTCGGGCCCAACGGCTCCGGCAAGACGACGCTCCTGCTCGTGCTCGCCGGGCTCCTGGTCCCGGACTCGGGCACGGTCCGCGTCGCGGGGTTCGACCCCGTCACCGACGGCCCGAGCGCACGGGCGCGCACCGGGTGGATGCCCGACGCGTTCGGCACGTGGGACTCGCTCACGGCGCGGCAGGTGCTGAGCACGTTCGCCGCCGCCTACCGGATCCCCTCGGCGACCGCCCGCGCGCGCGTCGACGAGCTGCTCGCCACGGTCCACCTCACCGAGTTCGCCGACCGCCCCGCCAGCGTCCTGTCCCGCGGGCAGAAGCAGCGCCTGGGCCTCGCGCGCGCGCTCGTGCACCAGCCCGACGTGCTGCTCCTCGACGAGCCCGCGAGCGGGCTCGACCCGCGCTCACGCGTCGACCTGCGGGTGCTGCTGCGCCGCCTGGCCGACGAGGGCTGCACCGTGCTGGTGTCCAGCCACGTGCTCTCCGAGCTCGAGGAGATGGCCGACGACGCGGTGTTCATCTCGCGCGGCCGCTCGGTGGTTCCCGACACGAGTGCGGCCCAGCAGACGTGGCAGGTGCGCGCGCTCGCGCTCGGAGCGCTCACGACCTGGCTCACGTCGGTCGGAGCCGCCTGGCGACCCGGCGACGGAACCTCCCCCGAAGGCCCCGGCAGCGTGCTGCTGGAGGTCGCCGGCGACGAGGGCGCTGCCCGGCTCGTGCGAGACGCAGTGGCCGCAGGGGTGCCACTGACCTCGCTCGGGCCGGTCGTCGGCACGCTCGAGCACGCCTACCTGACCCTCGACGAGGAGCGGCGATGACCACGATGGCGGCGGTTCACGTCGACGACCGGCCCCCGGCCCCGCACGCACCGCGTCGCGGCACGTGGCACCTCACGTGGCACGGGCTGCGGACGGTCGCCCAGCTCGAGCTGCGCCAACGCGTCCGCTCGACGCGGTGGATCGTGGCTCTCATCGTGTGGTTCGTGGTGGTCGGCGGCCTGACGCTCCTCATCACGGGCGTGGTCACCAGGGACGAGACCGGGTTCGACACCGGCCGTGGCCCGCTGCTGTTCGGCGCCGTCACCTACCTCGTGCTGGGCCTCGGGCTGCTCGTCACGCCCACGCTCACCTCGACCGCCATCAACGGCGACCGCAGCGCGGGCACGCTCGCCACGCTTCAGGTCACCCTGCTGAGCCCCGCCGAGATCGCGGTGGGCAAGCTGCTCGCCGCGTGGGCCGCCGCGTGCGCGTTCCTGGTGATCAGCGTGCCCTTCCTGCTGCTGGCCATGTCGATGGGCGGTACCCCGGCGACCAGCCTCGTGCGCGTCGTGCTCGTGCTCGCGCTGGTGCTCATCGCGATCTGCGGGATCGGGCTCGGCTTCTCCGCCCTCGTCTCGCGTGCCGCGGGGTCGACCGTCCTGACGTTCATCGCGGTCAGCGCCCTCGTGCTGCTGACCCCCGCGCTCTTCGGGCTCACCTACGCCCAGATCAGCGGGACCGCGAGCGTCCAGGTGTGGGGGCCGCCGGCGCAGGACTACGACGCGCCGTGCGAGCTGCACACCGAGATCCGCTCGGTCGACCACACCGAACGCACGTGGTGGCTGCTCGGGATCAACCCGTTCGTCGTGACCGCCGACGCCGCCGGGACCCGCGGCAACGACAACGACCCGCTGGGCGCGATCCGCAACGGGGTGCGGGACCTACGACAGGGACCGACGATCCTCGACGAGTGCTACTACGGCGACGACGCACCAGCTCCCATCGCGTCAGGTGACTCCGCCCCGATCTGGCCGTGGGGGCTGGGCACGGACCTCGCGCTCGGTGCGGCCGGGGTCGTCGTCGCGGTGCGCCGGCTCACGATCCCCTCGCGCAAGCTCGCGCGCGGCACCCGCGTCGCCTGACCGCCTGACCGCCCGACCACCGGCGCCCGCAGCCCTTAGGGCTGCAGCGCGTCGTACTCCGCCTCGGTCGCCACGTCGTCGGCGACGTCGAGCCGCAGGTGGGCCAGGATCGACTGCAGCGTGCGCAGCACGCTGGCGGCCTGCTCGCCCCAGTCGGACAGGTAGGAGAACTGCCACCACCACAGCGCCTCGAGCACGCCACCGCGCTCGTAGTGGCGCAGTCCCTGCGCGAGCGCACCGGCGATGGCGACGAGGTTCCCCGAGACCGTGACAGCCTCGACATCGGCGCCCAGCAGCGGGTCGACGACCTCGGTGTACTCGTCGACACCTTCGAGCGCGTTGGCCAGGGCCGCCCGCAGCGGCTCGAGGTCGGGGTCCGGGCCGACGTCCGGCTCGAAGCGTTCGGCCGGGACCACGTCGGTGGTCGCGCCCAGGCGCGCGCCGGCGGCGAGCAGGTCCGAGACCGCGAGCAGCAGCAGCGGGAGGGCCGCCTCGGGTGCACCACCCGCGCCCACCTCGGTCACCGTGGTCAAGAACGTCCGGGACTGCTCGGCGACCGCCTGCGCGATGTCGCGGACGTCGGCGTCTGCACCAGTGCTCATGCGTGCCTCCTCAGGCGCTGATCCGTCGTCGACCCTCGAACGCCCGGCCCAGCGTCACCTCGTCGGCGTACTCGAGGTCACCGCCGACGGGCAGGCCCGACGCGAGACGGCTCACCGTGAGCCCCATCGGGACCAGCAGCCGGGCGAGGTAGGTCGCGGTCGCCTCACCCTCGACGTTCGGGTCCGTCGCGAGGATCACCTCGGTGACCGTGCCGTCCGCGAGGCGCGTCATGAGCTGCGCGATCCGCAGGTCGTCGGGGCCGATGCCCGCGATCGGGTTGATGGCGCCGCCGAGCACGTGGTACTTGCCGCGGAACTCACGCGTGCGCTCGATCGCGACGACGTCCTTGGGCTCCTCGACCACGCAGATGGAGGTCGCCTGACGACGCGGGTCGCGGCAGATGCGGCACTGCTCCTCCTGCGTGACGTTCCCGCAGATCTCGCAGAACCGCACGCGCGCCTTGACCTCGACGAGGGCGTCGGACAGCCGCCGCACGTCCGCGGGGTCCGCCGCGAGGATGTGGAACGCGATGCGCTGCGCGCTCTTGGGACCGACGCCGGGCAACCGCCCGAGCTCGTCGATCAGGTCCTGGACCGCACCCTCGT
Source organism: Brevundimonas sp. (assembly GCA_039207135.1). Taxonomy (GTDB): domain Bacteria; phylum Actinomycetota; class Actinomycetes; order Actinomycetales; family Cellulomonadaceae; genus Cellulomonas. The sequence goes on from JBCECL010000007.1 coordinate 64,407, forward strand.
ACACGTGCGCCAGCCTACGGGGCCCAGGCTGCAGGTCCAGCCCTGCCGGTGTCCTCGCACCGGCGGGGCTGGACGCGGCAGGCCGATCGGCCAACTCCCAGCCTGGACCCAGGCTCGTCCCAGCATCGGGCGGGATGCTCCGGTCAGCCTGCCGACCGCTCTCCCTTGCTCTGGAAGGAGCGACCATGCGCCGCTCGTTCGTCGCGGTGGCCGCCGCCGCCGTGCTGGTCGCCTCGGTCGCCTCCTGCTCGACCGGCAGCGCCACCCAGGCGCAGGCGCAGGACCTCGTCACGTTCGGCGGCCCATCCGGGTGGTCCACGCAGGCGGTCGCCGGGCGGCTCCCCGACGACTCACACGTCAGCACGGTCGACGGGGTGCCGGTGGTGTTCGTGGCGGGCGACCAGCCCGGTGGCGCGCGGGTGCGCTGGGCCGCAGCCGTCGACGCCGCCGACTCGACGACGCCCTGCGCGCAGCTCGCCGAGTGGCTGACACGCGCCTCGGCCGCATGGCCGTCCGCCACCGACACGTCGACCGCCCGCACCGCGTGCGAGCAGGCCGTGCAGCAGCACCGCACGGCGATCGTCGCGGCCGGCGCGGGCGCGGCCCAGAACGCGCACGGGCGGGTGACCTACGCCGCGTCGGTCCAGGACGGCCAGACGCTCGTCGCGACGCTGGAGTTCAACGCCGACGCCTGACGGGTCACGGACGGATCGGCGCCCAGAGCGCCGCCCCCTGGCGTCAGCGCGAGTCGTCCAGCTCCTCATCGATCACCGTGCCGCCCAGCATCTGCGCCACGAGTGGTGCGCCGACCAGGCTGCTCGAGGTGATGTCCGGGTCGTCCGGCGACGGGTCGTCGGCCTCGAACGTGCGCGCCCGGGCCGAGGCCGCGGCTGCGACGCCGCGCTCGCGCGCCGACAGCTCCGGACCGCCGGCAGCGTTCGCCTGACGGGCGTCGGAGCCCGCCTCGGGGTCGGGAGCCGACGAAGCCGGAGCCTGGGACGCCGGCGCGGGCGTCTGCCACGGGTCGGCGTCGTACGGGTCGTCTGCCGGCGGCTCGGGCGGGACGTCGTCCCACGACGCCTCCGCTCGCTGGGTCGCGGCCGAACGGTGCGGAGCCGAGCCGGCGGCATCGCCCGTGGCGGCCGCGGGCGCGGCTGTTCCGGACCCAGTGGCTCCGGGCCCAGCGGCTACGGGCGCAGCGGGACGCGCGCTCCCGTCCGAGAGGATCCCCTCGACCCGCACGTCGAAGCCAAGGGTCTCGCGCACGGCGCGCGCGACGACGTCGCCGTGCCCGCCGTTGCGGAACGTGGTGGCGAGGGCGGCCGTGTCGAACGACAGGCGCAGCGTCGTCGCGTCGAGCTCCGCCACCTGGGCGTTGCGCGGATCGACGAGCGCCCACGTGACCCGGCGCAGGCCCTTGACGGTCTCGAGCACCTCGGGCCAGCGGCGCCGGAGCATCTCGGTGTCGGGACCGCCAGCGGCAGGCTCCGCGGCCGCAGCTGGCGCAGCGGGCGCGGCCACCGGCGCAGCAGGCGCGGCCACCGGCGCTGCGGGCGCAGCCGGCGCCGCCACGGGCTCAGCC
>JBCECL010000008.1:0-34833 GCA_039207135.1 Brevundimonas sp.
CCGCACTAAGTTGGGAGCAGCCCCGTTCCGCCACCGAAAGGGATCCCGTGTCCACGCAGTCGATCGACGCCACCACCACCAGCGCCTGGCAGGACCTCTCGGAGCACGAGTCGACGCTGACGCCGGACCTGCGCGGCTGGTTCGCCGCCGACCCCGGCCGTGCCGAGCGACTCGCGTTCGAGGTCGCCGACCTGCACGTCGACCTCTCGAAGAACCTGATCACCGACGAGACGCTCGCGCTGCTGACGCGCCTGGCGGACGAGGTCGGGCTGAGCGAGCGCATCGCGGCCCAGCTCCGGGGCGACCACATCAACGTGACCGAGGACCGCGCGGTGCTGCACACCGCGCTGCGTCGCCCCGCGGGCAAGCAGCCCGCTCTCGTGGTGGACGGCCAGGACGTCGACCACGACGTGCAGGAGGTGCTCGCGAAGGTCTCGGCGTTCGCCGACAAGGTGCGCAGCGGCGAGTGGGTCGGCGTGACCGGCAAGCCGGTCGCCACCGTCGTCAACATCGGGATCGGCGGCTCCGACCTCGGCCCGGTCATGGCGTACGAGGCGCTCAAGCCCTACGTCAAGGACGGGATCGAGGTGCGGTTCGTCTCCAACATCGACCCGACCGACCTCGCCGAGAAGGTCAAGGGGCTCGACCCGACGACCACGCTGTTCATCGTCGCGTCCAAGACGTTCGGCACGCTCGAGACCCTGACGAACGCGCGGCTCGCGCGCGACTGGCTGTGGGCCCAGCTCGGCACGGCTGACGACGACGAGTCGCGCAACGCGGCCGTCGCGCACCACTTCGTCGCCGTGTCGACCGCGCTGGACAAGGTCGCGGCCTTCGGCATCGACCCGGACAACGCGTTCGGCTTCTGGGACTGGGTGGGCGGGCGCTACTCGGTCGACTCGGCGATCGGCACGTCGCTGGCCATCGCGATCGGTCCCGACGGGTTCCGCGACTTCCTCGCCGGTTTCCACGCCGTCGACGAGCACTTCGCGACGACGCCCTTCGAGCGCAACGTGCCCGCCCTCATGGGGCTGCTCAACATCTGGTACGTCAACTTCCTGGGTGCGCACACGCACGCGGTGCTGCCCTACGCGCAGTACCTGCACCGCTTCCCCGCCTACCTGCAGCAGCTGACGATGGAGTCGAACGGCAAGTCGGTTCGCGCCGACGGCGAGGCCGTCACGACGACCACCGGCGAGGTCTTCTGGGGCGAGCCCGGGACCAACGGCCAGCACGCGTTCTACCAGCTGATCCACCAGGGCACGCGGCTCATCCCGGCCGACTTCATCGCGGTCGCGAACCCCGCGCACCCGCTCAAGGACGGCGAGACGGATGTCCACTCGCTCTTCCTGGCCAACTACTTCGCCCAGACCAAGGCGCTCGCGTTCGGCAAGACGGCCGACGAGGTGCGTGCCGAGGGCACCGACGAGTCGATCGTGCCGGCGCGCGTCTTCTCGGGGAACCGCCCGACCACCTCGATCCTGGCGGCGTCGCTGACCCCGTCGGTGCTGGGTCAGCTGATCGCGCTCTACGAGCACATCACGTTCGTGCAGGGCGTCGTGTGGGGCATCGACTCGTTCGACCAGTGGGGCGTGGAGCTCGGCAAGAAGCTCGCGCTCGAGGTCGCCCCGGCGGTCCAGGGCGACGCCGCGGCGCTCGAGGCCCAGGACCCGTCGACGAAGGCGCTCATCGCGAAGTACCTCACGCTGCGGGCCTGATGGTGGTTCTGTGCGCCCGGTGACGCGATGAGCGAGGTGACGCGCGCTCGCGTCGACGCCTGGACCTGGGCGGTGCGGCTGTTCCCCACGCGCTCAGCCGCCGGTGCGGCGTGCAAGGCGGGGCACGTGCGGGTCAACGGCGAGCGCGCCAAGCCGGCGACGATGGTCGTGCCCGGGGACGAGGTCGTGGTCCGCGGTGGCGAGCGCGAGCGGATCGTCGTCGTGCAGCGCACGGTCGTCAAGCGCGTCGGAGCCCCCGTGGCCGTGACCTGCTACCTCGACCGGTCGCCGGCGGTCGTGCCGAAGGAGCAGAAGGCGGTCATGGCCCAGCGCGACCGGGGCGCCGGACGACCGACGAAGCGCGACCGGCGCCTCATCGAGCGACTCCGGGGGCACTGACGAGCACCCAGACGCCCGCGGTTCGCGCGACCGTGTACCGGCCGGCCAGGCCGGTCGACGTGCGCCGGACGCTCGCGCCGCTGCGCCACGGCGCGTACGACCCCGCCGCGCGGACCGCGCCGGACGGTGCGATCTGGCGCGCCACGCTCACCGCGGACGGCCCCGCGACGACCCGCACCACGCAGCGTCGCGACGGCGTGCACGTCGAGGCCTGGGGCGACGGGGCCGAGCGCGCGCTCGCCGAGGTCCCGGACCTGCTCGGGGCGAGCGACGACGACTCCGGGTTCGACCCCACCCTCCACCCGCTCGTCCGCGACGCCCACCGCCGCCTGCCCGGCCTGCGCCTGACGCGCACGGCGAACGTCTTCGAGCAGCTCGTCCCGGCCGTCCTCGAGCAGCGCGTCGTGGGGCTCGACGCGATGGCGTCGTGGCGGCGTCTCGTCGTGCGGCACGGGCTGCCCGCTCCCGGTCCTGCGCCGCACGGGATGCACGTGCCGCCACCGGCGGCGACGTGGGCGCAGGTGCCCGTGTGGGAGTGGCGCCGGGCCGGCGTCGAGGGTCAGCGTGCCGACACGGTTCGTCGCGCTGCGCTCGTCGCGCACGCGCTGTCCGCGGACCTGACGGTGGACGAGGCCCGGCGGCGCCTGCTGACCGTTCGCGGCATCGGGCCGTGGACCGTGGCCGAGACCACGTCGCGCGTGTTCGGCGACGCCGACGCGGTGTCGGTCGGCGACTTCCACCTCGCACACCTGGTGGGCTGGGCGCTGACCGGGCGGCGCACCGACGACGCGGGCATGCTCGAGCTGCTCGAGCCATGGCGTGGGCACCGCCAACGCGTGATCCGCCTGATCGAGCTGACGCAGACGTCGAGCGCTCCGCGGTTCGGACCACGAAGTCCGCGAGCTCGCCCGATGATCTAGTCGATTCGCCTCGCACCCACGCGTCACCCCAGCACAACGTTCCCCTACCGAGGAGATCCCATGCGCTACCTGATGCTCGTCTGCACCGACCCGACCGCCGAGCCGTACGACCGCACGAACGACAACATCGAGGAGTGGGTCGCCAAGGCCGACGCCGCCGGCACCCGGATGCTCGGAGAGCGCCTGGTCGGCGCGGACAAGGCGAAGACGGTCCGCGTCCGCGGCGAGGCGACGTCGATCACCGACGGCCCGTTCGCCGAGCTCGGCGAGCAGATCGCCGGCTTCGACATCCTCGAGACGGACACGCTCGAGGAGGCGCTCGAGCTCGCGGCGACGCACCCGATGGCCCGGTTCGGCCAGATCGAGGTGCGCGCGTTCGATCCCTGGACCGGCGAGTGACGCCTGCCTGGTGCGGGCCGCTGGCGCACAGGCGCCCGCACCAGGCAGGATCGGGGGCAGGTACCCGATCCATCCCTGGAGGACGAACGTGAGCAGCACCAGCCCCGCCGAGCGCAACGGCTCCCCCGCGAACGCGGTCGGAGCGTTCTTCGCGTTCCTGCTCTTCATCGGCGGCCTGGTCCTGTTCACCGTCGCCTTCAGCGTCGACGAGAAGCTCGCGCCGTGGGTGTTCGTCGGCGGCATCGTGGCTGTCGGCCTGGCCTTCGGGATCCCGACGACGATCCTGCCTGCGCTCGAAGACCGCGAGAAGTGACGACAGCTCGCTGACCTGCGGCGATCTTCACATCTCGTCCACGCGATCTGCCCGCAAAGAGGCTCCCCGGCGGTGCGCCGCGGATCTAGGTTTCGAACGTGGACCTCGCCAAGCACTCGCGTCGCCTGCCTCGACGGCACCCGGTGTGGCGGGTCGTCGCTCTGGTCGCGCTTGCCGTCCCACTCTTCGTGGCCACCGCCGCGGGTGCGACGTACCTGCACCTGAACAACAACATCGACACCGCGGACGACGTCGAGCAGTACCTCGGCACCGCACGCCCGACGCCCTCGAAGACCGCCGACCCGCTCGTCGACGGCTTCGCGGGGCACCCGCTCAACATCCTCGTGATGGGCATCGACTCGCGCGACGGAGACAACGCGAAGTTCGCCGGCCACGACGACGGCGCGCGCTCCGACTCGACGTTCCTCGTGCACCTGTCGGCCGACCGGTCGCGCGTCGACATCGTCTCCGTGCCGCGCGACTCGCTGGTCAAGATCCCGTCGTGCACGCTCAAGGGCGGCGCCACGACCGCGCCTGAGTCGTTCGCGATGTTCAACTCCGCGTTCGACATCGGCGCGGGCAAGGACCTCGATCTCACGACGGCGGCCGCGTGCACCCGCAAGACCTTCGAGCAGGACACCGGCGTGCGCACCGACGAGCACGTGGTCATCAAGATGGACGGGGTGCGCGACGTCATCAACACGCTCGGCGGCATCCCGTTCTGCCTGCCTGAGGCGATGGACTCCCCCAAGGCGCGGTTCAAGGCGAGCGCGGGCCACCACGTGTTCACGGGCCAGCAGGCGATCGGCTTCCTGCGCTCGCGCACGGGCACCGGCAACGGGCTCGAGATCGGCAGCGACCTCGGACGCCTCGACCGTCAGCACCAGTTCATCGTCGCGGTGGCCGACAAGGTGCACTCGACCAACCTGCTGGGCAAGCCCGCCACGCTGCTCAAGGTGCTCGACCAGGCCACCAAGGCGATCAGCGTGAGCCCCGGCCTGGGCAACCTGCGCGCGCTCGCCGGCCTCGCCAACGGGCTGCGCGGCATCGACGGCGACCAGGTCAACGCGATCACCGTCCCGACCGTGTCCTACAAGAACACCGGGCGCGTGGTGTGGACGTCCGAGGCGCAGGACATCTGGGACCGGATCAACGCCGACAAGCCGCTCAAGGACAGCACCCCGGGCGGGAGCAAGACGACCAAGCCGACGCCGACCAAGTCGGGTGGCATCTGCGGCTGAACGTCAGCCCGCCTCGACCAGCGGCACGAGCTGCTCGGACAGCCGCGGCGCGAGGGTCCGGGCGTACGTCGCCGTGAGGTGGTGCGCGTCGCGCCAGACGAGGACGCCCCCGATGATGGCCGGGCACCTCGTGCCCGGGCACACGTAGTCGTCGAGGTCGATCAGCGGCACGTCCGCCTCGGCCGCCGCCGCCCGCTGCTGGGACAGCGCCGATCGCGCCACGGCCCTCGCGCGCGCGGAGGTGCACGTGGTCGCCCACGAGTCGTCGTGCTCGGCGACGCACTCGGGCACGTCGGTCGACATCCAGGGCGTGTCCCCGAGCGCGACGACCGTCGACCCGGCAGCCTGCAAGGCCTCCCACGTGCGGGCGAGGCCCCCGGCGACGTCGCTCTCCAGGCTCGCGCTCGGGAGCTTCGCGCCGTCGCGGACGACCGCGTCGACGGCGTCGTTCGACGTGACGACGACGGTCGGCGGATCGGCGAGCAGCGCCGAACGCACCGCGGCACCCCAACGCGTGCACGTCTCGTACGGGGCGTCGATCGTGCTGAGCCACTGCTCGACGTCGGCGAACGCGCAGCTGCCCTTGGTGTAGGTGTCCAGGCGCCAGCCCTCGCGCTCGGCGATCACGCGCAGCGTCGGCTGCCACTGCGCCGCGTGCGAGTCGCCGACGAGTGCGACCACGACGTCCGCGTCCGGGTCGCCGTACGTGCAGGCCTTGGCCTCGACGCCGTCCTTGTTCTGGTGGCAGCCGTCGTCGTAGAGATCGGCAACGTCGAGCGTCGCGTCCGCGAGCGCCGGCGCGATCGCGGCGAGGTCGGTGGTGGGATCGGCCGCTCCGTCCCACGCCCGCGTCCCGATCACGGCCGCCCCGGGAGGCGCGCCGCCGCCCGACGACGGCAGCGCGACGAGCACGGCACCGGCGGCGAGCAGCCCGACGAGCGTGCACCCGACGCCCACCGCGGCAGAGCGGCGCACGCTGCGCCGCAGCGCGGCCGACAGGTGCACCGGCCGCTCGACGAGGCGGTAGGCGAGCCAGGCCGGCGCGACGGACACGGCGACGGCCGCGAGACCGAGGGTGGTGCTCAGCTCGCCGCTGTCGTCGGCCCACAGGGCCGTGGCGACCACGACCGCGGGCCAGTGCCACAGGTAGAGCGAGTACGACATCGCACCGGTGGCCTGCGTTCCCGGCAGGCCGAGCACGCGCAGACCGCGGCCGTCCCGCAGTCCCGCCGCGAGCGCGAGCGCGGTCCCGACCGTGGGCACGAGCGCGGCAGTTCCCGGGAACGGCGTGGACCCGGTGAACTCGAGCGCGGCGTACGCGACGAGCGCGAGCCCGACGACTCCCCCGGCGGTGAGCCACCGCTGCGGCAGCCGCGCGACCCTCGTCGCCCCGACCGCGAGCAGCGCACCGAGCGCGAGCTCCCACAAGCGGGTCGTCGTGACGAAGTACGCGGCCTGCGGCTGCGCCGCCGTCTGGTGCACCGACCACGCCAGGGACGGGAGCCCGATCGCGACGATCGCCACGCCGAGCGCGCGCCGCGTGACGACCGCACCGCGGCGGCGGGCCCACCACACGACCAGCAGGACCAGCACGGGCCAGAGCAGGTAGAACTGCTCCTCCACGGCGAGGGACCAGAAGTGCTGCACCGGGCTCGCCGCCGAGCCCTGCGCGAGGTAGTCGACCGAGCGGTCGGCCAGCCGCCAGTTCACGACGTACAGCGAGGTCGCGGCCATGTCTCCCGCGATCTCGCGCCAGCGCGTGAGCGGCAGCCAGACGATCGTGGCAACCGCGACCGCGACGAGCACCGTCGCCGCCGCGGGCAGGAGCCGGCGCGCTCGTCGGGCGTAGAACCGACCCAGCCGCAGGCGCCCTGTCTCGAGCACCTCGGTGACGATCATCGACGTGATGAGGTAGCCCGAGATGACGAAGAACACGTCGACGCCGACGAACCCACCGGGCAGCCCCGGGACCCCGGCGTGGAACAGCAGGACGAGCACCACGGCGATCGCGCGCAGGCCCTGGATGTCGGGCCGGAACCCCGTCCGCGCGCTCGGCGGCGCGGCGAGCGCGTCGGGTCGAAGCTGCGTCGTGGTCACGCGCGCAGGCTAACCGGTGTCCCTGACGCGCGCCGGATCGCGCAGAATGGGGACGTCACCCGATCTGGAGGAGCCCACGTGCCCGAGCGCATGAACGTCGAGTCGTTCAATCTCGACCACCGCACCGTCGCCGCACCGTACGTGCGGCTCGCGGACACCAAGGTGCTGCCCGCCGGCGACGTCATCGAGAAGTACGACGTGCGGTTCACGCAGCCCAACGTCGCGCACCTCGAGATGCCCGTCGTGCACTCGCTCGAGCACCTGTTCGCGGAGAAGTCGCGCAACCACTCCGACCGGGTCATCGACTTCTCCCCCATGGGCTGCCAGACCGGCTTCTACCTGATCCTGCAGGGCTCGTGGGACTACGACGACGTGCTCGCGCTCGTGGCGGACACGCTCGAGGACGTGCTCGTGGCCGACGAGGTCCCGGCCGCGAACGAGATCCAGTGCGGCTGGGGCGCGAACCACACGCTGGCCGGCGCGCAGGACGCCGCGCGGACCTTCCTCGCGGAGCGGGACTCCTGGTCGCAGGTGACGGCGTGACGGCTGCCGTCCCGGGGGCCGCGGCAGGCGCGGCAACGGACGGACCCGTCGACGTGGTCATCGTCGTCGCGATGAGCGACGAGGCAGCCCCGTTCCTGGCGCGCGCGACCCAGGTCGGCGAGCCGGAGCGGGTCGGCGGCGCCGAGCACCACCGCCTCACGCTCGCGGGTCGTTCCGTTCTCCTCGTGCGCTCCGGGATCGGGCTGGTCAACGCGGCGTCCGCGGCGTCGGCGGCCATCCTCGCGGCATCGCCGCGCGCGCTGGTCAGCGCGGGCAGCGCGGGTGGGCTGGGGATCGACGTTCGGGTCGGCGACGTCGTCGTCGGCTCGTCGTACGTGCTCGCCGACGCGGACGCGCGCGCCTTCGGGTACGAGCTGGGCCAGGTGCCCGGCATGCCCGCGGTGTACGCGGCCGACGAGGGGCTGGCCGCCGCCGCGTCGGCCCCGCGCGAGGACCTGCGGGTCCACCCGGGCCTGACGATCTCCGGCGACTCGTTCATCGACGCGGACCGGGTGGCCCGCGTGCGAGAGGCATACCCGGCCGCGCTGGCCACCGACATGGAGTCGGCCGCGCTCGCGCAGACCGCGCACCTGTTCGGCGTGCCGTTCGTCTCCGTGCGCGGCATCTCGGACCTGTGCAGCCCGGTCGAGGCGGGCGAGTTCCTCACCCACGTGGACGACGCCGCCGACCGCTCGGCCGCGGTCGTCGAGTCCCTCCTCGCCACCCTCTGACCCGCCCGCGCCCGTCGAGCCCCGCCGCCGCGGGGCCGCAGCGCCGAGTCCGTCACCCCGGCGCCGATCCGTCACTTCGAGGTGACGGTCTCGCGCGGGAGTGACGGACTCGGCGGGTCTCTGGGCGGACTCAGCTGTTCGTCGTGCCCGACGGGGGTTGGGCGCCCGGGCCGCGGCCGCCGCCGGGACCACCGCCGCCCGGGCCCCCACCGGGACCGCCGCCCATGCCCGCGGTGACCTCGCCCGCCGTGCCGGTCCCGGCCGCCGTCGCGCCGGACGCGTCGCCGCCGTGGCTCAGCCCGCCCGCCACCGCATCCGTGCCGGCCGTGCCGCCCACGCTCGCGGTGTAGGTGTCGCCGTCCGCCACATCGGGCGAGGAGTACACCACCGAGGAGTACTGCTTCGTCGCTGCGAAGGACGCGAGCACGGTCCCGTCCGCCGCCACGACGTGCACCTCGCTCCCCGCCTGCTGCGCGGAGTCGAGCGTGATCCCGACGAACGACTGCGTGGAGCCGTCCGACGGGGTCTGCGCCATGCCCGACGAGCCGACCGCGACGAGCTCGCCGCCCGAGATCTTGAAGGTGCCGTTGAAGTCGATCGCGCCGTTGCCGTCGTTCGTCGGCCCGGACACGACGACCGTTCCGCCGCTCATCGTCATCGAGCCGTTGGAGTCCAGGCCGTCGCCCTCGGCGTTCACGACGAGGGTCCCGCCCGTGATGTTGACGAGCAGGCTGTCGTCGGCGGCCATGTCTCCGCCGCCCTGCTGACCTCCCGAGGTGTCCGAGGAGCCGGCCGACGCGTTCACGCCGTCGTCGCTCGTCGTGAGCGACGTCGAACCACCCGCGACCGTGATGACCGGCGCCTCGAGCCCCTCGACCGCCGTCGGGATCTCGATCGAGCCGCCGGAGACCTGGAGCGCGCCGTCGGCGTGGATGCCGTCGTCGCCGGTGGCGAGCGTCAGGGTGCCGTCGGTGACCGACACCACCCCGCCCGAGTGCAGCGCGTCGTCGGCCGAGTCGACCTGGACCGTCCCGCCGCCCACGACGATCGCGACGTCCGCGGTGATGCCCTTGGGCGACGCGTCGGCGGCGGGGGTGGTGTCGTGCCCGCCGCCGGTGACCACCGACAGCGTGCCCCCGGCGACGACCGCGTCGGTCGCCGCGGAGATCCCGTCGTCGCCCGCCGTGAGGGTGAGGTCGCCGTCGGTGATCTCGACGTACCCGAGCGCCGCGTCCTTGTCGTTGTCCGACTTGAGCGCGTCGCCGCCCGCGGTCACGGCCAGCGCGCCGCCGTCGACGACCAGGTAGTCCTTGCCCCGGATGCCGTCGTCGACCGCGTCGACCGAGATGGACCCGGACTCGATCACGAGGCCGTCCTTGGAGGTGATGCCGTCGTTCGCGTTGCCCTCGACGTCCAGGGTGCCCGTGCCGGTGATCGTCAGGTCGGCCGTGCTGAACAGCGCCGCGTTCGGTGCGTTCGAGTCTGCGTCTTCGGGCGAGGACGAAGACGCGGACGACGCCGCGTACGTCTTCGCGTCGGCCAGGTGGTTGGCGCTGCCCGCGGCGAGCTCCACCACGACGTCGTCCGCGTCCGTGACCTGCAGCGGCGAGGTCGTCGAGCTCGTGATGTCGGCGCCGTCGAGGATCAGGTGGACCGTGCCGGCGTCGGGGCTGTCGACGACCACCGAGCCGTCGGTCAGGGTTCCGCTGATGCGGTAGGTCCCGGCGGCGGTGATCGTCACGGTCGCGCCGTCCGCCTTCGCGCCGTCGCCCGAGACCGTGGCCGACGTGTCGTCGAGGGTGATCGTCGTCTCGCTGCCCGAGGCCGCGGCGTCCGACGAGTGCGGCGCCGTGTTGTCGGCCATGACGGACTCGACGGTGACGTCCGCGTCGTTCGAGACGGCCGTCGTGGTCGTGCTCGAGGACGTCCCCGAGTCACTCGCGGACGCGGCGCTGGAACCGGCCGGGGCCGGGTCAGACGAGCAGCCCGCCAGCACGGCGGCGACGAGCGCGGCTGACGCGACGGGGGCGATCAGGCGACGGGTGGGGGTTCTCATGGTGAGGCTCCTTCGGGTTCAGCCCACGTGCCGGTCGAGGACGCGGCGCCACGGGGTCGAGGGGAGGTCGGGGTGCAGGACGGCCATGCCGGTGCCGTACTTGGAGATCCGCACGGGGCGGTGGCCGTGCTGCCACAGCAGCCGGTCGGTCGACGAGGGGGTCGACCCGGTCTTGGTCTCGACGACGGCGAGCCCGACGAGCGCTCGCTCGCGGCCCGTCTCGGCGTCGGTCCACACGAGGTCGGTGTCGATCGTCGTGCGGCTGTCCGACCCCGGCCGACGGCCCGGGACGTGCAGCGTGACCCGGTCGTACGAGCTGACCAGCGTGGGGGCCATCGGTCCGTCGAGCGTGCCCAGGACGTCGCTCGTGAACGCGAGCGCCGGGTCGTCGAGCTCGGTCCGGCCGGTGGCCTCGTGCGGGAGGCGGCTCTTGACCGTCGCGCCCCGCGGGCCGCGGGTCTTGACCTCGACCCAGCACTGCTCGGAGTCCACGTACGTGCGGGTGCGCACCTTGAACCGGTTGCGCCGCCGCCTCGCCGCGCCGAGGTAGCTCGTCAGGCCCGGGGTGTCGAAGTAGATCGACTCGTAGGCGAACACGCGGTCGCCGTCGATCTCCAGGACGCGGGCGCCCGGGTCGACCCGGTCGAGCAGGTGCTCGAGCGCGCTCGTCGGGACCAGGTACTTGCGGTCGATGCGGGTCTGCAGGGAGGCCGCGGACTCGAGGTCGACGAGGGAGATGGGGGCGAGCTCGGTCACGGTGCTCATCGCGCCGCCTCCCAGGTCGTGGCCTCGGCCGCCACCTGGGCAGGGCGGCCGGACTCGTAGCGGACCTGGACGGTGGTCGTGTCGTTCACGAGGTCCAGGCGCTGCACCGAGACCTGGTGCACGCGGCAGCCGAGCAGCTGCTCGAGGTGCGCGACGAGGGCGACCTCGTCGACGATCGCCCGGTCGACGACCATCGTCTGCTGCCGGTAGCGCGCCATGAGCCGCGGGCTGTCCGCGAGCGTGAGCACGACGACGACGAGCACCATGAGGCTGACGCTCAGTGCGAGCGGCGCCACGCCGAGGCCGCCGATCAGGCCGAGAGCGAGGGCCGCGAAGTAGTAGGCGACCTCGTGCTGCGTGAGCTCCGTGGAGCGCAGCCGGATGATCGACAGCACCCCGAACAGCCCGAGGCCGAGGCCGGCACCGACCGTGCTCTGGGCGAGCACTCCGGCCACGGCCAGCACGCCGACGTTGACGCCGAGGTAGGCGACCACGAGGTCGCGCCGGCGGTGGCGGGGCAGGTAGACCGCGAAGGTCAGGACGCTGATAGCGACCAGGTCGACTGCGTAGAGCACGTACGGGGACATGGGGGGGACCTCCTGGGTTCGTTGGTGCTATTCAGCCGAGCGGCGCTGAGCGCGCGCTGTGCACCCGCTGAGGCAGGGGTACGGATGTCGCGCCGGTGAAGATCGCGGTGCGCTGGACCTGGAAGCCCACGACGAACAGCGCGAGGTCGGTGACGACCTTCGCGACGAGCAGCGGGATGCCGGCCGTCGTCAGGACCCACAGCGAGCCGTACCCGGCGACCATGAGCGCGGCCGCGAGCAGCCAGTACGCGATCGCCTCGCGCCGCACGGGATGCCGTGCGCGGCGGCGGAACACCCAGAACCGGTTCACCGCGAAGTTCACGGCGGAGCTCAGCACGCGAGCACCGAGCACGGCGGCGAGCAGGGAGCCGGTCGCGCCGACGAGGGCCACGAGCGCGGCCGCGTCGACGACGAACGCCAGCAACGACGACGCGGTGAACCGCAGCAGTGGCGCGTAGATGCGCGCCGAGTCGACCAGCGGCCGGAAGTGCGACGACGCGTTGCCGTCCAGGTAGACGGTCGCGATCGTGACCTCCTCGACCGGCAGACCCTCCTGCGCCGCGCGCAGCAGCACCACGAGCTCGTACTCGAACCGCTCGCCGCGCACGCCGAGCAGCCACGGCAGCAGGTGCGCGGGATAGGCGCGCAGGCCCGTCTGGGTGTCGTGCACGTCGCAGCCCGTGCCGGCCCGGAACGCGAACCGCGTGCAGGCGTTGCCGAACCGGCTGCGCAGCGGCACGTCTCCCGTGAACCGGCGCGCGCCGAGCACGACCGCGACGTCGCCCGCCGCGGCGTGGTCCGCGACGGCCAGGACGTCCGACGGCGTGTGCTGGCCGTCGCAGTCGGCGCACACGACGCCCTGCCCGGGGTGCTCGCGCACCACGTGCTCGAGGCCGGTCTTGAGCGCCCGACCCTTGCCGCGGTTGACGTCGTGGGTGAGCACGGTCGCGCCCGCGGCGGCGGCCGCGGCGAACACGGGCCGGTAGTCCGGACCGCTCCCGTCGTCGACGACCACGACCTGCATGCCGGGCCGCTCGAGCCGCAGGGCCGCCACCAGCGCGACGAGCCGCTCGTCGGGCTCGTACGCCGGGATCAGGACGATCACGACGACACCGCGGACGAGAGCCCGCCGATGTAGAGGATGTCGGACGTCCCGCGCTCGGTGCCCTTGCCGAGCGGGTCGTTCACGAGCTGCCCGTCGAACACCATGGTCGACGAGCCGCCGCCGTCGATGTTGTAGGCGGTCTTCGCCCCCAGGCCCTGCATGATCTCGGCGAGCCCGGTCATCGTGACGCCCGCGCTGTAGCCGGGGCTGCGACCGTCGACCACGACGAACACGAGGTGGTTGTCGTCGATCACGCCCACCGCCGTGCGCGGCTGCGCACCCTGGATCGAGTGGTTGCCGAAGTTGGTGTCGACCTCGACGTCGTCGATCCCCGCGGCGATCTTCCCGTCGTCGAGCAGCGACGGCCCGAAGCTCAGCGTGTTCCACACACCGGCGTCGACGAGCTCCTGCGCGGTCGTCGCCGTCTCGTCGTACACCTCGACGTGACCGTCGCGGTAGAACGCGAGCCCCTCGCGCGCTCCCTCGTCGCGGAAGACGACGCCGTTGCGGATCACGATGCCCGAGGTGCGGAAGCCGTAGTAGTCGCCGTTGATGGCGAAGATCGCGTCGTTGTCGGCGGCGATCGCGGAGGTGTCCTCGACGATGTTGGTGCCGAACTCGTTGTGCGCGAACGCCGAGCGCAGGGTGGTCGCGTCGTCGAGCGTGACGTCGGCGACGTAGTACGTGACGGTCGAGTCGCCGGACCCGGTGACGACCTTCTTCACGGACACGTCGGTGCCGTCCGCGGAGTAGCTCGTGGCGGTGACGGCACCGGCCGCCGCGGTCGCCGCGTCCGTGGCTCCGGACTGCTGGGCGACGTAGGTGTCGACGTCGGAGATCTCGACGTGGTCGATCACGAACCGGTTCAGGGCCCAGGCGACGCCGCCGCCGGCGACGAGGACCAGGCTCAGCGACCCGGCGAGGATCGCGCGCCGGACGGGGTGCTTGCGACGGGTGGGTGCGGTCTGGTTGTCCATGCCGCAGTTCTACGAACCGGGCATAGCCCCCCGGTGTGGCCTCGCTGTGCGGGCGCTGAGCATGCTGACCGGCCGCCGCCCGGGTGGGCGACGGCCGGTCGGCATGCCGGTCAGAGGTCGAGCAGGCGAGGCACGGCAGGCGCGACGGCGTCCCGCAGCCACTGCGCCGGGCTGGTCGGCGGCACGCGCAGGATGACGGTCTCGACGCCGAGCGCGGCGTACGGGCGCATCTCGTCGACGAAGCCGTCGACGTCGCCGGACAGCAGCTGCTCGCCGCCCGCCAGCACGGTCACCCGGATCTCGGCCGGGTCGCGGCCGACGTCCTCGCAGTGCCCGCGCAGCACGTCGAGCTTGTGCCGCGTCTCGTCGACCGAGGCCGCGAACAGGTTGCACGCGTCCGCGTACTGCGCGACGAGCCGCAGCGTCTTGCGCTCCCCCGACCCGCCCACCATGATCTCGGGCTTGCTCAGCGGCATGGGCGAGCAGATCGTCTCGGCGAGCTGGTAGTGCGTGCCCTCGTACGGCCCGACCCGCTCGGGGTCCCACATCTGCTGCAGGATCTGCAGCGCCTCCTCGAGCCGCTCGAACCGCTCCTTGAGCGGCGGGAACGGGACGCCGAACGCCGCGTGCTCGCGGTCGTACCAGGCCGCGCCGATGCCGAGCGTGGCGCGGCCGCCCGAGAGCACGTCGAGCGTGGCCCCGATCTTCGCGAGCAGACCCGGGTAGCGGTAGGTCACGCCCGTGACGAGGACGCCGAGCTGGACCTTCTCCGTGACGCCCGCCAGGTAGCCGAGCGTCGTGTAGGCCTCGAGCATCGGGTCCTCGGCCGGGAACCCCGCGCGCTCCATCTGGAAGTAGTGGTCCATGACCGACACCCAGGCGAGGCCCACCTCGTCAGCGGCGCGGCCGGTCGCCGCGAGCTCGGACCTCAGCTGGTCGGGCGCCACGGCGTCGAACCGGTAGACGTGTGCTCCGATGCGCATGGCTCAGCCCTGCGCGATCCGGGACACGTGGTCCCACTCGCGCCACGTCTCGAGCCGGCGGCCGTAGTCGGCCTCCGCGATCGCGAGCGGGGCGGTGCCGAAGAAGACCCGCAGCGGTGGGTGCTCCGCGTCGACGATCCGCAGGACCGCGGCCGCGCTCGCCCGGGGGTCACCGGGCGTGGGGTTGCGTGCCGCGCGCTGCTCGTTCGCGTGCTGGCGGAACTCGTCGTACGCGGGCAGCGGCTGGGCGTGCCTGGCCGACGAGCCACCCCAGTCGGTCGAGAACCCGCCGGGCTCGATCAGCGTGACGTGGATGCCGAAGCCGGCTACCTCCTGCGCCAGGGCCTGGCTCAGCCCCTCGAGCGCCCACTTGGAGGCGTGGTACATCCCGACGGTCGGGAACGCGCTGATCCCGCCGATAGACGAGACCTGCAGGATGTGGCCGCTGCCCTGCTCGCGCAGGAACGGCAGCGCGGCCTGAGTGACCCACAGCGCACCGAACAGGTTGGTCTCGATCTGGTCGCGGGCGTCGGCCTCCGAGAGCTCCTCGACCATGCCGAACTGGCCGTAGCCCGCGTTGTTGACGACCACGTCGAGCCGGCCGAAGTGCTCGTGGGCCCGCTGCACGGCCGCGAAGTCGGCGTCGCGATCCGTCACGTCGAGCTGCAGCGGCAGGATCGCGTCGCCGAACTTCTCGACGAGGTCGTCGAGCGTGCTGACGTCGCGGGCGGTGGCGGCGACGCGGTCGCCACGGTCGAGGGCGGCGATGGTCCACTCGCGGCCGAAGCCACGGGACGCACCTGTGATGAACCAGGTCTTCATGGGGGGTCTCCCGAGGTACGGGGTCCAGGGCGTGCACTGGGCTACGCTCGTAAGCGGAAGCGGTTCCGGTTACCTCGCCACACTAAGCGGAGGTTCCTCCGAATCGCAAGAGGAGGCATCGTGGGCAGCACCCTGCGGGCGGACGCGGCGCGCAACCGGGAGCGCCTGCTCGCCGCTGCCATCGACGCGTTCGGCCAGGACGGCGGCGACGTCCCGCTCGAGACGATCGCGGCGCGCGCCGGAGTCGGGGTCGGCACGCTCTACCGGCACTTCGCCAACCGCGACGCGCTCGTCGAGGCCGCCTACCGCCAGGAGGTCGAGGCCCTGTGCGACGCCGCTCCCGACCTGCTCACGCGGCACGACCTGGCGGTCGACGCCCTGCGGGAGTGGTCGGAGCGCTTCGTGCACTACGCCGCGACCAAGCGCGGCATGGGCGCCGCGCTGCGGGCGGCCGTCGGATCCGACTCGACGCTGTTCAGCCAGACGCGCGAGCGCATCGTCGGGGTCCTCGCGCTGCTGCTCGCCGCGGGCGCCGTCGACGGGTCGATCCGTCCCGATGCGGACGCGGAGAACCTGTGGCTCACGCTCGGCGGCGTGTGGAACATCCCGCTCGGCGACGCGTGGGAGGGGCAGGTGCGGGGGCTCCTCGACCTCGTGATCGACGGCCTGCGGTTCGGCGCGCGCTCGGCCTGACGCGATCAGCCGTGCGCGCGGGCCAGCGCGACGAGGGCGCGGGCCCGGACCGGGTCGGTGACCTGGTGGCTGCCGTACCCGCCAGCCGCAGCGCTCGGGTCGAGCGCGCGGGTCCCCGCGGAGAAGTGCACCGCGTCCACCCCCGCCTCGAGCAGGCTGACGAGGTTCTCCTCGTTCACGCCGCCGCCCGCCA
This sequence comes from Brevundimonas sp., assembly GCA_039207135.1. GTDB lineage: Bacteria > Actinomycetota > Actinomycetes > Actinomycetales > Cellulomonadaceae > Cellulomonas. The sequence goes on from JBCECL010000008.1 coordinate 16,543, forward strand.
TGATCTCGACGCGTCGGGGCCTCGCGCACGCGGCACGCAATGCGGGCAGCCCCGTGCTCACGTCGCTCCCGCCCGCCGTCAGCACCCGCGTGACACCGGCATCGGCGAGCACGTCGAGGACGTCGGGCGCCTGCACCGCGTCGACGGCCCGGTGGAACGTCAACGGCACGCTGCCTGCGGCGCCTCGCATCGCCGCGAGCGCGGCGAGGTCGACGTGCCCGTCTCTCAGCACCCCGACGACGACGCCGTCCGCGCCGGCCTCGACGAGCCGGCGCACGTCGTCGGCCATCACGGCGATCTCGTCGTCGACGTACGTGAACCCGCCGGCGCGCGCACGCACGATCGGGTGGATGCCCAGCCCCGAACCGGCTGCCAGCGCGACCGCGCGCTCGAGGAGCGAGATCGAGGGCGTCAGCCCGCCGACCTCCAGCGCGCCGCACAGCTCGACCCGGTCCATGCCGAGGTCGAGCGCGATGCCCACGCCGCGCAGATCGGTGACGGCGAGCTCGAGCGCAACAGGCATGCGCAGACTCTACGGGCGCCCCGTGCCGCCCTCCCACGCGGCGCGATGGAATGCGCGGCACCACCCGCCCGTTGCCCCTGACGTGCCCGCACTCTCGGTCCTCGACCTGATCCCCGTCCGCACCGACCAGACGACGCGCGACGCGCTCGCCGCGACCCTTGCGCTGGCCCGCACGGCCGACGAGCTGGGGCTGACGCGGTACTGGCTGGCCGAGCACCACAACATGCCGGCCGTGGCCTCGACGAACCCGCCCGTCCTCATGGCGATGGTGGCCGCCGCGACGCGACAGATCCGGGTCGGCTCGGGCGGCGTCATGCTGCCCAACCACTCGCCGCTCGTGATCGCCGAGCAGGTCGCCCTGCTCGAGGCCGCGCACCCCGGCCGCATCGACGTCGGCCTCGGGCGCGCACCCGGGTCGGACCCGGTGACGGGCCACCTGCTGCGGCGCGGCAGCACGACCGACGGCGTCGACACCTTCCCCGACGACGTCTCGACGCTGCACTCGCTGCTCCGGCCCGACGGCGTGCACGTGGCGGTCGGCGCCCGCACGTACGACCTGCGCGCCACGCCCCGCGCGACGACCGCCGCGCAGGTCTGGCTGCTCGGCTCGTCGATGTACTCCGCGCAGCTCGCGGGCGAGCTCGGGCTGCCGTACGTCTTCGCCCACCACTTCGCCGGCAGGGGCACCAACGAGGCGATCGCGCTCTACCGCCGCACGTTCGTGCCGTCCGACGAGCTACCCGAGCCGCGCACGATCGCGGTCGCGAACGTCGTCGTCGCGCAGGACGCCGACGAGGCGGCGCGGCTCGCCCTGCCGAACGCGCGCTCGATGTGGCGGCTGCGCTCCGGCCAGACCCTCACGCCGCAGGAGCTCGTCGAGGACGCCGAGGAGGCCGCCCCCACTCCCCCGACGGACGAGCTCACGCACTCGTGGATCGTCGGCGACCCCGCGACGGCGGCCGCCGCGGTCACCGAGCTCGCGGACCGGCTCGGCACCGACGAGCTCATGGTCAGCCCGATCGCCGGCGCTCACCGCGGCGCCCCGGCGGATCGTTCGCCGGCCCGTGAGGAGACGCTCAGGCTGCTCGCGGCCGCGCTCGGCTGAGTCGCGCCGGACGTCAGACGCCCGGCGCGCACGCTCCCTTGCCGAGCTCAGCGAGACCCGAAATGTCGCCGGCCTTGTAGTCGGGGATCCACTGCGATGCCCGCGGGTTCATGATCTGCCGGTAGTCGTCGACGTGGTCGAGGCCGAGGACGTGCCCGAGCTCGTGCCGCAGGATCGCCACGTAAGCCGGACCGCCACCGATGTCGGGGAAGGTGAGGATGTCGGCGTCGATCTGCACGTAGCCGGACACGTAGGTCAGCGCCCCCGTCTTGGGGTCGGCGACGGCCGTCGACCCGCCGAGACCGGCGACCTCACCGGCCAGCTCGGACACGTCGGCCTGGCTCGCGAACTGCACCAGGACCGGCGCCCATCGGTTGCCGTACCGGTCGCGCTGGTAGACCTCGCGCTGGTCGGCCGCCGGCTCGTCGCTGAGGCCGTCGTAGACGAACCGCAACCCCGTGATCGTCGACAGCTCTTCGACGACCGACGCGACGTCCGCCACGAAGCGGCCAGGGCCGGACGCGGGGTTCACGACGTAGTGGATCGGCCGGCACGGCGACCAGGTCACGGGGCCGGCGGGGACGCCGGCCGCCGTCTGCACGTTGCGGAACGCGTACGAGGTGCTCGGCCAGACGACCGTGGCCGGTTCCCCGAGCGGCGCTCGCTGCTCGCCCTGGCCCGCGGGCGGCCAGCCCGGAGCACTCATGTTCTTGACTGAGCGCCAGCTCATCGTGAGTGCCAGAACGAGGACGAGGACGAGAACCGTGATCACCGTCGTCACACGGTTGCGGCGGCGTGGCGCCTCGAGGATCACCGCGTCCGACTCTCGCCACTGGACCGGCGGCGCGGGACTCCCGAACGCCTCGTCCAGCACCCACTGCGGCACTCGCCCCGTCGGCGAGCGCGGCAGGTCGTCGGGCGCGGTCACGTCGCTGCATCGGCATCACGCGCGCCGCGCTTGAGGCGGCGGACCTCGTCGTTTGCCCGGCGCAACCGAGGGGGGGCTACTTCCCGACCGCGCGGTACGCCCGGCCGGCGGCGGTCGGCGAGTCGCCGTCGCGGTAGAGCCCGTTCGGGTACCCGTCGGCGGGCAGCCCGAAGTACGCGTAGCGCTGCACGTACGGCAGCTTCTCCATCATCGTCGTCGCGCCCTTGAGGAACGTCACGAGCTGCTTGCTCGACGGGTACGTCGTCGTCGCACCGAAGCGCATGAGGCTGAACTCGGTCACCCAGATCGGCTTCTTGTACTTCTTGTGGACCGCGACGATGTACGCCTTGAGCTGCTTGACCGAGGCCGCGGAGAAGTCGCCGCCGTACCAGTGCAGCGTGATGAAGTCGACGCGCAGGTGCTTCTTCTTGGCACCCTTCATGAAGCGGTCGAGCCACTCACCGTTGCGGTCGGCGCCCCACGCCACGGCAGGGCTGCCGAGCTTGCGGCCCGTGGCCTGCAGCTTCGGCCACAGCGCGAGCGCCTTCGTCACGGTCATGTTCGCCTGGCCGGCCATGTCCGGCTCGTTGAAGCCCAGGATGGTCTTGGACTTCTTCGCCGTCGCGAGGTTCGCCTTGGTGACCGACGCGGCGCCCCAGATCATCGGCACGAACGTCGAGCCCTTAGGACCCTTCATCTGCGCGTTCGACGGCGACCAGTTGTAGTACCAGCTCGCACCGACGTCCTTGAGCGCGGCCTTGAGACCGGGCATCTGCCACGTGGCGACGCCCTTCTTCGGGCTGTGGTGGGTGGCCGCGGACGCCTGCGCGGCCGGCGCGACGACCAGCGCCCCGAGCAGTGCGACGACGACGAGGCCCCGGGATGCGCGCATGCCGGGAGTCTGTCGTGCGCGCGCCGCCGCGGCAAGGGTCAGGCGATCGCGCGGGCGATCCGTTCGGCGTCGATCGCGAGCTCGCGGAACATCCCGCTGATCGGGTTGGTGTAGCCCGTGAAATACAGGCCCGGTCGCGCCGGTCGGGCGCCGTGCGTGCGCGGGACGCCGTGCTCGTCCAGCACGCCCAGGTGCCCGACGAGCGGCTCGAGGCCGCGCCGGTAGCCCGTGGCCGCGATCACCACGTCCGGCGTGATGCGCGCACCGTCGGCCAGCAGCACCTCCGGCCCGTCGATCCCGACGACCGCCGCGACCGGCTCGACGGAACCCGCCTGCACCGCGGCGATGAGACCGACGTCCTGCACCGGCACCGAGCCCTCGAGCACGCGCGAGTACAGCCCGACCGTGGGCCGCGGGAGCCCGTACGACGACAGGTCCGGCACCTCCACGCGCGCGACCGCGCGGGCGATCCGGTCCACGACGGGCACGGGAAGGTGCCGCACCACGATGCCCGTCCCCTGCGCCGGCCAGCCCAGGTTCGAGCGCCGCACGATGTGGGGCGGCGTCCGCACGGCGAGCCGCACGCGGGCGGCGCCGCCCTCGACGAGGTCGACCGCGAGCTCGGCCCCCGTGTTGCCGACCCCGACGACGAGCACGTCACGACCGACGAAGGGCGACGCGTTGCGGTAGGTGGAGGCGTGCAGCACCTCACCCGTGAACGTCTCGACGCCCGGCCACGCGGGCGGCACGGGCGTGTGGTTGTAGCCCGTCGCGACGACGACGTCTCGGGCCGCCACCGGACCGTCGGACGTCGACAGCTGCCAGCCGCTCCCGTCGGGGTCGATGCGGTCGACAGAGACGCCCGTGCGCACGTCGAGGTCGCGCGAGTAGTCCTCGAGGTAGGCGACCACGTCGTCGCGCGCGACCCACCGCCCGTACTGCCGCGGGATCGTCATGCCCGGAAGGCTCGACCACCTACGCGTGGTGTGCAGGTGCAGGCGGTCGTAGTGGCCGCGCCAGCTCGCCGCGACCGCGTCCGACCGTTCGAGGACCGTGACGTCGACCCCGCGTCGGGCGAGCGACGCCGCCGCCGCCAACCCACCGGGCCCCGCGCCCACCACAACTGTGCTCATGTGCACTTCCTACCGTCCGGTAACCACGACTCGCGCCCGCCAACCGGGTCAGGCGCGTTGCAGGAGGGTAACGACTTCGTAGTGGGTGGTCTGCGGGAACATGTCGAGGAGCCGGGCCCGGGTCGGCCGCAGCGACGGCATAGCGGCGAGGTCGCGAGCGAGCGACTGCGCGTTGCAGCTGGAGTAGACGACCTGCCGGACGCCTGACCCCTCGAGCCACGCGGCGAGCTCCGGGCCGATGCCCCGCCGCGGCGGGTTCACGACGACCATCTCGGGCGGCTCCGCGGCGCGCAGCGCGAACGCCGTCGCGTCGCCCGCCTCGAACGCGACCCCCAGACCGAGCTCGGCGGCGGACGCCTTCGCGCTGACGATCGCCTTCGCACTGAGCTCGATGCCCGTGACCTGCCGCTGCGGTGCCGCGCAGTGCAGCGCGAACCCTCCCACCCCGCAGTACAGGTCCCACAGCGAGGCCGGATCCACCTCGTCGACCCACTCGACCGCCTGCCGGTAGAGCGCGGCGGCGACGTCGGTGTTCGTCTGGAAGAACGACTGCGGGCGCAGGTGCAGGTCGATGTCGTTGACGCGCATGCGCAGCGTCGCGGCGTCGGTGAGCACGATCTCGTCGGCGCCCTCCAGCACCGCCTTGTGCTCGGGCAGGACGTTCACCGAGACGACGACGAGGGGCGAGCCGACGCGCGCGGCGGCGTCGATCAGGCCCGGCAGGTGCTTGCGGATGCGCGCGACCGCCTCGGTGGAGCGCAGCACGAACCGCACCATGAGCTCGTCGTCGGGCGAGAGCGTGACCAGCACGTTCTTGAGCTCGCCGGTGCGCTCAGGCACCGAGTACGGGGTCAGGCGAGCGGTCGTCACGAACGACGCGAGAAGCGGGAAGACCCTGCTCAGCGCCGCGGGGTACAGCCCGCACGACTGCAGGTCGACGCCCCGGCCGGAGCCGTCGAGGATGCCGAGCGTCGGCTCGTCGACACTGCCGCCGACGACCATCTTCGCCTTGTTGCGGAAGCCCTGCTCGGGGCCGACGACGGGCGCGAGCCAGTCGACGTCGGTCGCGAGCAGCTCGGCGACGTGCCGCTGCTTGTCGGCCACCTGCACGGAGTGCGGCTGCCCCATGAGTGCGCACGAGCGGCAGGCCGCCGCATCGAAGTAGTCGCACTGCACCCACGGAGTCTAGGTAGCAGTCGAGTTAGCACTGAAGTCACCGGCCGGTTCGACCGATGGAACCGATGGGACGTCAGCCTCAAGCACGTGCTGGCGCCCCGACGTACCGTTGAACATTCCGTCGCCACACCGAACGAGGATCGCCCGTGCCCTTTGACCGACCCCTTCGCGTCACCGCTGCCTCGGTGACCCTCGCGCTCGGCCTCGTCGGCCTCTCCCCGATGGTCGCCCACGCCTCGGGCCCCGCGCCGACGTCGATCGTGGTGGTCCCGGGCGACAAGCGCGTGACCGTCGGCTGGAAGGCCGTCTCCGGCTCGCCGACGTACACGATGCAGGTGTCGAGGACCTCCACGTTCGCCAAGGGCAAGACGCGCACGCTCACGACGAAGTCGACCGTGCTCGCCGCGACCAGCCTCGCGCTGCACACCAAGTACTGGGTGCGCATCAAGGCCGCCGGGAGCTGGAGCGCGAAGTACCAGTTCGTCCCCAACACGAACTCGCCGCGCTACAAGACGGGCGTCAAGGTCACCCCCGCGGGCACGAACAAGGTGCGCGTGAGCTGGCCCAAGTACGTCGCGGGCACCTCGCTGAAGGTCGTCGCGTCGTGGACCAACGACAACGTGTACACCCAGGGCAAGACGACCGTCTCCGGCGTCGACACCACGAAGGTGTGGATCACGAACGTGTCGGTCGCGCGCACCTCCGTCGTCCTGACGGTTCCGGCCAAGTGGCAGGCGCTGAACGGCTCGACCGGGACCGAGCCCGTCTACGTGCACCTCTACGCCCGCAACGGCTCGACGACCGCCCACTCGGTGACGGCCTTCGGCTACCCGAGCCCGCCGGCGCTGCGCGGCTCGGCGGCCGACGACGTCACGTTCGCGACGTGGAACATCTGCAGCACGACCGCGACGGCCGGGATCGCGGGACGCGAGTGGGACGACCGCAAGGCCGCCGTGAAGAACGGCATCCTGTACGCGGGAGCCTCGGTGCTGGCCGTGCAGGAGGCTTCGTCATCGCAGGCCTCGGGGCAGTACCAGGAGCTCCTGCGCCTCGTCGGCTCGACCTACAAGAGCGCCGTGCCGGTCGACGACCTGTACGTCAGCCAGGCGATGATCGACCAGGCGAAGCGCTGGGGCACCGGCGGCGTCTCCCGCTCCGACCACATCCTCTACAAGCCGACGGACGTGCGCGTGATCGACGCGGGCGTCGAGTCGACGTTCCTGCACTCCGACGGCGTGACGTGGGACAAGACGAAGTACGACAGGCACTTCACCTGGGCGCTCATGCAGTCGAAGGCCACCGGGGCACGCTTCTACGTTGTCTCGACGCACCTCGAGAAGGGCGACAGCTCCACCCTGCAGCGCATGCGCAAGGCCGCGGTGAAGGGCATCCGCACGTTCATCGCCGACAAGGCCGCGCGTGCCGGGAACTCGAACCTGCCGGTCGTCGTCATGGGCGACTTCAACTCCGACTCGCGCTGGTCGAGCGGCCCGCAGGTGGACATGGTCAAGGCCGGCTACGCGAGCGCGACGCAGGCGCACACCACGGTGCAGCGCAACAACACGACCTCGAACAGCCACTTCTCGGCCGTGGACAACGGCTACCCGGCCAAGCCGTACCGCTACGCCTACACCGGGACGCGGATCGACTACATCTTCGTCAAGAACGGCTCTGGCGTCTCGAAGTTCGTCAACCAGATCATCCTCAAGGACGGTCAGTTCGACGAGCGGTACCGCGGCTCGGACCACAACCTGCAGTGGGCGCGCATCCGGATCGCGTAGGCGTTCGCACCGGCTAGCCGTCCAGCACCAGCGTCGCGCGCAGCCCGCCGAGCGGTGACTCCCCCAGCACGACGTCGCCGCCCTCGTCCCGCGCGAGCTCGCGGGCGATCGCGAGCCCGAGACCGCTTCCTCCGGCGTCGCGCTCGCGGGCGTCGTCGAGCCGCACGAACCGCTCGAAGACCCGGTCTCGGTCGGCTGCGGGGATGCCGGCGCCGTCGTCGTCGACGTGCACGCGGCCGGGCTCGACGGTGACGAGCACCCGCGTGGCCGCGTGGCGCTCGGCATTGTCGACGAGGTTGCGCAGGACGCGTGTCACGGCGTCCCGATCCGCGACGGCCGAGCCCGAGCCGACGACCGTGCCGCGCCCTGCCGCCGCGTCGGCCGCGAGCGCCGCCAGGTCCACAGGCTCGCGCCGACGGGGTGCCGCACCCACCCGGGCGAGCAGCAGCAGGTCGTCGACCAACGCCTGCATCCGGCGGAGGTCGCCGTCGAGATCAGCAGCTAGCTCCTCGGCCGCGTACGCGTCGGGGTGCGCGGCTGCCACGTCGACGGCCGCGCGCAGCGACGCGATCGGCGAGCGCAGCTCGTGCGCGGCGTCGGCGACGAACGTGCGCTGCCGGGCCGAGGCCGTCTCGAGCCGGTCGAGCATCTCGTTCAGGGTTCGCGCGAGCGCGCCGAGCTCGTCGTCGGAGTCCGGAACCGGCAACGAGCCCGGGCCGCCGGTCACCGCGACCTGCGCCGCGGCACGGCGCAGGGTCTCGACGGGCGTGAGCGCCTTGCCGAGCGCGTACCAGATGGCGAGCGCGAGCATCGCGGTGAGCAGCGGGACGACGACGAGCAGCGCGACGCTCAGCGCACGCAGCAGGCTGCGCACCTCGCCGAGCGGCATCGTCGCGACCACCGTGACCGGCTCGCCGTCGAGCGTGGTCGCCCGCACGGCCACCCGCGCCTGCGGGTCGTACGCGCTGGCCGTCGTGCCGACCCATGGCGAGCGTCCGCGCAGGTCGGCGACCTGCGCGGCGGGAAGAACGGGCAGGGTGCGGCTGGCCGAGGGCGACGACGCGAGCACGCGCCCCGACGCGTCGAGGAGCTGGACCACCTCACCCGGCTGCTCGACGGGCAGCGCGGGCGGCAGCCGGTCGTCTGCGGCGAGGGTCGCGACCGTGGCCGCGCGCTGCGAGACGACGTCGTCGAGCGCGGCCATGCGGCTGCGCGACAGCACGGTCGTCAGGGCGACCGCGCCGACGACGAGCGCGACGCACAGCAGCGCCGCGGTCAGGAAGGTCAGCCGCGCCCGCAGCGACCAGGAGCGCACGCGCGTCTACCCGGCCACGCGGTAGCCCGCGCCGCGGACCGTCGCCACGGCGTCGCGGCCGAGCTTGCGACGCAGGTAGCCGACGTAGACCTCGACGACGTTGACGTCCTCCCCCGTGCCGTCCCACACGTGGTCGCGCAGCTCGACCTTGCCGACCACGCGGTCGGAGTTGCGCATGAGGTACTCGAGCAGCGCGAGCTCGCGCACCGTCAGCGTCACGGGCTCCCCGGCACGCGTGAGCGTCCGGGCGGAGGGGTCCAGGACCAGGTCGCGCACCGCGAGGACGGGCGCGTCGACACGGGCCGGCCGCCGCAGCAGGGCCCGCAGGCGCGCGACGAGCACGACGAACGAGAACGGCTTGGTGAGGTAGTCGTCGGCGCCCACGTCGAGCCCGTCCGCGACGTCGTACTCGCCGTCCTTGGCGCTCAGCATGAGCACGGGCGTCGTGATCCCGCGCGCCCGCAGGCTGGTGACGACGTCGTAGCCGTTCAGGCGCGGGAGCATCACGTCGAGCACGATCGCGTCGTACTCGTGGTCGCTGGCCCGCTCGAGGCCCGTCACGCCGTCGAACGCCACGTCGACCGCGAACCCCTCGGCGGTCAGCCCACGGTGCAGGGCGCGCGTGAGCCCGCGCTCGTCGTCGACCACCAGGACCCGCACATGGGCAGCATGGCACCGTCCGGCGACCCAGGCTCGGGACCTCTCAGGTTCCCCACAGCGGCCAGGCCGCATGGTGGATGCATGAGCAACCTGTCGCCCCGGGCCCGCTGGGCCGTCCCGGTCGTCGTCGGCGTCGTCGTCGCGGCGGCCTTCGTCGCACCGCCGCTGGTGGCCTCCGCCAGCAGCGAGGACCTGCCGACCATCACCCCGCAGCAGCTCGTGACCTCGGTCGCCGAGGCGCCGAACGCCGCGCTGTCGGGCACGGTCGTCTACACCGCGCACCTCGGCCTGCCGTCGCTGCCGCTGGGCGACGTGGCGGGCGCCTCGCCCGTCAACCTCCTCGACGGCAGCTCGACGCTGCGCGTCTGGACCGACGGCGCCGAGCGCTCGCGGGCCGCACTGCTGGGCCCCACCTCTGAGTACTCGGTCGTGCGCGACGGACCCGAGGCGTGGACCTACTCGAGCACGGACGACGCCGTGGTGCACTACACGGTCTCGGCCGCGGACCAGGCCCGTCTGAAGAAGCTCCACGAGCAGCCCGCCGTCGCCGGCGACCTGCCGACGCCGGCAGCAGCGGCCGCCTCGGCGCTGTCGATGATCGAGCAGTTCTCCAGCGTGACCCTCGACGCGCAGTCCCGCGTCGCCGGCCGCGACGCGTACACGCTCGTCGTGACGCCCAAGAGCACGACGACGCTCGTCGGGCACGTGTCGATCGCGATCGACGCGAAGACCAAGACGCCGCTGCGCGTGCAGGTCTGGGACCGCACCTCGAAGTCGCCGGGCCTCGAGGTCGGGTTCACCGACGTCCGGTTCGGCACGCCGTCCGACTCGGTGCTCTCGTTCAGCCCGCCGGCCGGCGCGACGAGCAAGGACGTCACGGTCCCGCTCCCCGCCGAGACGGACCAGCCGTCGGCCACCGTCCCCGAGGGCACGACGATCACGGGCACCGGCTGGGACACCGTGGTGCAGGTCGCCGGCGTGGACGTCGCGGGCCTGCTCGCGGGGAACACCGACGCGCTGAGCTCGGTGCCCGGCAGCAAGCCGGCCATCGGCTCCAAGAGCGGGCAGGCGCTGCTCGACGAGTTCGGCGCCGACGGCAGCGACAAGGTCCGCCAGCTCGACCTCGGCACCCTGTTCGACCAGATCGCGAAGCCGGTGCCCGAGGGCCGCCTGATCACGACCAAGCTGGCGAGCATCCTGATCACCGACGACGGCCGCGTGCTGGTGGGCGCCGTTCCCGGCGCCACGCTGCAGGCGGACGCCCGATGACCGCACCCGCGGTGACGGCCCCGGCGGTCTCGACCCAGGTCGAGGCCGCTTCGGCCGTGCGTACGCAGGGCCTGACCAAGCGGTTCCGCTCGGGTCAGGTCGCCGTCGACGGCATCGACCTCGAGGTGCCGCGCGGGGCGGTGTACGGCTTCCTCGGGCCCAACGGGTCGGGCAAGACGACGACGATCCGCATGCTGCTCGGTCTGGTCCGCCCGACGAGCGGACAGGCGTGGCTCCTGGGGTCCGACGATCCCACGCAGGTGCTCACGCGCGTCGGCGCGCTCGTCGAGGGGCCCGGCTTCCACCCCTACCTGAGCGGCCGGGCCAACCTCGCGCGGCTCGACGCGGCCGACGCGACGGCCGACCCGCGCACCGCCGAGCGCCGCGCCGCCGACGCGCTCGAGCGCGTGGGCCTGACGGCAGCAGGAAACAAGCACTACCGGCAGTACTCGCTGGGCATGAAGCAGCGGCTCGGCCTCGCCGCCGCCCTGCTGCGCCCGCGCGACCTGCTCGTGCTCGACGAGCCGACCAACGGCCTGGACCCGCAGGGCACGCGCGAGGTGCGGCTGCTCATCCGCGAGCTCGCGAAGGCCGGCACCACCGTGCTGGTCTCCTCCCACCTGCTCGGAGAGATCGAGCAGGTGTGCTCGCACATCGGGATCATGAGCAAGGGGCGGCTGCTCCTGCAGGGTCCCCGCGACGTGATCGACTCGCGCGGCGTGACGCAGGTCGTCGTGACCGTGGCCCCCGGCCATGTCGCGACGGCCGCTGGCGTGCTGCGCGTGCTCGGGCTCGAGGTGTCGGTCGAGGACGCGTCCCTGACCGCGGAGCTCGGCAGCCTCGATCCGGCCCGCATCCCGGCCGCGCTCGTGCACGCCTCGGTCGACGTCGTCGGCTTCGAGGTCCGCCGGCCGAGCCTCGAGCAGGTCTTCGTCGAGCTCACCGGGGAGGGATTCGATGTCGCTCGCTGAGACCGCCGAGCTCGACGCGCCGCGCCCGTCGATGGCCGCCGCCTACTGGCGCCTGCAGCGCTCCGAGCTCCGGCTCGTGCTGGGCCGCAAGCGCAACCTCGTCCTGCTGCTCGGCCTCGCCGCCGTGCCGCTCATCCTCGGCCTGGTGCTGTTCTTCACGCAGGACACGGCCATGAACGGCCAGGGACCGGCGTTCCTGAGCCGCGTCACGGGCAACGGGCTCTTCCTCGTCGTCGCGTCGATCTTCCTGTGCCTGCCGTTCCTGCTGCCGCTCACGATCGGCATCGCGTCGGGCGACGCGATCGCCGGCGAGGCGTCCGCCGGGACGCTGCGCTACCTGCTGACCGTGCCCGTCGGACGGACGCGCCTGCTGCTGGTCAAGGCGGTCGGCGCGCTGGCGTTCGCCGCGGCCGCCGTCTCGGCGATCGCCGTCGTCGGGCTGGTCGCCGGTGCGGCGCTGTTCGGCATCCGCGACGTGACGCTGCTGTCGGGCGACACGGTGCCGCTCGGCACGGGCGCGTTGCGCGTGCTGGCTGTGGTCGTCTACATCGGGCTGTCGCTCACCGGTCTCGTCGCCGTCGGGCTGTTCTTCTCGACGCTCACGGAGGTGCCCGTCGGCGCGATGGCCGCGACCGTCGTCGTCGCGATCGCCTCCGGCGTGCTCGACACCATCCCGGCCCTGTCCGCGATCCACCCCGGTCTGCTCACGCACCACTGGCTCGACTTCGCCGAGTTCCTGCGGCTGCAGCCCGACTGGGGCGTGATCATGGGCGGCCTGGCGATCCAGGCGGCGTGGGTCGCGATCTTCGGGGCGCTCGCGTGGAGCCGGTTCACGACGGCCGACGTGTCGAGCTAGACGTCCAGCAGCGTCAGGTGGACGTGGACCGTGTCGCCCGCGTCGCACTTCTGCGCTGTGCGGACCGCCTTCTTGATCGGCAGCACGTACGTGTCGGAGCCCGGGAACAGGCTCGTGCGCCAGGTCGACGTGCCGAGGCGCACCTCGACGCGCACCGAGCCGAACCCGCGCGCGACGGGCTCGGCGACCTCCGCGATCTCGTCGGCCAGGTCCGTCGGCACCGCGACGAACGTCCAGCGGTCCTCCCGCCGGGCGTCCCAGAGCCACAACGGTGCGTCGAACTCGACCTCCATGCCGACGACACTATCGAGTCGCAGGTCAGGGGCATCGCGTGATGTGCTGGGACCATGACACCCGAGGACCTGGTCTCAGGTAACACGCTCCTGCTGGAGCGGGCGTCGCGGCTCACCGAGGCCGAGGCGCACGCACCCATCGCCTTGCCGGGCTGGACCCGCGCGCACGTGCTCACGCACCTGGGCGACCTGTCCGCCGCGTTCGCCCGGGTGGCCGCGTTCGCGGTGCGCGGTGAGCGCGTCGAGGTCTACGAGGGCGGTCGCCCGGCACGCGACGCGTCGATCGAGCGGGGTGCCACCCGCGAGCTGCCCGAGATCCTCGACGGGGTGCGCCAGGGGTTCGGCGCGCTGGCCGACGCCTGGGGCGACCTGTCGGAGGCGGACTGGGCGCTGCCCTGCGCGTACCGGGACTCCGACCTCGCCGCCACGCGCCTGTGCTGGTGGCGCGAGCTCGAGGTGCACTGGGTGGACCTCGAGGTGGGCCGCACCGCCGCCGACTGGTCCTTCGCGACGAGCGGGCACCTCGTGGACTGGCTGCGCGTGCGCATCCCGGTCCCGGCGCAGCTGACGGCCACCGACACGGGCCGCACGTGGTCCGACGGTTCGGGCACGCCGATCGCCGGCCCGCAGCACGGCCTCGCGGCGTGGCTCGCGGGTCGCTCGTCGGGCGCAGACCTGACCGGCGCGCTCCCCGACCTGGACCCGTGGCCGTGACGCTCTCCGGGGACGCGACGCTCGTCCTGCCGGAGTTCGACGCGCCGCCCGCCGACCCGCTCCCGCTGCTGCGCGCCTGGCTCGACGCGGCGGTCGCGCGCGAGGTCCGCGAGCCGTTCGCCGTCACGCTCGCGACGTCGTCGGCCGACGGCGACCCCAGCACTCGCACCCTCATGGTCAAGGACGTCGACGACCGCGGCCTCGTGTTCGGCAGCTTCACGTCGAGCCGCAAGGGCCTCGACCTGGCGGCTCGTCCGCGCGCGGCCATGACGTTCTACTGGCGCGAGACGCTGCAGCAGATCAACGTCGCGGGGCTCGTGGAGACCTTGTCCGACGACGCGTCGAGCGCGCTGTTCGCCGACCGGCCGCCGCTCGCGCAGGCCACGACGGCCGTGTCGCGGCAGAGCCAGCCGCTGTCGTCGGAGGCCGACCTGCGCGCCGCCGCCGCCCGGGCGCTCGACGCCGGCCCGGTCGCGCGACCGGCCGACTGGACGGGCTACCGCCTCGTGCCGGACGCGATCGAGTTCTGGTACGGCAGCCCCGACCGGCTGCACCGCCGCCTGCAGTACACGCGCGACGCGGAGACCTGGGCGACGCAGCGACTCCAGCCGTAGCCCGCACGGGCCGATGACCTGGGGGTGGCCCTCACCCTCACGCTCATCACGTTCCTCGCCCTGGCAGCGGGGATCGCGATCCGCTGGGTGCTGCGCCGGGTCGACTCGCTGGGCCGGGTCAGGCGCTTCCCCCGCATCAGCGTCGGGCTCTGCCTCGCGCTCGCGCTGGCCTGCGCCGTGCCGCTGTGGACCGCCGCCCGGCTGGAAGGGACCCTGACGCGCGCGGCGACCGCCGTCGCGGGGCAGCCCGTGCGGGTGCACTGCCAGACGTTCGCGCAGGCCTTCACCGACCTGGGCGCCGAGCTCGGCTACGTCCGCTGGGACCAGGACGGGAAGCCCGAGCGCTCGACGCTCATCAAGCGCGACCCTTGCGCCGACCTGCGGCACTGGCTGGCCTCGTCGAAGCACAACCCGTCGCGCGACCAGGTGGTCGCCGTGCACGTGCTGACCCACGAGACCATGCACATGGCCGGCATCATGAACGAGGCCCAGACCGAGTGCGCGGCCGTGCAGCGCGATGCCGCGATGGCCGTCGCACTCGGCGCCACGCAGGCCCAGGCCGAGGCGCTCGCCAAGCGGTACTGGACCGAGATCTACCCGAACATGCCGGGCGACTACGTCGGCGGGTGCGGCGCCGGCGGCGAGTTCGACGAACAGCTGCCGAGCCCGCCCTGGTGATGCCCCTTCGGGCACCCCCGCTGCCCTGACGGGCGTAGGCGCGACCCTGACCTCTTACGAGCACGGCGCCAGAGTGGGTTGTTTGGGTCCGAGCACGTGGGGGGTGCATGGCCGTTCCGTCGCGCGCCACCGCGCGCACCACGCCCCGAGCGCCGACGAGTCCGCCGCGCCGCCGGTCGGCCGCGCCCGCGAGCGCGGTGCACGAGCTGCAGACCCGGGCGGGGAACGCGGCCGTCAGTCGGCTCATCGCCTCGGACGGAGGAGCGCACGCCGCAGCTGACCGGGCCTCGGGCCCGGTCGAGGCAGCAGCCGCGTTCATCCGACGGGCCGAACGCACCCTGCCGCGCGGCCTGGCGCCACCCCCGCCGCCGCGCGCGACGCCCGGGCCGCCCGGTGCCGCGGCGCAGGCGCAGGCCAACACCCGTCCTGCGGCGCAGGCGCTGGCCGGGCTGAAGGCCACACCCGCACCGACCGCCAAGCCTGCCGCCCCCCGCGCCGCACAGGCTCCGGCCGACGCGATCCCCGTGCACCAGAAGCCGGGCTCGATCGCCGCCGAGGCCGCGAGCAAGCGCGCACCTGCCGACGCGATGACGATCCCGCTCGCCGAGGCCGCCGACCGCGGGCCGCGCAGCGAGCAGGCGATGGCGCGGCTCGACGGCGCGCCGGCCGGGCTGGTCGCGTTCGGAGCGGCGATCAACGCGCGGATCGGGGCGCTGCGGGACCGCGCGGTCGGCAACGCGGCCGCGGCGTCAGCCGACCTGCGGAGCGAGACGGTCGGGCAGCGGGAGGGCGTGCGCGCGGCCGTCCAGTCGAGCCGAGCTGCCGCAGAGGGGATCATCCGCGGCACGCGCGGCGACGTCGTCGCGGGCGCGGCCGACGCGCGGGCCGCCTCCTCCGCCCGGACCCAGGCGGCGCGCGCCGCGGCGAGTGCGACGGGTGCCGCGGAGGCGGCCCGGCTCGACGAGGCCGTCGCGACCGGGCGAACCGACGCGCAGGCGCTCTTCACGACCGCCGAGTCCGACGTCCGGGGCGCGGGCCAGAAGGAGGGACAGCGCGGCCGGGCGCACGCGAACGACCTGGGCCAGCAGGCGGTCGCGCTCGGACGGCAGGAGGCGGCGGCGCAGCGGGCGAGCGAGCCCGACGACGCCGACCTCGCGCAACGCAAGGCCGACGCGGTCGTCGAGGTCGCGCAGCACTACGCCGAACAGCTGCGCGACGACGGCGCCAGCCTCGCGAGCGACGTCGCCGAGCAGGCCGACCAGGCGGCGACGCAGGTCACGGCGGAGTCGCAGACCACCGTCGATGGTGTGGGTCAGGTCGCGGCGGGCGGCCGGGAAGGCGTCACGCAGCTCATGACGTCCGTCGGGCAGGGCATCGACGGCGTCGAGCAGCAGGGGCGCCAGCAGCTCGATGCCGCCGAGGCCGGTGCGCTCGGCGAGGTCGACAACCTGCAGCAGGCGGCGGCGGGTCGCGGCGAGGCGATGCTCGCGGAGGGAGAGGCGAGCCTCGACGCCGCGCTCGCCGCGGGACTCGTGGCCAACGCCAAGATCGCCGGTCAGGCGGGCGAGATGCTCGACGAGGCGGGCGAGGGCGCCATCGCCGAGCTCGCGCAAGCCGCCGCGGCGGCACCGCCCGCTCCTGTCGTCGCACGCGACACCGACCCGTCGTCCGGCTCCGTCGCGACCGCACCCGAACCACAGGCCGCGGCTCTCGACGCGCTCGACGCCGTGGGGCCGGGCCTGGACCAGTCGGCGGCCTCGCAGAGCGCCGAGCTCAAGCAGTCGGTCCAGGGCGCCGCGGCGGGAGCGAACCAGAGCGGCGCTGCGTGGGTCGACGAGACGCAGAACAACATGAGCCGGCTGGGCACGACGGCGACGACCGGGCTGGCACAGGTCGCCGACGCCGCCGGGACGCAGGCCGAGCAGACGCTCGCGGAGGGGACCAAGCAGGCCGGCTCGGAGGTCGACCGAGTCGGCGGTGAGGTCAAGCGCAGCGTCTCGGACATCCGCGGGCAGGTCGACGGCGGCGTCGGCCAGGCGGTCGACAACCTGCACGCCGGCACCGAGGAAGGCGTCCAGCACGCCGACTCGACGTTCGGCGAGGTCCCCGGCGCGATGCGCGAGGCGGCGGAGGCCCAGGAGAGCTGGTGGGGGCGCGCCACGTCGTGGATCTCCAACCAGCTCTCGGACACCTGGAAGGCCATCAAGGGGATGGCCGACTGGAAGTTCGTCGCCTCCCTCGTCGTCGGCATCGGCGCGGCGATCCTCGTCGGCGCGGGTGTGGCGCTGCTCATCGCGTCGGCTCCGTTCACGCTGCCCGGGCTTGCCGTCGTGCTGCTCGTCGGCGCCGCCGCGGGCGCTGCTGGCTTCGCCGCTGCGCAGGTGACCGGCAACCTGCTCGATCCCAACCCCAACACCAAGTGGTACTCAGGGGTGGGGCACGCGGCGATCCTCGGGGCGTTCGTCGGCGCAGCGGGCGCCGCGGCGACGTTCTACGGGCTCTCCCTCGCCGCCGGGACGCTCGTCGTGATGGGCGCCGCCGGGGTCGGGACGGTCGTCGCCAACGTGAGCACCGGCCGCGAGTGGGACGACCACCTCGTCGCGAACACGCTGATCATCGGGATCTTCCACGGCGTCATCAAGGGCATCACCGACCGGATCCCCGCGCTGTCGACCGAGAAGAACCCCGCCGAGACGCGCGAGACCTCGGACTACCGACCACCACCCGCGGGGCGCGCGGAGGTCGTCGTCGACAACGGCGCACGCGTCACCGCTGGCGACCTCAAGGCGAGCCCCGACGGCTGGGAGTGCGACCTGTCCGACTCCCAGACCGGCGCACGCTACGGCTACGCGGAGGTCGAGAAGAACGCCGACGGCACCCCGAAGGGCGGTCCGCACCTGACGATCGACCCGACCAACGCCCGCCTGCCCGACGGCACCCCGGTGACGCTCAAGGCGCAGGGGTTCTCCTGGACCGTCGAGTCGCTGCGCGCGGCGGTCGACGCGTTCCGGGCGAAGTTCAGCAAGGGTCCGGCCGACATGGGTGGCCTGCTCGCCTGGAAGAACCTGGCCAACTTCCAGCAGGAGTTCTTCGACATCCGCGCGGCCAACCCCGGCCTGGCCGAGGGGGTCGTCGCCGAGCGGGCTGCGCGGGCGACGTCCTTCGGCCAGCACCGGATCGGGATGGGCTACGGCGACATCAGCGTGCAGTACGGGAACATGGGCGACGTCGGCGCGCTCACCAACGTGCCCAAGTGGGTCGAGGTGAGCGCCAAACCGACCACGCCCGGGGTCGTGCCGGTCAAGCCCGGCGGCAGGGACGACGCGGGCGAGTAGCTCGCGCCGATCAACGAGCCAGGGCCTCGTCGGACGCCGGGTGGGGCG
>JBCECL010000008.1:34933-37711 GCA_039207135.1 Brevundimonas sp.
CGCCGGGTGGGGCGTGGGGATCACGGCGTCCACGACGTACGAGCCGTCCGCCGGCCCCTCGATGACGAGCACGTCGGCGGGCTGACCCAACCGGCGACGCGCGTGCAGGTAGGTCGGCACGAGCAGCACGGCCGCGCCGATCCACGCGAGCGGGTTGCCCCAGATGATGCCCGCGTACCCGAAGGCCGCCCCGAGCACGATGGCGGCGCCCACGCGCATGACGAGCTCGGTGACACCCGTGAGCGTCGGGACGAGCGCGTGGCCGAGCCCCTGCAGCGACCCGCGCAGCACGAACAGGATGCCGAGCGCCGAGTACGTCAGGCCGTTGACGGTGAGGAACTGCGCGGCCATGTCGACCACCTCCTGCTCCCCCGAGCCGACGAACAGCGCGACGATCGAGCTGCCGAACGTCACGAGCACCACGCCGAGCACGCAGGCCACGACCACCGACATCACGACGGCCTGCGAGACGCCCGAGCGGATGCGGTCGGGGCGTCCGCCGCCGTGGTTCTGCGCGACGAACGTCGAGACCGCCAGGCCGAGCGAGCCGAGGAACGTCACGGCGAGCCCGTCGACGCGCGCTGCCGTCGTGTAGGCGGCGACCGCGTCGGCGCCGAGCTCGTTCAGGCGCAGCTGGACGACGAGCGAGCCGATCGCGATGACCGACGCCTGGAACCCCATCGGCAGGCCCAGCCGGAGGTGCCGCGTGACCGCGTCGCGCGGCACCCGGAAGTCGGAACGGCTCAGGTGCAGCGCGGGCACCCGGCGCTTGATGTACCAGAGGCACAGCGCGACCGAGATGCCCTGTGAGACGACGGTCGCGAACGCCGCACCGCCGACCCCGAGGCCAGCGACGCGCACGAGCAGCACGACGAGCACCACGTTGAAGCCGCAGCACAGCGCGAGGAACACCAGCGGGGTGCGCGAGTCACCGATGGCCCGGATGATCGCCGACAGGTAGTTGAAGAACATCGTGGCGGTGGCGCCCGCGAAGCTCACGGTCGCGAACGTCGTGGCGGCGCCGATGAGCTCGGGCGGCGTCTCGAGCAGCCGCAGCGCGGGGCCGGTCAGCAGGAGCGCGCCGACCGTCAGCACGAGGCTCGCGCACGCGGTCAGGAGCGTCCCGGTCGCGACCGACCGGCGCACGGCGACCGCGTCGCCCGCTCCGAACGCCTGGGCGGTGGGGATCGCGAAGCCCGACGTCATGCCCCACGCGAAGCCGAGCAGGAGGAACAGCAGGCTCCCGGTGGAGCCCACGGCCGCGAGCGCGTCGACGCCCAGGCTGCGCCCGACGATGAACGCGTCGGTCACCTGGTACAGCTGCTGGACCACGTTGCCGATCAGCAGCGGCACCGCGAACACCGCGATGACGCGCCACGGGCGACCGGTGGTGAGGACCTTGGGCATGTCTGGCGGAACTCCGAGCGTCGCGATTGTCGTATCGATTCGATCGTATCGTTGCGATGGGCAATCACCAGCACGAATATCGGACACTCGGTCGACCGTGCATGTCACGTGCATCACGGCCGCACCACGTCGTGTCAGACCCCGGTTAGAACATGTGTTCGTGTCCGACACCCCGCGCCGCGCAGCGATCCTGCACGCCGACCTCGACGCGTTCTACGCCGCGGTCGAGCAACGCGACGACCCGAGGCTTCGCAACCGCCCGATCGTCGTGGGCGGCGGCGTGGTGCTCGCCGCGTCGTACGAGGCGAAGCGCCGCGGCGTGAAGACCGCGATGAGCGGTCGGCAGGCGCGCCGGCTGTGCCCGGACGTCATCGTGGTGCGCCCACGCTTCGACGCGTACGTCGAGGCGAGCAAGGCGGTCTTCGAGGTCTTCCGGGACACGACCCCGCAGGTCCAGGCGGTCTCGATCGACGAGGCGTTCCTCGACGTCGCCGGGTTGCACCGCATCGATGCGCCGCCGGTGCAGATCGGCGCCCGGCTGCGCGAGCGGGTGCGGGACGAGGTCGGCCTACCGATCACCGTAGGCGTCGCGCGTACGCCGTTCCTGGCCAAGGTCGCGAGCCGCGTCGCCAAGCCCGACGGGCTGTTGCTGGTCGAGCCGTCGGGCGAGGACGCCTTCCTGCACCCGCTGCCGCTCACGATGCTCTGGGGCGTCGGCGAGGTGACCGCCGCCAAGCTCAACTCGTACGGCCTGGCGACGGCGGGCGACGTCGCGCAGCTGGGCGAGTCGGTGCTCGTGGGCCTGCTCGGCCCGGCAGCCGGCCGCCACCTGTTCGCGGTCGTGCACGGCCGGACGCCGGAGCGCGTGGTCGTCGACCGCAGGCGCGGCTCCATCGGGGCGCAGCGCGCCATCGGGCACGGCCCCCACGACCAGGCGTTCGTGCGCGCTGCCCTGCTCGGCCTCGTCGACCGCGTCTGCCGCCGCATGCGCACCGCGCACCGCACCGCGCGGACGGTCGTGCTCCGCCTGCGGTTCGAGGACTACTCGCGCGCGACGCGCTCGCACTCGCTCGCGCACGCGACCGCCTCGGGCGCCGACCTGGGCGCCGTCGCGACGATGCTGCTCGACGCGGTGGCGCCGCTGGTCCGCGAGCGCGGCCTGACGCTCGTGGGCGTGGCGCTCACCAACCTCGAGTCGGACGCGGTGGTGCAGCCGGCGTTCTGCTTCGACCTCGTCGACACGGCCGGCATGGACCGGGCCGTCGACGCGGTCGCGGCGCGGTTCGGCAAGAGCGCGCTCCAGCGCGCGAGCCTGCTGCGCACGGGCGACGGCTTCAGCGTCCCGATGCTGGAGGACTGAGCTGCTGGCGG
>JBCECL010000008.1:37811-59154 GCA_039207135.1 Brevundimonas sp.
GGCGGGCGCGCGGGCGGCGGCGAGACGACGAGGAAGGTAGCGTGCAAGACGATCGCGTACAACGACGTGCGCGGTCCCCACCCCCTGTGAGGAGTGCCGGACGACGTGAGCAGCCCGACGACCAGCCACCTGATCCGCAGCCCGTTCGACGACGTCCAGATCCCCGACCTCACGGTGCACCAGTTCCTGTTCGGCGGCCTGACCGCGCAGGACCTCGGCCGCACCGCGGTCGTCGCCGCGGGGGCGAAGGTCGGGACGACGTACGGCGAGCTGCTCGCTCAGATCGACCGCATCGCCGGTGCACTGGCGGCGCGCGGTGTCACCCCCGGCGACGTCGTCGCACTGCACTCCCCCAACTCGCCAGCGTTCGTCGCGCTGTTCCACGGCATCCTGCGCGCGGGGGGCACGGTCACGACCGTCAACTCGCTCTACACGGGTGAGGAGATCGGCCGCCAGCTCGTCGACTCCGGCGCGCGCCTGGCGATCACCGTCAGCGCCCTGGCCGAGAACCTGCGAGCCGGGGCGACCGCCGCCGGCCTCGACCAGGTCATGGTCGTCGACGACCCAGACGCGGGCCTGGCCGCCTGGCTGGCGGAGGACCGGCCGGCGCCCGACGTCCGGATCGACCCGTCCACGCACCTGGCCGTGCTGCCCTACTCGTCGGGCACCACGGGGATGGCCAAGGGGGTCATGCTCACGCACCGCAACCTCGTCGCCAACGTCGCCCAGACGATCGGCATCATCACGCTCACTCCCGAGGACCGCGTCGCGGCCGTTCTGCCGTTCTTCCACATCTACGGCATGACCGTGCTGCTCAACCTGTCGCTGTACGCACGCGCCCAGCTCGTCACGTTCCCACGATTCGACCTCGCCCAGTTCCTCGCGACGATCGAGGACGCCCGGTGCACGTACCTCTTCGTCGCGCCGCCCATCGCGCTCGCCCTGGCCAAGCACCCGCTCGTCGGTCAGCACGACCTCTCGAGCGTCCACACGATCCTGTCCGGCGCCGCGCCCCTCGACGGCGCGCTGGCCGACGCGGTCGCGGAGCGCGTCGGCTGCCGCGTCGTGCAGGGCTACGGCATGACCGAGATGAGCCCCGTGTCGCACGCGGTTCCCGCCAACCGGGACGACATCCCGCGCGGCTCGGTCGGTCTGACGATCCCGAACATGGTGTGCCGCCTGGTGGATCCGGAGACCGGCGACGACCTCGCCGTCCCGGCGACCGGCATGAGCGAGCCGGGCGAGCTGTGGTGCGCCGGGCCCAACGTCATGCGCGGGTACCTCGGCGACGACGAGGCCACCCGCCAGACGCTCGACGACGACGGCTTCCTGCACACGGGCGACATCGTGACCGTCGACGCTCGCGGCGCGTTCTACGTGGTCGACCGGCTCAAGGAGCTCATCAAGTACCACGGCTACCAGGTGCCACCGGCCGAGCTCGAGGCCCTGCTGCGCACGCATCCCGGGGTGGCGGACGCGGCGGTCGTGGGCGTGCCCGACGACGACGGCGAGGAGATCCCGAAGGCGTTCGTCGTCCGCAGCGACGAGGCCCTGGACGCCGACGGCCTGATGGCGTGGGTCGCGCAGCGGGTCGCGGCTCACAAGAAGGTCAGGCGCGTCGAGTTCATCGAGCAGGTGCCGAAGTCCGCGTCGGGCAAGATCCTGCGCAAGGACCTGCGGGCGCGATGACGGCGGTCGCGCTCGTCCCCGGCGCCGGAGGGGCAGGCTGGTACTGGCACCGGGTGGTGGCGGAGCTGCGGACCCGCGGTCTGGACGCGTTCGCCGTCGACCTCCCGGCGGCCGACGAGGCGAGCGGTCTGCAGGCGTACGCCGACGTCGTCGTCGAGGCGATCGGCGGTCGCGACGACGTCGTCCTCGCCGCGCACTCCCTCGGCGGCTTCACGCTGCCGCTCGTCTGGCCGCGCGTGGCCACCCGGGCCGTGGTGTTCGTGAACGCGATGGTCCCGATGCCGGGCGAGACCGCCGGCGAGTGGTCGGAGCACGTCGGCTCGAGCGAGGCGCGCGTCCGCGCCGCCGAGCTCGGCGGCTACCCGGTGCAGTTCGACGACCGGACGTACTTCTTCCACGACGTACCCGCCGACCTCGTTCGCGAGTCCGCGGCGCACGACGGTCCCGAGACCGACGCCGCCTTCGCCGAGGCCGTCGACTTCGCCTGGCCGGACGCACCGGTCCGCGTCGTCGCCGCACGCGACGACCGCGTCTTCCCGCTCGACCTGCAGCGCCGGATCGCCCGCGACAGGCTGCGCGTCGAGCCGGTCGTCGTGCCCGGGGGGCACCTGGCACCGCTGAGCCACCCGATCGAGGTGGCCGACGCGATCACGGGCGCGGGCTGACGTCGAAGTCGGTCCGGATCGAGCGCACGCCGAGCCTGGACGTGGGGCCGGCCGAAGCCGGCCCCACGTCAGGCAGCGCGAGGCTGAGCGAGCCTCAGCGCGCGGCGACCAGCTCCGGCTCGTCCGCCGTGGCAGCACCCTCGACGTCCGCGTGGTCCTCGGTGAACAGGTCGTCCGCCGACGCCGCGTCGTACTGCGCCAGGTCGAGGATGCCCTCGCGCTTGGCGACGATCGTCGGCACGAGCGCCTGACCCGCGACGTTCACGGCCGTGCGGCCCATGTCGAGGATCGGGTCGATCGCGAGCAGCAGCCCGACACCGGCGAGCGGCAGGCCGAGCGTCGACAGCGTGAGGGTCAGCATGACGACGGCGCCGGTGAGCCCGGCGGTCGCGGCCGAGCCGACCACGGAGACGAACGCGATGAGCAGGTAGTCCTTGAGCGTGAGGTCGATCCCGAAGATCTGCGCGACGAAGATCGCCGAGATCGCCGGGTAGATCGAGGCGCAGCCGTCCATCTTCGTCGTGGAAGCGAGCGGGACCGCGAACGACGCGTAGCCGCGCGGCACGCCGAGGTTCCGCTCGACGACGCGCTCCGTGACCGGCAGCGTCCCGATCGACGACCGCGAGACGAAGGCGAGCTGGATGGCCGGCCACGCGCCACGGAAGAACGCCCCGATGCGGAGGCCGTTGCTGCGCAGGAGCAGCGGGTAGACGACGAACAGCACGACCGCCAGGCCCGTGTAGATCGCGACGGCGAACGTCGCGAGCGGCTCGAGCAGGTCCCAGCCGTAGGACGCGACCGCGGTGCCGATCAGACCCAGCGTCCCCAGCGGCGCGAGGCGGATGATCCACCACAGCACCTTCTGGACGACGGCCAGCGCCGACCGGTTGAACGCGAGGAACGGCTCGGCAGACTTGCCGGTGCGCAGCGCTGCGATGCCGACGACGATCGCGACGACGACGATCTGCAGCACGTTGAACGAGACCTTGGTGCTCGCGTCGACCGCACCGTCGACGACCGTCGCGTGCGTGTCAGCGCCCAGGCCCAGCACGTTGCCGGGGATCAGGCCGTTGAGGAAGTCGAGCCAGCTCGCGGACGCCCCGGCCTCGGAGCCGTCCTGCGCGGTCAGGGTGGAGTGCGCACCGGGCTGGAAGAGCAGGCCCAGGCCGATGCCGACGCTCACGGCGATCGCCGAGGTGATCGCGAACCACAGCAACGTCTGCACCGCGAGGCGCGCGGCGTTGGTGACCTGCCGCAGGTTCGCGATCGAGGTGACGATCGCGAGGAACACGAGCGGCGGCACGATCGCCTTGAGCAGCGTGACGAACGACGAGCCGATCTCGTCGAGCGTCGTGGTGAGCCAGTTGGGGTCACCGGAGGCGGTGGGACCCATCTGCAGGGCGATCCAGCCAAGCAGGACGCCGAGCCCGAGGCCGAGCAGGACCTGGACGGTGAAGGAGGGCAGGCGCAGCCGTCGGGCACGCCGGGGGGACGGGGAGGACACGAGAGAGCCTTTCGCGGCGCCGCATGACGTGCGGCGCTCTGGGGTGGTGCGGAGCAGCTGGCTGGGGCGCGTCAGCGACGACACAGCGCGCTGGCGACCCGGTGCAGGTCGACGGCGCGGCGCTCGGTCAGGCTCCACAGGCTCACGTGCGAGAGCTCCTCAGGGTGATCGGGGACCCGGTTCGGGACCGGGTGGTCGCGGACCTCGGTCGGTCCAGCAGGCCGGAACACGTTACCCCGCGCAACCATTCCCTCAGATCGACGCCTTCTCGGGCGCGGCCTCCCCCGTCGCGAGCCGCGAGTGCGTCCTGGAGTACCCGAAGTAGATGACGAAGCCGATCACGAGCCACACCACGAACCGCAGCCAGGTCTCCACCGTGAGGTTGAGCATCAGGTAGAGGCAGATGAGCGCGGAGACGATCGGGAGGACGGGAACCCAGGGCACGCGGAACGCCCGCGGCAGGTCCGGCCGCGTCCGTCGCAGCACGATGACCCCGATGCTGACCAGCAGGAACGCGGAGAGCGTGCCGATGTTGACCATCGACTCGAGCACCCCGACCGGCGTGAACCCGGCGACGACCGCGGTGACGAGCGTGACGACCATCGTGATGCGCGACGGCGTCCGGAACGTGGGGTGGACGAAGGCCAGGCCGCCGGGCAGGAGGTGGTCGCGGCTCATCGCGAACACGACGCGCGTCGCGCCGATCATGAGCGTCAGGACGACGGTTGTGAGACCTGCCACAGCCCCCGCGGAGATCAGCGTCGCCATCCAGTCCTGCCCGTGCGCCTCGAACGCCTTGGCGAGCGCGGCGGCCGGGTCGAGCTTGTCGTACGGCACCATCCCGGTCACGACGATCGCGACCGCGCAGTACAGGATCGTGCAGATCACGAGCGAGCCGATGATCCCGATCGGCAGGTCGCGTTGCGGGTTGCGGGTCTCTTCCGCGGTCGTCGCGACCACGTCGAACCCGATGAAGGCGAAGAACACGAGCGCGGCGCCCGCGAAGATGCCGCCCACGCCGAAGGCCGTCGGCGCGAACCCGAGCACCGCCTGGATGAGCGGCTGCGAGAGGCCCGTCACGGTGTCGGTCTCCTGCGCGGGCGGGATGAACGGGCTGTAGTTGCTCGTCGAGATGAAGCCGATCCCTGCGACGATGACGAACAGGACGATGAACAGCTTGATCGCCACGAGCACGATGTTGACGCGCATCGACTCCTTGATGCCGATCGTGATGAGGACGCCGAGCGCGACCACCAGCAGCACCGCGAACAGGTCGACCGTGCCGCCGTAGCCGATGGACTTGGGGATGTCCCACCCCAGCTGGGACACGAACTCACCGAAGTACGACGACCAGCCCTGCGCGACCACGCTCGCGCCGAGGAACATCTCGAGGATCAGGTCCCACCCGATGATCCACGCGAGCAGCTCGCCCAGGCTCGCGTAGCTGAACGTGTACGCCGAGCCCGCGACCGGCACCGTCGAGGCGAACTCGGCGTAGCACACGGCCGCGAGCGCGCAGCAGATGGCGGCAATGACGAAGCTGAGCACGATCGCCGGCCCCGCGGTCTCGTGCGCAGCTCGCCCCGTGAGCGTGAAGATGCCGGCACCGATGACCACACCGACCCCGAACACGATGAGATCGAGGGGGCCGAGCGACCGCTTGAGCCGGTGTTCGGGGTCTTCCGCGTCGGCAAGCGACTGCTCGACGCTCTTCGTCCTCATGATGCTCACGGACGACCTCCCCTCGCGGTCCGGCTGCCTGCCAGTGTGGCGTAACCAGGGGTGATGCGCGCGGCGGTAGCGTGCGCACCAATGCGGATCGGAGGTCGCATGGCTGAGCCCGAGGCACGCGCCGTCGGCGACGGTGCGTGGCTGTCCGCCGACCGGATCGCGGAGCTCGTCGCGTCGGCGCACGAGGCTCCGGTCGACGACGAGGGGCTCGTCAACGACACCTATCCGTCTCTCGCACGCGTCGACCCGAACCTCTGGGGCGTGGCGGTGACGTCGGTCGACGGGTTCACGTCGTCCACGGGCGACGCGCAGGTCCCGTTCGTCGTGATGAGCGTGTCCAAGCCGTTCGTCTTCGCGCTCGTCGCGTCCCACCTCGGTGTGCACGAGGCATCGCACCTGGTCGGGATGGAGGCCACTGGCCTGCCCTTCAACGCTCTGGCGTCGGCGGACCGACCGAGCAACCCGATGGTCACTTCGGGCGCGATCGCGACGAGCGCGCTCGCGCCCGGCTCGACGACCGCGCAGCGATGGGCCGCGATCCGTGGCGCGATGTCGGCATTCGCTGGCCGCGAGCTCGACCTGGACGATGAGACGTACGCCAGCGCACGTGCGACGAACGTGCGCATCCGCGACCTCGCGGCCCGCCTCGCGAGCGCCGGGCTGCTCCACGGCGACCCCGACGATGCCGCCGACCTCTACGCGCTGCAGTGCTGCCTGCGGGTCACTGCCATCGACCTGGCCGCGATGGGGGCGACACTCGCGAACGGCGGCGTCCAGCCCGTCACCGGGGAGCGCGTCGTGAGTGCCGAGGCCGCGCGCGGCGCACTCGTCGCGATGACGATCGCCGGGCTGTACCAAGCTTCCGGGAGGTGGCTGCTGGAGACAGGGTTGCCCGCCAAGAGCGGCATAGGCGGCGGCTTCGTCGCCGTCGCACCCGGGAAGGCCGCGATCGCCACCTTCGGCCCCAGGCTCGACGCCGTGGGCACGAGCGTGCGGGGCGCCCGCGCGACCGCGATCCTGGCCCGGACACTGGGCCTCGACCTGTTCGCGAGGCCCAGTCCGGTGCCTCGCGTCAGCCGGTGATCGAGCGGCGACCCGAGAAGCGGCTCCACAGCAGGAGCACGATGATCGCGCCGATGATCGATCCGATGATGCCGGCGGGCTGCAGGAAGCCGTCGTCGGAGTCCTTGTGGAACAGCAGGTAGCCGAGGAAGCCGCCGACGAACGAGCCGACCACGCCGATGACGATGGTCATGCCGATCGACATGTCCTGCTTGCCCGGCACGATGAGGCGCGCGAGCGCGCCGGCGATGAGCCCGACGATGATGATCGTGACGATGAGTCCGAGCATGGTGAGGTGCCTTTCGGGGGGTTGGACCAGTCCTTCGACCACACCACCCCTAGGGCTGGTGCGGTACACCCCTAAGGGGGTTACCGTCGCAGGGTGCCCCCGCCCGATCGGCCCATCACCGTCGCACTCGTCGACGACTACGACGTCGTGCTCATGGGCGTCGCCAAGATCATCGACCAGTACCGCGATCGCGTGGTCGTGGCGGAGATCGACGCCAACAAGCCGCTCAGCGACCCGGTCGACATCGTTCTGTACGACTCCTTCGCGCAGCCGGAGTCCGACGCGGCGCAGATCGAGGAGCTGGTGCGCAACCCGGCAGCGCGTCACGTCGTCGTCTTCACGTGGAACTTCCATCCCGAGCTGGTGGCAGTCGCGCGCGCGCAAGGGGTGCACGGCTACCTGTCGAAGGCCCTGCCGGCGCGCGAGCTCGTCGCCGCGCTCGAGGCGGTGCACGCAGGAGAGCTCGTGTTCAACGACGCGCCCGGCCGCGTCCGCCCCGCGACCGGGCTCGACTGGCCCGGTCGCGCGGAGGGGCTGAGCGACCGCGAGTCCGAGATCCTGGCGCTCATCACGCAGGGCCTGAGCAACGCCGACGTCGCCGCCCAGACGTACCTGAGCCCCAACACCGTGAAGTCCTACATCCGGACCGTGTATCGCAAGATCGGCGTCGAGAGCCGCACGCAGGCCGTGCTCTGGGGCGTTCGGCACGGCTTCACACCGGATCACCGCCGGATCGAGCACTGGCGCGGGGGGCCGTGACGCGATCCAGCAGCGGGCCGCGCTCGGGCCGTGCCGCGCGGTCGCAGACCTTCCTCAGACGCCCGGGCTCGACGTACCTGCCCACCCGGTGAATAGTCAGACTCACGACGACCGGGAGGCTGACATGACATCGAACAAGCGCGCCAAGGATCCCCGCGACCTGCAGAGGTTGATCCGCGTGATCACCTTCGGGCTGGCCGTGGCCGCCGTCGTCAAGGAGTTCCGCACGCCGCCCGACGAGCGCGAGTGGCACGGCGTCGTCGTCGGCTTCGTGCCGTACGACTTCCGCATCCCGACGGTCGCGCGCGTCAAGGAGCGGATGTGGGATCCCGAGAGCTCGCACATCGTCAACCCACGGGTCTTCGGGGTCGGTTGGACGGTGAACCTCGGCAAGGTCGTCGCAGTCGCGCGCAACAGCTTGTCGCGATGAGACGGCCGCGTCAGCCTCGGTAGAACTGGACTCGCACGCGTTCGTCGTCGGGGACGACCAGCACGGCACCGTCGTCCGAGGTCCACCGGACCGGGACCAGGAAGAGCCGGTCGTGCGACTCGATCAGCAGCCGCAGGCCGAGATAGCGGTAGCGGAACGTCTGGTTCGCGCTGTCCGGCAGTGTTTCCTCGCTCAACCCGGGGTACGCGGCGTAGAGGCGCTCGGTGGTGTCGAGGACCACGGCGGTCCGCGCGTCGAGGTGCGCGGCGATCGCACGCCCTCGGCCGGCGCCGTACGCGGCGGCAAACGTGTTGCTGGCCCAGAACAGCGCGATGACGACGATTCCCGCGACGGCCACGCGTGCCGCCACCTCGACCCACCTCGCGCCGCGGGCCGACACGACGGGGATGCCCAGCGACTGCCGCAGGGCGCGACCGTAGGCGACGAGGACGATGCCTGCGCCGAGGCACAGCGGCGTCGCCGCCAACGTCTCGCTGTGGGCGACGCCGGGAACCGCGACGCCGACGATCCCCCGCACGAACAGTGCTGCGCCGAGCACGACCGCGCCGAGCGCGATTCGCCTCAGCGCCGTCTCGTGGTTCCCCGAGACCCGGGCCGAGGTCGTCGCCGCATGGACCCAGAGGCACACCAGGGTCGCGAGGAGAACGATGCCCAGCGGCACGTACATGACGCTGACGCTGCGCAGCAGGACGTCCTGGTACGACAGGTCGAGCGAGCCGAGGCTGATGCCGAACCACGCGAACTCCGCCGTGGTGGAGACGTAGCCGAAGTAGAAGAGCAGTGCCGCGATGACCGTCGTGGGCGCGGCGACGCCCGTGAAGAGCCGGAGGCGTCGTTCGAAGGTCGAATCGCCGTCTGACATGTCCTCAGCCTTGCCCGGTGGGCTGCGACTGCGTGGTCGTCTCGTCCGCGGGCTGCGGCTGCGTGGTCGTCGCGTCCGAGGGGTCCGCGGCGGGTTCGGTTGCCGCCCGCGACGTCGTTCCGTCGTCGGGCGCCGCCGAAGACGGTGGCGCGGCACCCGAGCAGCCGTTGGTCGGCGAGGTACCGCGGCCCCCCGAGAACCCTTCGTCGTTCGCGTAGTCGGTGCCCCCGCAGTACCGCAGCCGCATCGACTGCTTCCAGGTCACGACGACGGGCTTCGTCGGGGACGGATGCGCCGCCGAGACCGCGTCACCCGTGCACGGTGGCGCGTCGGTCGACGTGCACGCAGCTCTCAGGGTCCAGACCTGCGCGATGTGCGGGTAGTCGCGGTGCAGGTCAGCGCGCCTGGAGAACGTCAGCCCGAGGCCGCAGGCCTGTCCCTGCGGGACGACGATCCCAGCCACGCAGTTCGGGTCGCCTCCGGCGCACCCGCCGTGGACCCGCAGCGGCGTGTTCACCGTGACGGAGACGAGCGTGACGCTCACGGCATCGCTGAAGGTGAAGTTGGCGCAGTGCACCGGCTGATCCCGGTAGATGTTGCCCCAGTACTCCGGGAAGTCGTTGTTGATCGTCGGGCCCGCGACGTCGATCGCCCTCGGGGTCGAACCGTGCCCACCGCTGCGGGTTCCGTGCGTCGCCGTGTCGTCGCCCTGTCCCCCGGGCTCGCCGGGCCGCAGCGTGGGTGTCGCTGTCGGCACGACGCCCTGGGCGCCGTCGTCCGACACCGGGTCGCCCCCTCCGGATCCGCACGCGGCCAACGTGAGCAGCACGACTGCGCCCGTCAGGAATCGCGCCCCCGCCCGCTTGCGCTCGAACATCGTCGCCTCCGAACCACGGCAACACCCAGTTGCCGTGGAGGAGGCGACGACGTCGTCCGAGATACGACGAGAGCGCTCGAGGTCAGTCGAGGACCGGCGCGAGGGCCCCGATCAGCGCGTGGCTGTTGGAGTCCTGGCTGATCTCCCACGCCATCGCCCCACGCAGGCGCAGCGACTTGATGAGCTTGGTGCGCTCACCGATCGACCGCGGGCTGGAGTACGCGATCACGGTCGGCACCGTCGCCGGTCCGGTGGTCAGGTTCGGGTGCAAGGCCGCCGGGTTGAACAGGTACGGCTCGCCCGCCAGCGGGTTCCAGTACGACGTGTAGCCCGCGCCGCCCGTCGTCCCGGCGGCGTCCACGTACCCGCCCTCGTCGACGAGCGCGTGGTAGGTCGGCTGCGGTGCGACGTCGACGACGAGCGAGTTCGAGTCCGTGCCCGTGTTGTCGAACGGCGTGTAGAGGCCGTGGTTGGCGGTCCCGGTGCGCAGGTACTGCTGACCGTAGAAGGGGACGCCGACGACGATCTTGTTCGCCGGCACGCCGTTGAGCAGGTAGTACGCGACCGTACCCGCCGTGTTCCAGGTGAGGTTCTTGGCGTTCGGGTCGCGCGGGTCGCGCGTGAACAGCGTGTTGGGTGAGGCCTTCGGACCGCTCGCGACGTTGAAGTCGTAGGTCATCACGTTGTCCCAGTCGAAGTACTTGGTGATCTCCTTGAGCTCGTAGTACTTCGTCGCGCTGGTCGCGGCGGGCAGTGCGGCCGTGAGCAGGTAGTGCTTGCCCGTCGTCTTGCCGTAGGCGTCGAGCTGCTTGCGGAACTCGGCCGCCAGCAGCGTCGCGTTGTGCCGGTCGGCAGGACCGACGTTCACGTTCCCGTCGGCGACCTGCGTCGGGTACTCCCAGTCGAGGTCGATGCCGTCGAACAGGCCCGCTGCCGCGCCGACTCCCCCGGCGTTCTCCGGCCACCCGCCGCCCGGCAGGTTGCCCTTGATGAACGTGTCGATGCACGAGGACACGAAGCTCTTGCGCAGCTGCGGCGTGGACGCGAGCGTGGAGAACCACGTCGACTTGGTCCACCCGCCGAGCGAGATCTCGATCTTCAGGTGCGGGTTGGCCGCCTTGAGCTTGCGCAGCTGGTTGAAGTTGCCGAACAGGTGCTGGTCGGGGTTGCTCGGGTCGTCGGCGACGCCGTCGACGGTGTTCTCCGGCCCCCAGTAGACCTGCTGGTAGTCGGCCCACGGGTCGAGGACGTTGCAGCTCGCGGTGCCCGTCGCGGCGTCGTAGCCGGGGACGCCGAAGGCGTACTGGATCACGTTGAGCTTGGTGACCGGGATGTCCTTGACGTAGTAGCCACGGCCGTACACGTCCCAGTCGGCGAAGTACGCCGTCACCACCTTGCTCGGCGCGTCGGGGGTGGGCTTCGACGTGGCCTGCGCAGGGAGCGGGGCGACGAGTGCGGCGCCGAGGCCGAGGGCTACGGCGGCGAGGAGGGACGACCTGCGGGGACGGAGCATGGGGGTTCTCCCGTGGGGTGTGGAGTTGGGGTGTGAATAAGTAAGCACTCCTACCAAATTGCAGTACCCCCACGATATGACCCGACGCCCGATTCGTGTCAAGAGTCCGGATTGTCAGCCGTTCGTGCGAAACCCCTCCCGTGGCCGCGACCGGGCACTTGTGCCACGTTGGTGGGCGTGCACCGCTCCGCACTCCCGGCGCTCCGACCCACGTGGCGTCGGATCCGCACCGGCGTCCGTCTGGAGGCGGTCGCGGCAGGACGAGAGAGTCGCGGCTGGCTCCTGACCCGGGAGCAGCGCGGCAACCCGGCGACCCGGATCCGGCCCTGGACCGAGGGCAACGCGGTGCGCCCGCTCGTGCACGGCGCCACGTACTTCACCGTGCTCGCCGAGGAGCTCTCGAACCTCGGCCCGGGCGACCTCGTCTTCTTCACCGACTGGCGCGGGGACCCGGACGAGCGCCTGACCGACGACGAGACGGTCGTCGAGGCGCTGTCGTCGGCCGTCGAGCGTGGCGCGCTCGTCAAGGGACTCATCTGGCGCTCGCACCTCGACCGCCTCCGCTTCTCCAGCGAGGCGAACCGCAACCTGTCCGAGAAGGTCAACGACGCAGGCGGCGAGGTGCTGCTCGACCAGCGCGTGCCGTCGCTCGGCAGCCACCACCAGAAGTTCGTCGTCATCAGGCACGGCGCGCGGCCCGAGGCGGACGTCGCCTTCCTCGGCGGCATCGACCTGGCCCACGGGCGGCGCGACGACGCCGACCACCGCGGGGATCCGCAGGCCATCGAGTTCGCCCACCAGTACGGCCCGCACCCGCCGTGGCACGACGTCCACATCGAGATCCGCGGCCCCGCCGTGCGCGACGTCGAGGACGTCTTCCGCGAACGGTGGGAGGATCCCGCGGCGCTGTCCAGGCTGCCGTGGCACGTCGTCCCCGACCTGCTGCGCCGCGAGGACCGCTCGGCGGACCCGCTCCCGCCCGCCGCGCCCGAGCCCCCCGCGGCCGGCACCTGCGCGGTCCAGCTGCTGCGCACCTACCCCGAACGCCACCCCGGCTACCCCTTCGCGCCCGACGGTGAGCGCAGCGCCGCCCGCGGGTACGCCAAGGCCCTGCGCCGCGCGCGACGCCTCGTCTACGTCGAGGACCAGTACCTGTGGTCAGCCGACGTCGCACGGGTCTTCGCCGCCGCACTGCGACGCGAGCCCGGGCTGCGCCTGGTCGCCGTGGTCCCCCGCCACCCCGACCAGGACGGGCGGCTGGCTCTGCCGCCGGTGCGACTGGGCCACGTGCGCGCGATGCAGATCGTGCGCGCCGCGGGTGGCGACCGCGTCCAGGTCTACGACATCGAGAACCACGCAGGCACGCCGGTCTACGTGCACGCCAAGGTCTGCGTGGTCGACGACGTGTGGGCGACGGTCGGCAGCGACAACCTCAACCGACGGTCGTGGACGCACGACTCCGAGCTCACGGCGGCGGTCCTCGACCGCGAGCCCGACGGCCGGGAGCCGCGCGACCCCGCGGGCCTCGGCGACCACGCACGCGGCTTCGCGCGCGAGCTGCGGCTCGAGCTGTGGCGCGAGCACCTCGACCGCACCGACGACGACGGGCTGGTCGACCTCGACGAAGGGTTCGAGGCGCTGCGCGCGAGCGCCGCCGCGCTCGACGCCTGGTACGCGGGCGGACAGGTCGGGCCACGTCCGCCCGGCAGGCTGCGCGCGCACCGGGTCGCGCCCATGCCGCGATGGCAGCGCACGCTCGCCAACCCGGCGTACCACGCGATGGTGGACCCCGACGGGCGACCGCTGTGGATGCGGTTCACGCGCAAGTTCTGACCGCCGATCGACCTGACCGCCGACGACGCGTGGTCCGGCTCGTGCCGCGGTGGTTGCGCATTCCGTCGACGCATAGGCTCGACCGGTCGCGTCCGTACTGGGGAGGTCCGCCGTGCCCGTTGTCGATTTCACCACCGTGTCCACCGCCGGGCTGGAGTCCTCGCCCGTGGCTGACGCCCTGGCCGGACTGCGGGCGAACGAGGCGCGCTACTTCAAGAACAAGTACGACCACACGTTCACGGTCGAGCCGGCGTCCGAGGCGCGCGACGTCGTCGACTGGGTCCACGGGGTGCTGGCCTCCGAGCGTGACCTCGTCATCGCGTCACCCGCGCTCGAGGCGACGCAGTTCGAGGTCGACGGCATCCGCTGGGCCTACGTGTTCTACGAGTCCGGCCTGTCCGTCAACGTGCTCTACACGCTCGAGGACGGCGGCAAGAGGGCCGTCGGGTTCAAGCTGTCCGACGGGATGGACGTGCCCGACGAGCTGGCCGCGTTCAAGTTCGCGCGGCAGAAGTCCAAGCTCGCGGGGACCATCCGCGGGTCGTACTTCGTGATCAAGGGCGAGCACTGAGCTTCAGGCCGCGCGCGATCGGCACGCCGGGCCGGTAGGCCAGGTGCCGGAAGCTGGGCGCGTCGAGCACGGCGAGGTCCGCGCGCGCACCCACCCGCAGGTGACCGACGTCGTCGCGGCGCAGCGCGTGCGCGCCGCCCAGCGTCGCCGCGCGCAGGGCCTCGGCGACCGTCATCCGCATCTCCCTGACCGCTAGGGCGATCATCAGCGGCATGGACGTCGAGAAGCACGTCCCGGGGTTGCAGTCGCTCGCGAGCGCGACCTCGACGCCCGCGTCGAGCAGCCGGCGCGCGTCGGGGTACGGCGACCTCGTCGAGAACTCGACGCCCGGCAGGAGCGTCGCGACCGTGCCGCCACCCGCGAGCGCGTCGACGTCGGCGTCGCTCAGGTACGTGCAGTGGTCGACGCTCGCGGCGCCGAGCTCGACCGCGAGCTGCACGCCCGGGCCGTGCCCCAGCTGGTTGCCGTGCACGCGAAGACCGAGGCCGGCATCGCGCGCGGCGACCAGCACCGCGCGCCCCTCGTCGCCGTCGAAGGCCACGGGCGAGGCGGGCTCGCAGAACACGTCGGCCCAGCGGGCGTGCGGCGCGCAGGTCGCGAGCATGGGACCCGTGACCAGCGCGAGGTACTCCGCCCGGTCGATCCCGCGCGGCACGACGTGTGCGCCCAGGAAGGTCGTCTCGGGCGTGACCTCGCGCGCGAGCCGAAGGAGCCGCTCCTCGGTCGGCACGTCGAGGCCGTAGCCGCTCTTGATCTCGATCGTGGTGGTCCCCTGCGCACCGGCCTCGTCGGCCAGCCGCCGCAGGCGCGCGCGAAGCTCGTCGTCCGAGGCTGCTCGCGTCGCCGCGACCGTCGTCGCGATCCCGCCGCCCGTGTACGGGGACCCGGCCATGCGTGCCTCGAACTCCGCCGCCCGGTCCCCCGCGAACGCGAGGTGCGTGTGCGAGTCGACGAAGCCGGGCACGACGGCCGCGCCGCCGAGGTCGGTGCGGTCGTCGGCCGGCGGCGCGTCCGTCGCCGGGCCCACCCAGGCGACGACTCCGTCCTCCGCGACGAGCGCGGCGTCGAGCAGCGGGCCGTCGAACCGCGGGTCGTGCGTCACGAGCTCGCCGATGCCGGTCACCAGGTGCGACGTCATCGGGCCTCCTCCCACGCGGCGCGGATCGCCGTGCCCAGCATCGCGCCGACGTCGCCGAGCACGTGCCGACCCGCCTCGACACGCACGACGCCGCCGGTCACGACGGTGTCCACGTCCGCGCTGCCGGCGACGAGCACGAGCTGCGCCGGGTCCGCGCCGGCCGTCTGCGGGGTGTCGGTGCGCACCGCGACCAGGTCGGCGGGAGCCCCGACGGCGAGACATCCGCCGGTCGGGTCTCCGAGGCTTGCGTGGCCGCCCACGGTGAGCAGCGCGACGAGGTCCGCGGGGGTCAGCACGCCGCGCTCCTCGTGCGCGAGGCGCTCGTGCAGCTCGACCGAGCGGGCCTCGGCGAGCAGGTCCGTGCGCACGTGCTGATCGCTGCCGACGCTGAGCCGCGCACCCGCGGCGTGCAGGGCCGCGCCGGGCGCGATGCCGTCGCCCAGGTCCTGCTCGGTGGACGGGCACAGGCACACGCCCGTCTGGGTCGAGCCGAGCGTGGCGATATCCTGCGGCGTGAGGTGGACCGCGTGCACGGCGGTCGTCGCGGGTCCGAGGGCCCCGGCGTCGGCCAGGACCTGCGTGGGCGTCGCGCCGAACGTGCCGAGCGCCTGCTCGTTCTCGAGCCGCTGCTCGGAGAGGTGCACGTGCAGCGGGCGGCCCGTGGCGTGCGCGGCGACTGTCGGCAGGTCGTCCAGCGGCACCGCCCGGACCGAGTGGATCGCGGCGCCGACGGTCATCGTGTCGTCGGCCGCGATGGCCGCGACCCGGGCGGCCCAGGCGTCGACGTCGTGGTCCCCGAACCGCAGCTGCGCGCCCTGGAGCGGCGCGTCGATGCCGCCCGTCAGGTAGGCCGTGTCGAGCAGCGTGATCCGCAGGCCGGCGTCCCGGGCCGCCTCGCGCAGCGCCTCGGCCATGACGTTCGGGTCGTCATACGGCACGCCGCCCGGACCGTGGTGCAGGTAGTGGAACTCCCCCACCGCGCTGACGCCGGCGAGCACCATCTCGGCGTAGGTCGCGCGCGCAAGCTCCAGGTACGCGTCTGGCGTCAGGGTGGCCGCGAGCGCGTACATCCGCTCCCGCCAGGTCCAGAAGGTTCCGCCGCGGTCGTGCGTGCGACCGCGCAGCGCGCGGTGGAACGCGTGCGAGTGCGTGTTCGCGAACCCGGGCAGGACGACGCCGGGCAGGCGGTGGTCGCCCGGCTCGGGGGTGGCACCCGTCGTGACGGCGGTGAGTCGTCCGTCGCGCTCCTCGAGCCGCACGTCGGCGGCGAGACCGTCCGGCAGCCACGCGTGCGCGGCCCAGTAGGTGCTCACGCCAGCAACCGTGCCAGGGCGGCGGCCAGCGCGTCGATGCCCGCGAGGCAGTCGGCCTCGTCGGCGTCCTCGGCCGGTGCGTGGGAGATGCCCGACGGGTTGCGGACGAACAGCATCGCGGTCGGGATGCCGGCGGACGCGAGGATGCCGGCGTCGTGCCCGGCGCCCGTGCTGAGCCGCGGAGACCCACCCAGCGCGTCGGCGACCGTGTCCGCGAGGTCGGCGTCCAGCAGCGTCACGGGCGTCCACGACTCCTGGGCCGGCGCGTACTCGGCCAGCGCGTCGAGCACGGCGTGCACCGACTCCTCGGTCTCCGCGCGCACGTCGAGCCAGGCCGTGACCTGTGACGGGATCGCGTTCACGCCGTTCGGGTCGACGCGCAGCTTCCCGACCGTGGCGAGCGCGTGGTTGTCCGTCGCGGCGGCACGGACGTGGGCGATGAACGCGGCCAGCGCGAGCATCGGGTCGCGCCGGTCGTCGAGCGGGGTCGTCCCGGCGTGGTTGGCCTCGCCGTGCAGCTCGACCCGCCACCGGCCGTGCGGCCAGATCATCCGGCCGACGCCGACGGGGTCTCCGCTGTGCACCAGGCCGCGGCCCTGCTCGACGTGCAGCTCGACGAACGACCCGATCCGGCGCAGGGTCTCGTCGTCGCGGCCCAGCTGGTCGGGGTCGCGGCCCGCGGCTCGCAGCGCGTCGGCCATCGTGACGCCGTCGGCGTCGCGCAGCCCGCGCGCGCGGTCCGCGTCGAGCACGCCCGTGATCAGGCGCGACCCCGCGCAGGCGACGCCGAAGCGCGCGCCCTCCTCGTCGACGAAGTTCGCGATGCCGAGCGGCCGCTGCGGCCGGATCCCACGCTCGCGCAGCACGTCGAGCGCGGCGAATGCGCTGACCACGCCGAGCGGCCCGTCGAACGCACCCCCACCGGGCACCGAGTCGAGGTGGCTGCCGGTGACGACCCCCGGCGTCTCGTCGGGATCGCCCCACCACGCCCACTGGTTGCCCGCGCGGTCGGTGACCAGGTCCAGGCCTCGCGCCGACGCCTCCCCCGCGAACCACTCGCGCAGGGTGTGGTCCTCACGCGTCCAGGCGAACCGGCGGTAGCCGCCGCCCGCTTCGCGGCCGACGGGTGCCAGGTCCGCCCACGTGCTCGCAAACCTCACGCCTCCTCCATCGGGATGCGCAGGCCGTTCGCGGCGGCGACCTCGTCGGCCCGCTCGTAGCCCGCGTCGACGTGCCGCAGCACGCCCATCGCGGGGTCGTTCGACAGCACGCGCGCGAGCTTGCGCGCGGCGAGGTCGGTGCCGTCGGCCACGGACACCTGCCCGGCGTGGATCGAGCGGCCCATCCCGACGCCGCCGCCGTGGTGGATCGACACCCACGTCGCGCCCGACGAGGCGGCGACCAGGGCGTTCAGCAGCGGCCAGTCGGCGATCGCGTCGGACCCGTCGGCCATGCCCTCGGTCTCCCGGTACGGCGACGCGACCGAGCCGGCGTCGAGGTGGTCGCGGCCGATGACCAGCGGAGCACTGACCTCGCCCGAGGCCACGAGCTCGTTGAACCGCAGCCCGGCCAGGTCGCGTTCGCCGTGGCCCAGCCAGCAGATGCGCGCGGGCAGCCCCTGGAACGCGACCCGGTCCTGCGCCGCGCGGATCCAGCGGTGCAGGTGGTCGTTCTCCGGGAACAGGTCGAGCACCGCCTGGTCGGTCGCCGCGATGTCCCGCGGGTCACCCGACAGCGCGGCCCAGCGGAACGGGCCCTTGCCCTCGGCGAACAGCGGCCGGATGTAGGCCGGCACGAACCCGGGGAAGTCGAAGGCGCGGTCGTAGCCGCCCTTGCGGGCCTCGTCGCGGATCGAGTTGCCGTAGTCGAACACCTCGGCGCCCGCGTCCTGGAAGCCGACCATCGCCTCGACGTGCCGCGCCATCGACTCTCGTGCGCGATCCGTGAACTCCTCGGGCTTGGCGGCTGCGTAGTCGGCCCAGTCCGCCACGTCGACGCCGACCGGCAGGTACGACAGCGGGTCGTGCGCGGAGGTCTGGTCCGTGACGACATCGACCTCGACACCCCGCCTGAGCAGCTCGGGAAGGACCTCGGCGCTGTTCCCGACGACGCCGACGGACAGCGCCTCGCGCGCGGCCTTCGCGGCCGTGACCAGCGCGATCGCCTCGTCGAGGCTCGTCGCGACGCGGTCCAGGTAGCGCTCGCGCACCCGCCGATGCAGGCGCTCGCCGTCGACGTCGACGATCAGGCACGCGCCTCCGTTGAGCGTCACCGCGAGCGGCTGCGCACCGCCCATGCCCCCGCAGCCGCCGGTCACGGTCAGCGTCCCGGCCAGGGTCCCGCCGAACCGCGACGCCGCGACCGCGGCCAGCGTCTCGTACGTGCCCTGCAGGATCCCCTGGGTCCCGATGTAGATCCACGACCCGGCCGTCATCTGCCCGTACATCGTCAGGCCGAGCTGCTCGAGCCTGCGGAACTCGGGCCAGGTCGCCCAGTCGCCGACGAGGTTGGAGTTCGCGATGAGCACGCGCGGCGCCCACTCGTGCGTCTGCAGCACGCCGACGGGCTTGCCCGACTGGACCAGCAGCGTCTCGTCGTCGCCGAGCGTGGTCAGGGTGCGCACGATCGCGTCGTACGCACCCCACGACCGGGCCGCGCGGCCCGTGCCGCCGTACACGACGAGGTCGTCGGGGCGCTCGGCGACCTCGGCGTCGAGGTTGTTCATGAGCATGCGCAGCGGGGCCTCGGTCTGCCAGCTGCGCGCGGTGAGGGTGGTGCCGCGCGGCGCGCGGACGGGGCGGGGACCGGTCATCGGTGGGCTCCTGTCAGTACAGCGGCGACGGCGCCCTCGCGGACGGCGTCGGCGGCGGTCTCGAGGTCGGGCGAGAGGTACGTGTCGGGACCAGGGCCGGGGATGCCGCGGCTCCGGAGCAGGTCGCGCGCCGCCCTCGTCCGCGGCGACGGCTCGAGCGGCGCGCGCAGGTCGATCGCCCGGGCCGCGGTCAGGACCTCGATGCCGACCACGCGGGTCAGCGCGTCGATCGAGCGGCGCAGCTTGCGCGCCGCGTGCCAGCCCATCGAGACGTGGTCCTCCTGCATGGCAGACGAAGGGATCGAGTCGACGCTGGCCGGAACGGCGAGCCGCTTGAGCTCCGAGACCAGCCCGGCCGCCGTGTACTGCGCGATCATCAGGCCCGAGTCGACGCCCGGGTCGTGCGCGAGGAACGGCGGCAGCCCGTGGTTGCGGGCGACGTCGAGGAAGCGGTCGGTGCGGCGCTCGGACATGCTCGCGACGTCGGCGACGGCGATCGCGAGGAAGTCGAGCACGTACGCCACGGGCGCGCCGTGGAAGTTGCCGTTGGACTCGACGCGGCCGTCGGGGGTGATGACGGGGTTGTCGACGGCGGCCTCGAGCTCCCGCTCCGCGACGGCGCGCGCGTGGGTCGCCGTGTCGCGCGCCGCGCCGTGCACCTGCGGGGCGCAGCGCAGGGAGTACGCGTCCTGCACGCGCGTGCAGTCGGGCGTCTTGTGGCTCGCCATGATCCCGGAGCCGTCGAGCACGGCCCGGATGTTGGCCGCGCTCACTGCTTGGCCGGGGTGCGGCCGCAGCCCCTGGAGGTCGGCGGCGAACACCGCGTCGGTGCCGAGCAGCGACTCGACGGACATGCCCGCGGCGACGTCGGCGCTGGTCAGGAGCGTGTCGAGGTCGTGCAGCGCGAGCGCCAGCATGCCGAGCATGCCGTCGGTGCCGTTGATGAGCGCGAGCCCCTCCTTCTCGGTGAGCGTCACCGGGATCAGGCCCGCCTCGACCGGCGACATCAGCGTCCCGGCGGCGTCGCGCACCTCCCCCTCGCCCATGATCGCGAGCGCACAGTGGGCCAGCGGAGCGAGGTCGCCCGAGCAGCCGAGCGAGCCGTACTCGCGCACGACGGGTGTGACGCCGGCGTCGATCATGGCCGCGTACGCCGCCGCGACCTCCGGCCGCACGCCGGTGCGGCCGGTAGCGAGCGTGGACAGGCGCAGGAGCATGAGCGCCCGGACGACCTCGCGCTCGACCTCCGGACCCGTGCTCGCCGCGTGCGACCGCACGAGACTGCGCTGCAGGTCGCGCCGCTTCTCGCTCGGGATCGACACCGTGGCCAGCGCGCCGAAGCCGGTCGAGATGCCGTAGTGCGGCTGGGTGTCGGCCGCGAGCTCGTCGACGACGGCGCGACCGGCGGCGATGGCGGCGAGCGCCTCGTCGGACAGCCGCACCGACGCTCCGTGCCGGGCGACCGCGACGATCTCGTCGATCGTGACGGGCCCGGTGCCGACGACGACGGTGTGCGTGGTGGTGCTCATGCTTCATCACACCGCCGATGCGCACGGCGCCGGAAGGGCCCTCGCGCGATACCGTCTGGTATCCCAGACAGTTCGGAGGGGCGATGAGCGCGGTTCCCGCGGCCGACGCGACGCTGCGCGTCCTGCGCCACCTGTCCCGCACGGGCCCTCTGCCCGCGGCGTCGCTGGCCACCGCGCTCGACCTGCCCCGGTCCACGACATACCACCTGCTCACGGTCCTGACCGAGCACGGATTCGTCGTCCACCTGCCCGAGGAGCGCCGCTACGCGCTCGGCCTCGCGGCGTTCGAGCTGGGCTCCGCCTACTCGCGCCAGGCGCCGCTGGCCCGCGCGGCCCGGCCGGTCCTCGCCCGCCTCGTCGACCAGGTCGGCGAGAGCGCGCACCTCGCCGTGCTGCACGGCCGCGACGTGCTCTACGTGGTCGAGGAGCGCGCCGCAGGGCGGCCCGTGCTGGTGACCGACGTCGGCGTCCGCCTGCCCGCGCACCTGACGGCCAGCGGCCGCGCCATCCTCGCGTCCCTGCCATCCGCGCAGGTCCGCGCGCTGTTCCCCACCCGCGAGGCGTTCGTCGACCGCACGGGCGTCGGCCCGCGGCGGCTGTCCGAGCTGCGTGCCGTGCTG
The DNA here is from genome assembly GCA_039207135.1 of Brevundimonas sp. Classification (GTDB taxonomy): domain Bacteria; phylum Actinomycetota; class Actinomycetes; order Actinomycetales; family Cellulomonadaceae; genus Cellulomonas. The sequence continues at coordinate 59,030 of JBCECL010000008.1, forward strand.
ACCGAGGTCCGCCGCTTCGGCTGGGCCGAGGAGCACGGCGACGTGACGCCCGGGTTCGCCTCGGTCGCCGTCGCCGTGCAGGACCGGACCGGGCACCCGGTGGCCGGGCTGGCCGTCACGTTCGC
>JBCECL010000009.1:0-58066 GCA_039207135.1 Brevundimonas sp.
TCGGACTGCGCGACCGGACGCAGGCGGTGGTGCTGGCGTACGAGTCGGGGCTCGTGGTGCCTGGCGGCTCGTCGTCCACCAGGCCGTGAGGCTCACCGGGGCGGTTGCTGCGTGAGCCGTTCGCCAGCATCGAGAGGTCGCACACTCGCCCGGCCGCGGCTGTCGGGCGAACCACGTGTCGTTCGCAGCCGCCGGCCGGTAGGCCTACCAGAATCACGCCATGTCCAACCCGTCTCGCGAGCCACACCGAGAAGTCGGTCCAGGTGGTGCCCCCGTGCCTGTCGTGGTGGTCGACGGATGGAACGACACGTTCGACCTGGCGCCGACACTCGAGAACACGCTCGATCCTGGACCGGCGTGGGTCGGTGGCGCAGGCGTGGTTGCAGGGCTGGCGCTCGTCATAGCGACGCACCCGTTGGTCGTCGGCTCCGGATGGCGACTCATCGTTGTGATTGCGGGAGCGGTTTTCGTCGCGGCCTGGGCACTTCTGGTTCTTGGCTTCGGTGGCACCCGCATCGAGGGCGTGGCCTACAGCGTTGCCACCGCCGCGTGGATGCTGGCGGCATGGAGTCTCGTGATCGGCAGCGGAGCGGGGTGGGCGCTCGCTGCGGTAGCCGTCCTCATCGGCGTTGGTGGACAGCTGGTCGCGACCTGGCGGTGGCATCGGCTCGCGATGCGACGCCTGGAAGCGCTCCGTGGGCTCGCTCACCGCGGGGAGCGGACGAGCGGATGGATCGTGGCGATCGCCGGAGAACCGTGGCAGCGTGACCTGACGCTTGAGGCGGCAGACGGAACTGGGCGGTCGTGGTCCGCTGAGCACACGGCGTGGCTCACCGTGCGACCGACGGTGGGGCACCCGGTCGGGATCTGGACCTCGTCTACGGGCGACGCCGTCGTTGCTCTCGTGCCACGCAATCGTCCGGCGTGAGCGCGGCCCGCCCACTGCCATACTCGCCGACACACCAGGCGGCGTGCCGTTGTTGGCGCCACGAGATGCACCACGGCGGACCGGTGCAGCTGCCTAGGTGCCTGCACGCTAGGTGCCTGCGCGCCGGGGCCGGAGCCTCGCCGACGTGCACTCGAGACCGTCGGAGTGAGGGCTGCTGGTCGACGTGTTCGTCTGGGGCACCACCCGACGCGGCGAGCAACGAGGCCGTCGCCTGGACGCGTACGATTCCGGCGTCATCGCGCCGAGACCTCAGGCGTACGGCCCGCTCATGTGAGGACGGTGCGTTGTACGAAGTGATGCCAGGTGTCGAACTCAACCCGCACCAGATGTTCTCGCTCCAGTTGATCCTCAGTGACCTCAAGTACGTCTCGAAGGCTCTGGGCGCAGGGGGCGCCTGGGGCGCGCTGATGCATCTTCCGTACTCGTGCCTCGTCGCCTACGAGTCCCACAGGTTCCTCGACCGCAAGACCCAGGTACCTATCGTGGAGCCCGAGTGGCCCAGGGAACGAGTCACCGCCGTGCGCAACAGCTGCAAGTTGTTCGACGACAACAAGCGCACACCGAGGGACATCCTTGAGAGCTACGGGGCGAGCATCTCGGCGAGTCACGAGGCCTTCTACCCGGCCAAGCGGCTCAAGGTCTCCGACCTCCTCCGAACGGACACGTCGGTGCTCTGTTGGGACGAGCACCCCGTCTGGAACAGCATCGGCTTCAGTGAGCTCGCCGGAGTGAACCTGAAGTCGAGGCGCAAGATGAAGAAGTACCTTTACTCCCTTGGCTTCGGCGTGGGCCAGTTCGCGGGGCAGTTTGGAATCTCCCTGGAAGACGTACATGGACCCCTGCCGCTGCCAGTCTCGCAACTCGGTGCACATGACGTCTCGTCGCGGGCGTTGTTTAGTCGGAGCTTCGCAGGTCAGGGTGATCCGACAATGACGACCGTCCTATTCACGATGGCGAATCTCGTCAGTGCAGCTACGCGCTCGGCCGGGAGCGATTGCTGTACGTGGTGCAAGTTGTCTGCGTCCAAGCACAAGTTCGTTGTTGCGTACCATGCGGCCCTGTCATTGCAGATCCTGTTTGAACACCCCGACGTGAGCATGAGTCCCGCCATGAGAGTCCGACTCGGCGAGGTCGTGAACGGGTCTGCCAGTCGACTACTAACCCCGGGGTGCGAGGCTCTGCGCAGGGCATTCGTCCACTACGGAATCGAAGACGTCCCATCGGAATCCCCAATCATCGTGGGGATCGACGAGGTGCTGGCGACGTACATGCAGATGCCCGCCCACGAGGCCCTGCACGAGATCGATGATGCCGTCAGTCTGTTCGACGACCAGTTCTCCGACTGGATGCTGACCGGACCCAACGGCACGCCTGGTTTGAGGGATGTACTCGGGTCGCCGGAGATTCGGGGAGACAGCAAGGGATAGCGCCTGCGGGCGCTGAGTTGTTCGCCGTCCGCTTCGTCATGGCGATGCGCCAGCGGTGCGTGCGCATGAGAGCCTCGCGTTCGGCAGCGCGGTGGGCGGCCTACGGCTCTGCGTGTCGCCGGCGCTCGATCATCGCGGCGAACTGCAGTGGCTCCTCGTGCTCCGCTACGGCTCCTGTGGCCCCGACGTCCCGGCGCTCCAGCGGGCGCTCAACAAGCAGGGCGCCCACCTCAAGGTCGACGGCGACTTCGGGGCGGACGCCGAGCGGGCCGTCGAGGACGTCCAGCGCCACGCCGGGCTCACGCCGGACGGCTGGGTCGGATCGCGCACGCAAGGTTCTGGGCATCTAGCGCCGACGGTGGGAGGCTCCGGTAATGGAGCCCACACCCTTTGACTACCCGTTCGGGAGCAAGCAGCCGCTTCAAGCGTGGCTCAACGACCGGCTCCAGGAGGCTGGCACCCGGTTGGCGAACCGACGGTGCTCCAAGACGGCACGCTCCGGTATTGGTTCAGGCAGTGGGACGACATCCTGCTGAACGGTTGAGCGCTTGCGCCATGTGTGGGAGACGCTCTGACGTTCCCGCAGGTCAGACGGGTGCCCCGAGTGGGATTCGAACCCACACTGGATCGGGTTTGAGCCGAACGCCTCTGCCGGTTGGGCTATCGGGGCCGACGGAAAGCATAGTGTCCCGCCTTGGCGTCGGGTGCGCACGTGTCACCACTCACAATGCAATCTCATGCGGCGCGCGGGGGTCGCACCAGTAGGCTGTGCCCGTGACCAAGGACGCCCCCGCGAACGCCACCGACGCCATCGACGTCACCACCGCCAGTGAGCCGATCGCGCCCGACGCCGCGCCGGCCGAGCGGCCCAAGCGGCGCGCCCTCGTCGTCGAGGACGAGGCGCTGATCCGCATGGACGTCGTCGAGACGCTGCGCGACGCCGGATTCGACGTCGTCGGCGAGGCCGGCGACGGCGAGCAGGCGGTGGCCCTGGCGACCGAGCTCAAGCCCGACATCGTCGTGATGGACGTCAAGATGCCCGTGCTCGACGGCATCTCGGCGGCCGAGCGCATCGGCAAGGCGCACCTCGCGCCCGTCGTGCTGCTGACCGCGTTCTCGCAGACCGAGCTCGTCGAGCGGGCGCGTGACGCCGGCGCGATGGCCTACGTGGTCAAGCCGTTCAGCCCGGCCGACCTGCTGCCCGCCGTCGAGATCGCGATCTCGCGCTACGCGCAGATCAGCGCCCTCGAGGCCGAGGTCGCCGACATGACGGACCGCTTCGAGACGCGCAAGCGCGTCGACCGCGCCAAGGGTCTGCTCATGTCGAAGATGGGGCTCTCGGAGCCCGAGTCGTTCCGGTGGATCCAGAAGACGTCCATGGACCGCCGCCTGACAATGCGCGAGGTGGCCGACGCGGTCATCGAGCAGGTCGGCGGCGGCGCCTCCTGACGCCGATGAGGGGGCCGCGACGCGATGCGTCGCGGCCCTTTCTCATGCCTCGAGGGTGACGTCGACGACGAGTGCCCGGTGGTCGGACAGGCCGGTGTCGACCGACCGCGCGGGTCCGGCGGCTCGCACGGGGCCGTCGCCGAGGATGTGGTCGATCTGGCGGACGGGTTCGCCCACGGGGTAGGTGTGCGCGGACGCGAGCGGCTGCAGCCCCGAGCGGTCGGCCCGCGCCGGAGGCATGTTGAGGTCGCCCATGATGACGAGCGGCCGAGGGAGATCCGCCACCTCGTCGAGCAGGATCCCGAGCTGGTGGTCGTTCCAGCCGTCCAGCCACGTCAGGTGCGTGTTGACGACCGTCAGCGGCCCCTGCGGCCCGTCCACGACCGCCGCCAGCGCCGCTCGCGGCTCGTCGCGGACGGGTCGGTTCGCGACCCAGGTCAGCCGGCCCTTGCGGGGGAGCGGGACCACGCGCCAGCTCGACACCGGGTACCGGGAGAGCAGTGCGATGCCGTAGCTCGGACGCCGCGGCGTGCTCTCGCCGCGCGCGGACGTCCAGAGCCCCGGCAGGCCGGTCATGGTCGCGACGTAGCGGTGCTCGCTCGCTCCGGCCGCGAGCGCGGCGACCGCGGCGAGGTCGGCACGGCGGGACCGCGGCTGGTTGCGGTCGACCTCCTGCAGGCCGACGACGTCGGCGTCGAGTTCGCGCACGGCGGCGGCGAACCTGTCGACGTCCACGCGCCCGTCGACCAGGGAGCGGCCGTGCAGGATGTTGTACGTCGCGAGTCGCATGGCGTGATTCTCACTGGCCGACCCCAGCCGGGCCATCTGGCAGGCCGTGCGACGCAACGGATCGTCCATTCGGGTCGACTTTTCGGTCGGATGTCCAACTTGCGTGGCCAATTCGTGACCTTACCGTCGGGTAGGTCTAGGCAAGCCGTCGCGATTGGGCCATGATCGGCTTCGACGCCAACGTGGGCAGCGACGGCGTCATCCCGACCGGATCCCCCTTCGTCCCGTCTGGAGGTACCTCTGTGCGCCCAGGTATTCACGTCAGCGATGCGTCTCCCGACGACCTCGGTGAGCTCGTCGAGCTGTGCCTGGCTGCCCGGTCGGAGGCGACCGTCGGCGCACAGCTCTGCACGGACGACGCGGATCGGCTTCGCGACCAGCTCGGCGCCCTCCTGGCCGTCCCCGGCGGACTTGCACTGACCGGCACGGTCGACGGAGCCCCCGCGGGGATGCTGCTCGCGCGCCTCGTCGGCCCCAGCCTCTTCACCGACGCCGTGAGCCTGAACCTCGAGGCCGTCTACGTGGTCCCGGACGCGCGCCGCCGCGGGCTGGGACACATGCTGCTCTCGGTCGCCGCGCAGCGAGCGGAGGAGGCCGGCGCGACCGACGTGTACGCGACGCCGCTACCCGGCACGCGGGGCATGCAGCGCTTCCTCGCGCGGGTCGGCTTCGCGCCGGCGGCCGCGCACCGCGTGGTGACGACCTCCGCTCTGCAGCGCCGGCTCGCGCACGAGGGCGCGTCGGCGGCTGTGGCTCGCCGATCGGCGCCTCGGGGGATCGAGGACCTGATCGCGCGCCGCCGCCAGGCTCGCGAAGGACGTGCGGCAGTGGGACCCGATCAGGCGGGTGCGTCGATCAGCATGCAGGTCAGCCGCGCGGTGCAGATGCGCCGCCCGTCGGCGTCCTCGACGACCACCTGGTAGGTCACCAGCGTCCGTCCCAGGTGGACGGCCGTAGCCGTGCCCGTGACGACCCCGCTGCGCGCGGAACGGTGGTGCGTGCAGCTCAGCTCGATGCCGACCGCCGCTCGTCCGGCACCCGCGTGCACCTGGGCGGCGTACGAGCCGAGCGTCTCCGCGAGCACCGCGGACGCGCCACCGTGGAGCAGGCCGTAGGGCTGGGTGTTGCCCGCGACCGGCATCGTCGCCACGGCGTGGTCTGCGCTGACCTCGACGAGGTCGATGCCCATGCGCTCGAGGAGCGTTCCTTCGATCGACGGCACGGGCAGGGCGGCTGTGGTGTCAGTCATGGCAGATAGGTTGGCACCCGTGAGCGACGTACAGCCAGCCCGACTGCTTCTCATCGACGGACACTCGATGGCCTACCGGGCATTCTTCGCCCTCCCGGTGGACAAGTTCGCGACGTCGACGGGCGAGCCGACGAACGCCGTGTTCGGTTTCGTCTCGATGCTCGCGAACCTGCTGCGCGACGAGGCGCCGACGCACGTCGCGGTCGCGTTCGACCTCGGGCGGACCACGTTCCGCACCGAGGAGTACGAGGCCTACAAGGGCAACCGGGACGCGACGCCGGCGCCGTTCAAGGGTCAGGTCGACGTCATCCGGCGCGTGCTCGACACGATGCACATCCCGGTGCTCACCAAGGAGCGCTTCGAGGCGGACGACATCCTCGCCACCCTCGCGGGCCGCGCTGAGGCCCAGGGCATGCAGGTGCTCATCTGCTCGGGCGACCGCGACTCGTTCCAGCTCGTGACCGAGTCCGTCACGGTGCTGTACCCGGTCAAGGGCGTCTCCGAGCTCGCGCGCATGACGCCCGCGGCAGTCGAGGCCAAGTACGGCGTGGGTCCGGCGCGGTACCCCGACCTGGCCGCCCTCGTCGGCGAGACGAGCGACAACCTGCCCGGCATCCCGGGCGTCGGCCCGAAGACCGCGGCCAAGTGGATCGCCCAGTACGACGGGCTCGACGGGATCCTCGCGCACGCCGGCATGGTGCCGGGCAAGGCGGGCGAGTCGCTGCGCGACAACCTCGAGCAGGTCGCGCTCAACCGGCGCCTGAACGCGCTCGTCACCGACCTTGACCTTCCGCTCGGCCCCGAGGACCTCGCCGCGCGGGCGTGGGACCGACCCGCGCTGCACGCGCTGCTCGACGAGCTCGAGTTCCGCACGCTGCGCGACCGGCTCTTCGCCATGCTCGACGACGACGAGCAGGACGCCGCCGTCAACGCCGCGGCCGCGAGCCTCGACGTGGCACAGCTCGCCGACGGCGAGCTGGCGGCATGGCTCGACGCCCGTGCGGGCCGGTTGCTCGGCGTGGACGTCCGGGGGACCGGAGCGCCGGCCGCTCCTGACGCGTGGGGGATCGCGCTGGCGGACGACGACGGACAGGCCGTCGCCTTCGACCTGCAGCAGATCGCGCCCTCCGACGAGTCCGCCCTGGCGACCTGGCTCGCCGACCCGAAGGCACCCAAGACGGTCCACGGCGCGAAGGTCGCGTGGCACGCGCTGGCCGGCCGCGGCCTGACGCTGGCCGGCGTCGTGTTCGACACCGAGCTCGCCGCCTACCTCTGCCAGCCCGACCGCCGCGCCTACGACCTGGCCGACCTGGCCATCGGCTACCTGCACCGCGAGCTGGGCGGGGACGACGCGTCGTCGGCCGGCCAGGGCGCGCTCGACCTCGAGCTCGACGGGTCCGACGAAGGGCGGCGCGCCGCGGTGCGTGCCGCGGCCGTCCGCGACCTCACCGACGTGCTCGACGGCGAGGTGGGCGACCGTGGCGTGTCGCACCTGCTCACCGACCTCGAGCTCCCGCTCCAGGACGTGCTCGGACGCATGGAGCGCACGGGGATCGCGATCGACACCGAGTACCTCTCCGGTCTCGAGCAGTCGTTCGACGCGACCGTGCGAGAGGCGGCGGCCGAGGCCTACGCGGTGATCGGCCGCGAGGTGAACCTGGGCTCGCCCAAGCAGCTCCAGGAGGTCCTGTTCGACCAGCTCGGGATGCCCAAGACCAAGAAGATCAAGACGGGCTACACGACCGATGCGGCCGCGCTCACCGACCTGTTCGGGCGCACGCAGCACCCGTTCCTCGAGCACCTGCTCGCCCACCGCGACGCCATCCGGCTGCGCCAGACGGTCGAGGGCCTGCTGCGCTCGGTCGCCCCGGACGGCCGCATCCACACGACGTTCCAGCAGACCATCGCGGCGACGGGCCGGCTCTCCTCGGCCGATCCGAACCTGCAGAACATCCCGATCCGCACCGAGGCGGGCCGCCAGATCAGGCGCGCGTTCGTCGTCGGGGCCGGGTACGAGACCCTCGTGACCGCCGACTACTCGCAGATCGAGATGCGGATCATGGCGCACCTGTCGGGCGACGAGGGGCTCATCGAGGCCTTCCGCTCGGGCGAGGACCTGCACTCCTACGTGGGCTCGCGCGTCTTCGGGGTCCCGACCACCGAGGTCAGCGCCGCCCAGCGGTCCAAGATCAAGGCGATGAGCTACGGGCTCGCGTACGGGCTGTCGGCGTACGGCCTGTCGCAGCAGCTCTCGATCGAGGTGTCCGAGGCGTCGGCTCTCATGACGGACTACTTCGAGCGGTTCGGCGGCGTCCGCAGCTACCTGACGGGTGTCGTCGACGAGGCCCGGGCCACGGGATACACCGCGACGATCCTCGGTCGTCGGCGCTACCTGCCGGACCTCACGAGCGACAACCGGCAGCGACGCGAGGTCGCCGAGCGCATGGCGCTCAACGCGCCGATCCAGGGGAGTGCTGCGGACCTGATCAAGGTCGCGATGCTCGGGGTCGACGCCGAGCTGCGCGAGCAGGGGATGCAGTCGAGGCTCCTGCTCCAGGTGCACGACGAGCTCGTCGTCGAGGTCGCCCCCGGTGAGCGCGAGGCCGTGGACGCGCTGCTGCGCGCCCAGATGGGTGCGGCCGGGAACTCGGTCCCCGGCGGTCCGCTCAGCGTGCCGCTCGACGTGAGCGTCGGGGTGGGCGCGAGCTGGCACGAGGCGGGTCACTGACGCACCACTCGATCGGGTGATGCACGCCATCGCCGCGATTTCAAGGTGCGAACCGGGTGAAATGCGACAGGGTGGTGCGCGGCGGCAACGTGGCCGCCCCGCACCCCTGGAGGCGCAGTGAGCGAATCTGCCGGCGGTCTCGAGACCGACTACCAACGCGTCCAACGCAGCGACGAGTTCCAGGCGCTCAAGCGCCGATTTCGCAACTTCGTCTTCCCGATGACGGCACTGTTCCTGACCTGGTACTTCGTCTACGTGCTGCTCGCCGACTACGCGCACGACTTCATGGCGCAGAAGGTCTGGGGCAACATCACGGTGGGCCTGCTGCTCGGCCTCGGCCAGTTCGTCAGCACCTTCGTCATCACGATGATCTACGCCCGCTGGGCCAACAATCGGCAGGACGCGGTCGCCGAGCGGCTGCGCCTGCACATCGAGGAAGGCACCGTCGACGGGGGTGCCGCATGAGCGCCGTCGTCCACGCCGCCGCCGAGTCCGAGCAGATCGGCGAGCCCGCGGTCAACATCGCGATCTTCGGCGTCTTCGTCGCGATCACCCTCGTCGTGGTGTTCCGGGCGTCGCGCAACAACAAGACCGCGGCCGACTACTACGCAGCGGGCCGCTCGTTCACGGGCCCGCAGAACGGCACCGCGATCGCCGGCGACTACCTGTCCGCCGCGTCGTTCCTCGGCATCTGCGGCGCGATCGCCATCAACGGGTACGACGGCTTCCTGTACTCGATCGGCTTCCTGGTCGCCTGGCTCGTCGCCCTGCTCCTCGTCGCCGAGCTCCTGCGCAACACGGGCAAGTTCACGATGGCGGACGTCCTGTCGTTCCGCCTCAAGGAGCGACCCGTCCGCATGGCTGCATCGCTCGCGACGCTCGCAGTCGTCTTCTTCTACCTGCTCGCCCAGATGGCCGGCGCCGGGGGACTGGTCGCACTGCTGCTCGGGATCGACGGCACCGCTGCGCAGGGCGTCGTGATCGCCGTCGTGGGCGCGCTGATGATCCTCTACGTCCTGGTCGGCGGCATGAAGGGCACCACGTGGGTGCAGATCATCAAGGCGATCCTGCTCATCGCCGGTGCCGCCGTGATGACCGTCTGGGTGCTGTCGAAGTACGGCTTCAACTTCTCCGACCTCCTGCAGGGAGCGATCGACAAGGCCGGCGAGGGCGGCGAGGCGCTCATCGCGCCCGGCAAGCAGTACGGCGCCACGTCGATGAGCCAGCTCAACTTCCTGTCCCTCGCGCTCGCCCTGGTGCTCGGCACGGCCGGGCTGCCACACGTGCTCATGCGGTTCTACACGGTGCCGACGGCCAAGGAGGCGAGGCGGTCGGTGGTCTGGGCGATCTGGCTGATCGGCATCTTCTACCTCTTCACGCTGGTGCTCGGCTACGGCGCGGGTGCGCTCGTCGGGCCCGAGGCCATCAAGGCGGCGCCAGGAGGCGTGAACTCGGCGGCGCCACTGCTCGCGTTCGAGCTCGGCGGCACGATCCTGCTGGGCCTGATCTCGGCGGTGGCGTTCGCGACGATCCTCGCGGTGGTCGCGGGGCTGACGATCACGGCGGCGACCTCCTTCGCGCACGACATCTACGCGTCGGTGATCAAGCACGGTCAGATCCGGCCCGATGGTGAGGTGCGGGTCGCCCGGATCACGGTCGTCGCGATCGGTCTGCTAGCGATCATCGGCGGGATCTTCGCCAACGGTCAGAACGTGGCGTTCCTCGTCGCGCTCGCCTTCGCCGTCGCGGCCAGCGCCAACCTGCCGACCATCCTCTACTCGCTGTTCTGGAAGCGGTTCAACACCTCGGGTGCGCTGTGGAGCATGTACGGAGGCCTGATCTCGTGCCTCGTGCTCATCACGTTCTCGCCGGTCGTGTCGGGCAAGGTCGACCCGGTGACGGGCGACAGCCTGTCGATGATCAAGGACACGTCGGTCGACTTCCACCTGATCGACCTGGAGAACCCGGGCCTGATCACGATCCCGCTCGCGTTCCTGCTCGGCATCTTCGGGACCTACATCAGCAAGGGCAAGTCCTCGGCCGAGAAGTACGCGGAGATGGAGGTCCGGTCGCTCACCGGCGCCGGCTCCGAGAAGGCGGTCGTGCACTGAGCAGTCGTCCGGGGTGGCCCCGCGCGGGTCACCCCGGGCCGAGGTGCGTCACGAAGATGGCCGTGCCGGGCAGCAGCGCCCCGCGCAGCGGCGACCAGCCGCCCCAGATCGCGTCGTGCCCCTGCCGCCATTCGGGCTCGACGAGACGCTCGAGGACGAAGCCCGCGTCCGCGAGCTCGCGCACGTGGTCGCCGAGCGTGCGGTGGAACTCGGCGTACAGCACGCGCCCCGACTCGCCGATCTCGACGTACGGCCGGCGGTCGAAGTACGGCCGCGCAGCCGTCAGGCCCGCCTCGCCCGGGTCGTCGGGGAAGGCCCAGCGCACGGGGTGGGTCACCGAGAACACCCACCGGCCTCCCGGTCGCAGCACGCGCGCGACCTCGCGGTGGATGCGATCGGCATCGGGCACGAACGGGATCGCGCCGTACGCGGTGAACGCGACGTCGAAGCTGTCGTCGGGGAAGGGCAGTGCGCGGGCGTCCGCGACGACGAGCGGGGTGCGGAGCCCGGCGGACTCGTCGTAGGCGAGGCCTGCGCGCAGCATCCCGTGCGCGACGTCCGTCGCGACGACCTCCACGCCCTGGCCGACGAGCCATCGCGAGCACTGCGCCGCGCCGGCGCCGACCTCCAGCACGCGGGCGCCGCGGACGTCGCCCAGGAGCCTGGCGTCCTCCTCGCGCAGCCCCTCCGGGCACCAGACGAAGTCGGCCCCGCCGAGGAAGGCGCCGTGCTCCTCGAGGTACTCGGACGCGTTCGCATCCCACCAGTCGCGGCCCGAGTCGGACGCCGCGTCGGGGTCGACCGCGTGGTAGCCCACCGTCTGCATCGACTCGGGCTCAGGTGCGTCGGCGTCCATGGGGACAGTCTGGCCGACCAACTGGGACCGAAGGCATGCTCTGCGGCGTCGCCGCTGGTTAGGCTGGCAGGGCAGGCGCTCGACGACGCGCACCAGCCCCCCCGCATCCCCGCGACGAAGGAGTACCCACGTGCGAGTCGGACTACTGACCGGTGGCGGTGACGTTCCCGGACTGAACGCCGCGATCCGCGCCGTGGTCAAGCACGGTGAAGGCGAGTACGGCCACTCGATCATCGGCTTCCGCAACGGCTGGAAGGGCGTCGTCGACGGCTACTCGGTCCCGCTGACGCGTCAGCTGATCCGCAACGTCTTGCCCGTCGGCGGCACGCTGCTCGGTACCGCGCGCTTCCACCCCCACGCGGACGACGGCGGGATCGACGCCGTGCTCGCGACCCTCGAGGCCGAGAAGATCGAGGCGCTGATCTGCATCGGCGGCGACGGCACGCTGCACGCCGCGAGCAAGGTGGCGGAGGCGGGCGTCCGCATCGTCGCCATCCCGAAGACGATCGACAACGACGTGTGGGGCACCGACCAGTCGATCGGCTTCGACACGGCGGTCTCGATCGCGACCGAGGCGATCGATCGCATCCACACGACCGCCGAGAGCCACAACCGCGTCATGATCGTCGAGGTCATGGGCCGTCACGCCGGCTGGATCGCGGCGACGTCGGGCATCGCGGGCGGCGCCGAGCTCGTGCTGGCGCCGGAGGCGCCGTTCGACATCGACAAGATCGAGCGCTTCCTCAAGCACCGCCACCGGGCCCACGCGAGCTTCTCGATCGTCGTCGTCGCCGAGGGCGCGGTGCCGGCCGAGGGCACGGCGATGCACTACGAGACCCAGATGGGCAAGTTCGGCGAGATCGTCGCCGGCGCCATCGGCGAGCGGCTCAAGACCGAGATCGAGGCGCGCACCGGCTTCGACACCCGCGTCACCGTGCTGGGGCACATCCAGCGCGGCGGGACGCCGACGCCGAGCGACCGCATCCTCGGTTCCCGCTTCGGGGTCGCGGCCATCGACGCCATCACGCGCGGCGAGTCGGGCGTGATGACGGCTCTGCGTGGCGAGCACGTCGAGATGGTGCCGCTCAGCGAGATCGCGGGGAAGGTCAAGTACGTCCCGGACGAGCTGCTCAGCGTCGCCCGCGCCCTGGCGTAGGCACGTTCGACCGCTTTGACCCGCCCGACGAAGCGACGATAAGGTAGACGGCGGTGCCGCGCGCCTTCTTCCGGTGAAACCCGCACGATCCTGACCGTGGGTGTTCCGGTTCGATTCCTTCTCGAATCAACTGTCGTCGGCCCGTCAACCTGTCCGAACAACTTCCTGTCCGCAACGGAGCCCATCCCTACATGAGCATCACCACCCCCGCGAAGCCCGCCTCCCCGCAGGTCGCGATCAACGACATCGGCTCGGCCGAGGACTTCCTCGCCGCGATCGACGCCACCATCAAGTACTTCAACGATGGCGACATCGTCGAGGGCACCATCGTCAAGGTCGACCGCGACGAGGTCCTTCTCGACATCGGTTACAAGACCGAGGGCGTCATCCCGTCCCGTGAGCTGTCCATCAAGCACGACGTGGACCCCGGAGACGTTGTCAAGGTCGGCGACGCAGTCGAGGCCCTCGTCCTCCAGAAGGAGGACAAGGAAGGCCGCCTGATCCTGTCCAAGAAGCGCGCACAGTACGAGCGCGCCTGGGGCACGATCGAGAAGGTCAAGGAGGAGGACGGCGTCGTCACCGGCACCGTCATCGAGGTCGTCAAGGGTGGCCTCATCCTCGACATCGGCCTGCGCGGCTTCCTGCCCGCCTCGCTGGTGGAGATGCGTCGCGTCCGCGACCTCCAGCCGTACGTCGGCAAGGAGATCGAGGCGAAGATCATCGAGCTCGACAAGAACCGCAACAACGTGGTCCTGTCGCGTCGTGCGTGGCTCGAGCAGACGCAGTCGGAGGTCCGCTCGACCTTCCTGCAGACGCTCCAGAAGGGCCAGGTCCGCCCCGGTGTCGTGTCCTCGATCGTCAACTTCGGTGCGTTCGTGGACCTGGGTGGAGTGGACGGCCTCGTGCACGTCTCCGAGCTGTCCTGGAAGCACATCGACCACCCGTCCGAGGTCGTCGAGGTCGGCCAGGAGGTCACCGTCGAGGTTCTCGACGTCGACTTCGACCGCGAGCGTGTCTCCCTGTCGCTGAAGGCGACGCAGGAGGACCCGTGGCAGGCATTCGCCCGCACGCACGCCATCGGCCAGGTCGTCCCGGGCAAGGTCACCAAGCTCGTCCCGTTCGGTGCGTTCGTGCGCGTCGAGGACGGCATCGAGGGCCTCGTGCACATCTCGGAGCTGGCCGTGCGCCACGTCGAGATCCCGGAGCAGGTCGTCCAGGTCAACGACGACGTCTTCGTCAAGGTCATCGACATCGACCTGGAGCGTCGCCGCATCTCGCTGTCGCTCAAGCAGGCGAACGAGGGCTTCGACCCCGCGTCCGAGGACTTCGACCCCGCGCTGTACGGCATGGCGGCGGAGTACGACGAGGCCGGCAACTACAAGTACCCCGAGGGCTTCGACCCGACGACGAACGAGTGGCTCGAGGGCTTCGAGTCGCAGCGTGAGACGTGGGAGGGCCAGTACGCGGCCGCCCACGAGCGTTGGGAGGCGCACCGCAAGCAGGTCGCCGACGCCGCGAAGGCTGACGCCGACGCTGCTGCCGGTGGCGAGAACGCAGGCGGCTCGTCCTCCTCGTCCGCCCCGGTCGCTTCCGCGTCGTCGTACTCCTCGTCCACCGAGGAGGCTGCGGGCACGCTCGCGTCCGACGAGGCGCTCGCCGCACTGCGCGAGAAGCTCACGGGCAACTGATTCACCGGCCAGGTCCTCGACCTGGTCTCGACGGGCCGGTCACCTTCGGGTGGCCGGCCCGTCGGCGTCTCGGGCAGGATGGGCTGATGCAACGCATCGGGCTGACCGGAGGGATCGCCAGCGGGAAGTCCGTGGCCGCGGCGCGTCTCGGGGAGCTCGGAGCGGTCGTCATCGACTCGGACGTGCTCGCCCGCGAGGCGGTCGCGCCGGGCTCGGCGGGTCTCGAGGCCGTGCTCGACGAGTTCGGCCCGCAGGTGCTGGCTTCCGACGGCTCGCTCGACCGCGGCGCGCTCGGCGCCCTCGTGTTCACGGACGACGACGCCCGCGCGCGCCTCAACGCGATCGTGCACCCGATCGTGCGGCGCCTCTCGGCGGAGCGCGAGGCGGCCGCCGCCGTGGCGGACCACGGCGCCGTCGTCGTGCACGACATCCCGCTGCTCATCGAGACCGGTCAGGCCGACGCGTTCCACGTGCTGGTCGTCGTGCACGCACCTGCCATCCTGCGCGTGGAGCGCCTCGTCGCGGGTCGCGGCCTGACGCGCGCAGAGGCCGAGTCGAGGATCGCCGCGCAGGCGAGCGACGCGGAGCGTCTCGAGGTCGCCGACGTCGTGCTCGACGGGTCCGGCAGCGCCGAGCACCTGCGCGCGCAGGTCGACGAGTTCTGGGATCGGCTCGCGGTCGAGACCGCGGACGAGCTGGCCGCCGAGACCCCCTGAGCGCACCCGCCGCGGCGGTCTCACCCGTGCGGGTCAGCCGTACCTGGAGGATCCGGACGCGGCACCGGGAGGATACGGACTCGGCGTGGCTCAGACGGGTGAGCGTCAGTTAGTGTGCGGTTCGTCACAGCGGACACCGCACCCCCAGGTGTCTCGCTCAGTCGGAGGAGCACCACATGACCAAGCCCACCCAGACCCGTGCATCGCTGTCCCTGGGCACGTCGTTGCCCGTCAGCCGGGTTGCCGAGCTGGCCGCGAAGGCAGCCGCCTCGGTCGACGACCCGGCCGGTCGGGTTCGTGTCGAGGCCCGCTCGCTCGCGGTCGTCGAGCTCTCCGTGCGTGACCACATCGAGGGCAAGGAGCTCATGCGGTTCGAGGTCCACATCGACCGCGCGCTCGGTCGCACCTCGTCGCGCACCGTCATCACGAGCTTCAACGTCAAGGGCGGGGTCTCGGGCCTGATGCCCGCGGCGAAGCGCAAGATCGTCGCGTTCACGGCCTACGAGTCGTACATGGACTGGTTCGTGTCGGGCGTCGTGGGCGAAGACCCGCAGGTGCTCGTCACGCTCGTCAGCGGGGAGTGACCTCTCTCGGAGCGTCTGTGTCAGTGGCGGGACGTACCGTGAGGGCATGCGTCCAGTCACCGACCTGCAGCGGACGGTAGCGCCGTTCGAGGTCATCTCGGAGTACACCCCGTCGGGGGACCAGCCGTCCGCCATCGCCGACCTGTCCAAGCGGTTGCGCGCGGGCGAGAAGGACATCGTGCTGCTCGGCGCCACCGGCACCGGCAAGTCCGCGACGACGGCGTGGCTCATCGAGCAGGTGCAGCGGCCGACGCTCGTGATGGCGCCCAACAAGACGCTCGCGGCGCAGCTCGCCACCGAGTTCCGCGAGCTGCTGCCCAACAACGCGGTCGAGTACTTCGTCTCGTACTACGACTACTACCAGCCCGAGGCGTACATCGCGCAGACGGACACCTACATCGAGAAGGACTCGTCGATCAACGACGAGGTCGAGCGCTTGCGCCACTCGGCGACGAGCTCGCTCCTGACGCGGCGCGACGTGGTCGTCGTCGCCTCGGTGTCGTGCATCTACGGCCTCGGCACGCCTCAGGAGTACGTCGACCGCATGGTCACCCTGAGCGTGGGGGACCAGGTCGACCGCGACCAGCTGCTGCGCCGCTTCGTGCAGATGCAGTACACCCGCAACGACATGGCGTTCACGCGCGGCACGTTCCGCGTCCGTGGTGACACGGTCGAGATCATCCCGGTGTATGAGGAGCTGGCGATCCGGATCGAGTTCTTCGGCGACGAGATCGAGGCCATTGCCACGCTGCACCCGCTCACGGGCGACGTGGTGCGCAACGAGCAGCAGATGCACATCTTCCCGGCCACGCACTACGTGGCGGGTCCTGAGCGGATGGAACGCGCGATCGGCGGCATCGAGTCGGAGCTCGAGAGCCGGCTCGCGGAGCTGGAGCGCCAGAACAAGCTCCTCGAGGCGCAGCGGCTGCGCATGCGCACCACCTACGACATCGAGATGATGCGGCAGATCGGCTCGTGCTCGGGCATCGAGAACTACTCGCGCCACATCGACGGCCGCTCGGCGGGTTCGGCGCCGAACACGCTCATCGACTACTTCCCCGAGGACTTCCTGCTCGTCATCGACGAGTCGCACGTGACGGTTCCGCAGATCGGGGCGATGTTCGAGGGCGACATGTCACGCAAGCGTGCGCTCGTCGACCACGGCTTCCGCCTCCCGAGCGCGACGGACAACCGGCCGCTTCGCTGGGAGGAGTTCGTCGAGCGCATCGGTCAGACCGTGTACCTGTCGGCCACACCGGGCGACTACGAGCTCTCGATGGCTGACGGCGTGGTCGAGCAGATCATCCGGCCGACGGGCCTGGTCGATCCCGAGGTCATCATCAAGCCGACCAAGGGACAGATCGACGACCTGCTCGGCGAGATCCACGACCGGGTCGAGCGCGACGAGCGTGTGCTGGTCACGACCCTGACCAAGAAGATGGCCGAGGACCTCACCGACTACTTCCTGGAGAAGGGCGTGCGGGTGCGCTACCTGCACTCCGAGGTCGACACGTTGCGTCGCGTCGAGCTGCTGCGCGAGCTGCGCACCGGGGAGTACGACGTGCTGGTCGGCATCAACCTCCTGCGCGAGGGTCTCGACCTGCCCGAGGTGTCGCTCGTGGCGATCCTCGACGCGGACAAGGAGGGGTTCCTCCGCTCGGGCAAGTCCCTCATCCAGACGATCGGGCGTGCCGCCCGAAACGTGTCCGGCCAGGTCCACATGTACGCGGACAAGATCACCGCGGCGATGGCGCTGGCCATCGAGGAGACCGACCGGCGACGCGAGAAGCAGATCGCCTACAACCTCGAGCACGGCATCGACCCGACGCCGCTGCGCAAGAAGATCGGTGACATCACCGACCTGCTCGCCCGGGAGGACGCGGACACCGCCGAGCTGCTCGGCGGCGCCGCGCGCCAGACGAGCCGCGGCAAGGCACCCGTGCCGGGCTTCGGGTCGAAGGCGGCACCGCGCGACGAGCGGACGCGTCTGACCGGCGCGGCTGCCGGTGAGCTCGCAGGCCTGATCCAGGACCTCTCGGACCAGATGCACGCGGCCGCGGCCGAGCTGCAGTTCGAGCTCGCAGCCCGCCTGCGCGACGAGATCTCCGGGATGAAGAAGGAGCTACGCCAGATGCAGGCCGCCACGGCCTGACCGAGTGGAACGGACCCGACCGGGTCCGAGCGGAAGGGGCAGAGATGGCAGTCCGGATCCAGGTGACGTTCGACGCGGCGCATCCTCCGAGCTTGGGTGCCTTCTGGGCGCAGGCCCTCGGCTACGTCGAGGATGCCCCACCGCCAGGCTTCGCCACGTGGGACGAGGCGCTCGACGCCATGGGCGTCCCGCTCGACCAGCGCGACTCGGCGTACGCCGTCGTCGACCCCGAGGGCGTCGGGCCGCGGCTGTGGTTCCAGAAGGTTCCGGAGCCGAAGTCGGCGAAGAACCGCGTCCACCTCGACGTCGGCGTCGCTGCTGGCCTGCCCCGGGAGGAGCGGCCCGGCGCCGTGCGTGCGCGCGTGGGCGAGCTCGAGGCCCTCGGCGCGACCCGGGTGTACGAGATGGAGGAGAACGGCGGGTTCTGGGTCGTGATGCTGGACCCGGAGGGGAACGAGTTCTGCGTGCAGTGAGCCCGCCGACGGGAGATCGGCCAGCGCGGTGAGTTCGCGCCCGCCGACACGCCCGGGTGCGCGACACGCGGGACCCCGCGACGTGCGGGCATTCGTCACGTAGTGTCAGCGACGTTGAAGGGGAGTACCCCACAAGCGCAATGTTCCGTCAGCACGGTCCTCGACGGTGAGGGCCCGGAACGTGCGGCCCGCGACCTGTCGTCGGGTGGGGGAGACCTTCGGTACCGAAGCATGTCTCGATACCGGAGGTTCACATGGATATCCCCACCTGGGTCTGGCTCGTCACCGCGCTCGGCGTCGTCGGCCTGATCTTCTTCGACTTCTTCGCGCACGTCCGCAAGCCGCACGCCCCGACGTTCGCCGAGTCGGCGAAGTGGTCCGCGTTCTACATCGCGCTCGCGCTCGCCTTCGGCGTCGTGGTGGGCGTCGTGTGGGGTTGGGGGAGCGGCACCGAGTACTTCGCCGGCTACGTGACCGAGAAGTCGCTCTCGGTCGACAACCTGTTCGTGTTCCTCATCATCATGACGAAGTTCGCGGTGCCCCGGGAGTACCAGCAGAAGGTGCTCCTGGTCGGCGTCGCGATCGCGCTGCTGCTGCGGACGGCGTTCATCCTGGCGGGGGCGGCCGCGATCGAGCAGTTCTCGTGGGTCTTCTACGTGTTCGGCGCGTTCCTCGTCTACACCGCGATCAAGCTGGTTCGCGAGAGCCACGCACCCGATGACGAGCACGCGAAGGACGACGATGCTGGCGACGGGGCCGTCGTCCGTCTGCTCAAGCGCGTCGTCCCGACCACCGACGAGTACCACGGCGACCGCCTCACCACGCGGATCGACGGCAAGCGGTTCCTCACGCCGATGCTCGTGGTCATGGTGGCCATCGGCTCGACGGACATCCTGTTCGCGCTCGACTCGATCCCCGCGATCTACGGGCTCACCACCGAGCCGTACATCGTGTTCACGGCGAACGCGTTCGCGCTCCTCGGCCTGCGCCAGCTCTACTTCCTCATCGGTGGCCTGCTCGACCGCCTGGTGTACCTCTCGCAGGGCCTGTCGGTGATCCTCGCGTTCATCGGCGTCAAGCTCGTCCTGCACGCGCTGCACGTCAACGAGCTCCCGTTCGTCAACGGCGGCGAGCCGGTGACGTGGGCCCCGGAGATCCCGATCTGGCTCTCGCTGTCGGTCATCCTGGGCACCCTCGCCGTTGCCACGGTCGCGAGCCTCGCGAAGACCCGGCGCGACGGCCGCGTCGGCGAGCTCACGGCCTCCGACCGGACCTGAGGGGGCTCAGGACTGCGCCCAGGGTCCCCGCACGACGAGCCATGAGCGGATGTCGGTCGAGGCGATGAGTCCTTCGCGGGCGAACGGGTCGGCGGCGAGCGCCTGCGCGAGGGCGGCCTCGTCGTCGGCCCGGAAGCCCAGCAGCGCGCCCGGCGCACCGTCGACGTAGGGACCCGAGAACAGCAGGGTGCCCTGCTCCTCGAGGAGCGCCATGTACTCGCGGTGCTCGGCGCGGAAGATGTCCCGCACGTCGTTGCGCTCGTCATAGGTGTAGGTCACGGCAAATGTGGGCATGGCGCCATCCTGCCGCACGTGGTCGCCGCACGTGGTGGCAAAGTGGCAGGGTGACCATCCCGGTGCTGGACCTGCGAGACGGAACGACGATCCCTGCCGTCGGACTGGGCGTCTACAAGGTCGACGACGCGGCGGCCGAGCCCGCGGTCGCCGCGGCGCTGGACGCCGGCTACCGCCTGGTCGACACGGCGACGCTGTACGGCAACGAACGCGGTGTCGGGCGCGCGCTGCGTGCCTCCGGCCTGCAGCGCTCCGACGTCTACGTGACGACCAAGCTCTGGAACGACGCGCACGGCCGCCGTCGGGCACGGGTGGCGTTCGACGCGTCGGCCGACAGGCTCGGATCGGCGCCCGACCTGTACCTGATCCACTGGCCGTGCCCCGCGCGGGGATTGTTCGTGGAGACGTGGCGGGCGCTGCTCGAGCTCCGCGACGAGGGGCGGGTGGCCTCGGTCGGGGTGTCGAACTTCCAGCGCAGCCATCTCGAGGCGGTCATCGCCGACTCCGGCGTGGTTCCGGTCCTCAACCAGATCGAGCTGCACCCGTACCTGCAGCAGCGCGAGCTGCGGGCGTTCCACGCCGAGCACGGCATCGTGACGCAGGCGTGGTCGCCGCTCGGGCGCGGCAGCGTGCTCGCGGACCCGACGATCGTGGCGATCGCCGCCGCCCACGGGGTGTCGCCGGCGCAGGTCGTGCTGCGGTGGCACCTCGACCTCGGGATCGGCGTGATCCCGAAGTCGGTCACGCCCGCGCGCATCCGCGCCAACCTGGACGTCCACGGATTCGTTCTGACGCCCGACGACCACGCCAGCATCGCCTCCCTCGACCGCGGAACGCGGTTCGGTTCCGACCCCGACAAGGTGGGTTGACATGCCCCGCACCCTGCTGACCGACGACCTGCTGGACCGCATCCACGAGCGTGCCCCGCTGCACGACGCGGCCAACACGTTCCCGCACGACGACCTGCGCGAGCTGTCCGAGGTCGGGTACCTGCGCGCCTTCGTCCCCGTCGAGCTCGGCGGTGCGGGCCTGACGCTCGAAGAGGTCGCGCGCGAGCAGGTCCGGCTCGCCGCTGCCGCTCCGGCGACGGCGCTCGCCGTGAACATGCACCTCGTCGTCACCGGGCTCGCCGCGCTTCTCGTCGGCCGCGGTGACGAGTCGACCGCGTTCATCCTGCGCGACGC
This sequence comes from Brevundimonas sp., assembly GCA_039207135.1. Classification (GTDB taxonomy): domain Bacteria; phylum Actinomycetota; class Actinomycetes; order Actinomycetales; family Cellulomonadaceae; genus Cellulomonas. The sequence goes on from JBCECL010000009.1 coordinate 21,083, forward strand.
GGCTGCCGGCGAGGTGTTCGCGTTCGGCAACTCGGAGGCGGGCAACGACCTCGTGATGTTCGGCTCCCGGACCCGCGCCGAGCGGCAGCCCGACGGCGGCTACCGCTTCTTCGGCACCAAGATCTTCACGTCGCTGTCGCCCGTCTGGACGCGCCTGGCGACGTTCGGCCTCGACGAGGACCACCCCGACGGGCCGCGTCTGGTCCACGGGGTCGTCGGCCGCGACGGGACGACGAGCAAGGACGACTGGGACACCCTGGGCATGCGCGCGACGCAGTCGACGTCGACGGTGCTCGACGGCGCGTCGGCCGCGCCCGAGCACGTCTATCGCGCGCTGCCGCCCGGGCCGAGTGTCGACCCGTTCATCTTCGCGCTGTTCGCCGTCTTCGAGGTGCTGCTCGCCGCCGTCTACACCGGCATCGGCCGACGAGCGCTCGAGCTCGGGGCGGCTGCCACACGGCGTCGCACCTCGATGAAGTACGACGGTCGCACCTACGACCAGGACCCGGACATCCGGTGGAAGGTTGCGGACGCCGCACTGGCGCAGGACGGCGCCGAGCTGCAGGTCTTCGCGCTCGCCCGCGACGTCGACGAGCAGGCCGACCACGGAGCGCGGTGGTTCGCGCAGCTCGTCGGGCTCAAGGTCCGCGCCACCGAGTCCGCGCGGGTGGTCGTCGACCTCGCGCTGCGGGTGTCCGGGGGAGGCGGGTACTCGTCGGGCAGCGAGCTGATCCGGCTGTACCGGGACGTGCTGGCCGGCATCTACCACCCGTCGGACGACGAGTCCGCGCACGCGACGATCGCGACGTCGATCCTCGGGCCGCCCGCCAGCTGAGCGCGCCCCACCGCGGACATGCACCTTCTAGCCAGACTGTGACTCGCCGCCCGGGGAAGCACGCAACCCGCGAAACGCCCGACGTGCGACGAGCGCGCACCACACCAGCGACGCGAGTGCGATCGGCGTGACGATCACGATGAACCACCAGTCGGACCTGTCGAGCGGACCTTCGCCGGTCAGGTGACCGTCGGTGAGAGCCATCGCGACGAAGTAGGCCACGACGACGGCCTCGAGCAGCACGCCCAGCACCGCGATGGTGAGTCTCCTGACTGTGACGCCGCGCGGCTGTGCCTCATCCACGCGGGCGGCTTCGCGGACCGCGGTCCACCATGCACTCACCGGGCTGGACCGCTGGACCAGCTCGCCGGCTGTCAGCAAGGCTGGGTTCTCGAGGACTTCTGCGACAGCAGTGGGCACTCCGAACATGCCACAGAGTGTGGCGAGACCGTCGGGTGCCGAACGGCGCCGCAAGAGCGCACGGGCGTGCGCGGGGACCTCGGCCTCGCCCAGACGTGCGGCGAGAGCGGCGTACCGGTCGCTGGATGAGTCCGTCGACGACTCCCAGCGCAGGTCCCAACCGGCGACGGGCCGGTGCTCGCTTCGCGTCATGAGCAGGACGGTCCGCTCTGCGTCGCGACGACCCACGTAGAGCACGGGGACGCGGCGACTCGTCATGTCTGCCGTGGCCCACGCGAGCTCCCACGAGGGGAGGTGGTCCTCGCGCTGGTGCGCCGGCTCAGCCGCCGCGAGCCACCACCCCTCGCCCGCGTCGAGGATTCGTGCCGGCCCGGCGATCGCCGCTGCGACTCGGACGTCGGACTCGGGAGCTTGCACAGCGACCAGCGCCACGCTAGGGCCGAGCTCCTCCAGCTCGGGGAGTCGCAGCCCGAGAGCTCGTAAGAGCCAGTCGTGGTCGGTGGCGGGGACCATGAGGCGGTCGAGTACGCGTTCTGCCTCATGGCTCTCGCCGAACGTCTCGGCGAGGATGCGCGCGACCGCCAGGACATCGCCCGTGACGTCAGGGACCTCGACGTCGTCACGCCAGAGCCAGGACAGCGTGTGCTGCGCGGCGCCAACGCGTAGGTGGAGCCCGGCTTCGGGGCCGTCCGAATCTTCGATGACCCACTCGGAGAAGCGGCGTGCGAGGTCGAGCTCGGCGTCCGCGTGCACCGTCGTCCACCCACGCTCGTCCGTCGGCCCGACGAGAGCGTCAATCCCGGCGGAGCGGGCCGTATGGAGCAGGTCGTTGTGGTCGGCACGGGCGAGAAGCACACGCGGAGACTACGCGCGTGCCACGGTCACCAGCCCCGGGAACGCCACTCCGCCAGCGACGCTCGCTCGGCGCCGAGCGTCGTGTCGGCGCCGTGGCCCGGGTACACCCATGTCTCGTCGTCGAATCGGTCGAAGATGCGCTCCGTCACGTCGTCCATCAGCCGCGTGAACGCCTCGGCGTCGCCCCGGGTGGCGCCGACGCCGCCCGGGAAGAGCGAGTCGCCCGTGAAGACGTGAACGCGGCCCGCCACGGCACCGGGGGCAGAGGCGCCCGACGGCTCGCGGTAGACCAGGGCGACCGAGCCCGGCGTGTGCCCGCGTAGTGCCACGACTTCGAGCGCGACCTGCCCGAACGTGAGGGTGTCGCCGTCGTGGAGCCTGGTCGTGACGGGGACGTCGGCGCCCTCCGCGACGGCGTCGGCGTCGTCGACACCGACGGCCACGTCGGCACCGGTGACCGCGACGACGGACCGCAGCGCGCGCCAGTGGTCGGGATGGCGGTGCGTGGTCACGACGACGTCCAGGCCGGCCGAGCCGGATCCCTCACGCACGAGCGCGACGAGGCGGTCGGGGTCGTCGGCCGCGTCGATCAGCACCTGTGCACCGTCGCGGCGGCAGGTCAGGAGGTAGGCGTTGTTGTCCATGGGCCCGACCGACGCCTTGCGGATCTCGACCTCGTCGAGGACCCGCAGGTCGCTGGCACCGCCGTTCGCGACGTCGCCCGTGTACGTCATGCGCCGCGCACCCTCACCGCGTGGTCGTGGCTGTGCACGGCGCGCACGAGCGCGAGGTGCGACAGGGCCTGCGGCATGTTCCCGGCCATTCGCCTGCCCTTCGGGTCGTACTGCTCGGCCAGCAGGCCGACGTCGTTCGTCAACCCGATCAGGATGTCGAGGAGCTGCTCGGCACCGTCGATGTCGCCGACCCGGGCGAGCGCGTCGGCGAGCCAGAACGAGCACGCCAGGAACGCGTGCTCGTCGCCGCCGACGCCGTCGTCGGTCTCGTCGGTGGGATAGCGGCGCAGCAGGCCGGGAGCGATTTCCAGGTCGCGCCGCACGGCAGCGATCGTCGACAGCAGGCGCGGGTCGTCCGGAGGGAGGAAGCCCACGGCCGCGATGGCGAGCAGCGCGGCATCGACGTGCTTCGCCCCGTAGGCCTGCACGAACGTCCCCAGCTCGGCGTCCCAGGCGTGCTCGAGCACGTCGTCCCGGATGGCCTCGCGCACGCGCCGCCACTCGTCGGCCGGACCCTCCAGGCCGTGCTCCTCGACCGCCCGGACAGCGCGGTCGAGCGCCGCCCACGACATGACCTTCGAGTGCGTGAAGTGCTGCGGGTCGCCGCGCACCTCCCAGATGCCGCGGTCGGGCTCACGCCAGTGCTGCACCAGCTCGTCGACCAGGTGTCGCTGCATGCTCCACGACTCCGGGCTGTCGGGGAGGCCGCAGTCGCGGGCCAGCGCGAGCGCGCACATCACCTCGCCGAGCACGTCGTTCTGCACCTGACCGACGGCGGCGTTGCCGATGCGCACCGGGCGCGAGCCGGCGTAGCCCGGCAGGTGCCCGAGCTCTCGCTCGGGCAGGTCCCGGCCGCCGTCGACGCGGTACATGATCTGCAGGTCTGCCGGGTCGCCCGCGACGGCTCGCAGGAGCCAGTCGCGCCACTCGGTGGCCTCGTCGCGGTAGCCGTGCTCGAGGAGCGCCTCGAGCGTCATCGCCGCGTCGCGCAACCAGCAGTACCGGTAGTCCCAGTTGCGCGTGCCGCCGAAGTCCTCGGGCAGTGACGTCGTGGGCGCCGCCACGATGCCGCCCGTCTCGGAGTCGGTCAGCAGGCGCAGCACCAGCAGGGAGCGGATGACGGCGGCGCGGTAGGAGCCCGCGTAGTCGCTCGCCCGGGCCCACAGCCCCCACTCGATCAGCGTCTCGTCGATGCGGTCGGGGATGGTGAGCCGCTCGGGAACCGGCGACCACGACGGGATCCAGGTCAGCGCGAGCTCGACGCTCTCGCCTGCCCTGAGGGTGAAGGAGTCGACGTGGTGGTGGTCCTCGGCGCGCGGGAGGCGGTCGCCGCGCAGGAGCAGCGCGTCAGGTCCCGCGATCGCGCGCAGCGCGTCCTCGCCGGAGTCGTCCGTGAGGCGGTGCACCCACGGCTCGATGTCGCCGTACCCGAACCGGACCGTCCACTCGTGACGGACGGCGACCTCGCCGCTCGTGCACTCGATACGGCGCACGATGTCTGCGCGGCCGTCGCCGAGCGGCATCGTCTCGCGGACGACTGCCGTACCGGTCGGCGAACCGTAGGTCGTCTCGAGCACGAACGAGTCGCCGACGTACCGCCGCGTGACGTCGTCGGCGTCCGGCACCGTGAGGAGCCAGCGGCCGTGCTCCGGCGTCCCGAGCAGGGCGGCGAAGCAGGCGGCGGAGTCGAAGCCGGGCAGGCAGAGCCAGTCGACGGAGCCGCGCAGCGAGACGAGCGCCGCGGTGCGGCCGTCGCCGAGCACGGCGTAGTCGGCGATGGGTGCTGCAGCGTCGGTGCTGGTGACGGTCGGTTCCGTGGTCATCGCTCCACAGCATCGCGCGTCCCGGCGCGCGCGGCACCCCGACTCGGCTTGTCCGCTCTCATCGAACAGCTGTGCGAATGTCAGTGGCGGAACGTACACTCGCTGGCGTGAATGACCGTCTGGTGGTGCAGGGCGCCCGCGAGCACAATCTCCGCAACGTCGACCTCGATCTCCCGCGCGACAAGCTCATCGTGTTCACGGGGCTGTCAGGTTCGGGCAAGTCGTCGCTCGCGTTCGACACGATCTTCGCCGAGGGGCAGCGGCGGTACGTCGAGTCGCTGTCCGCGTACGCGCGCCAGTTCCTGGGCCAGATGGACAAGCCCGACGTCGACTTCATCGAGGGGCTCTCGCCCGCGGTGTCGATCGACCAGAAGTCGACCAACCGCAACCCGCGCTCGACGGTCGGCACCATCACGGAGGTGTACGACTACCTGCGCCTGCTGTTCGCGCGCGCGGGCACCCAGCACTGTCCCGTGTGCGGCGAGCGCGTGACCGCGCAGACGCCCCAGCAGATCGTCGACCGGCTCCTCGAGCTCCCGGAGGGCACCAAGTACCAGGTGCTCGCACCCGTGGTGCGCGGTCGCAAGGGGGAGTACGCCGACCTGTTCACCGAGCTGCAGAGCAAGGGCTTCGCCCGTGCCCGGGTGGACAGCGAGGTGATCCAGCTCAGCTCGCCGCCGACCCTGGAGAAGAAGCTCAAGCACGACATCGAGGTCGTCGTCGACCGGCTCGTGTCCCGCGAGGGCGTGCAGCGGCGACTCACCGACTCGGTGGAGACGGCGCTCAACCTGGCCGGCGGCCTGCTCGTCGTCGAGCTCGTGGACGCGGACGTCGACGATCCCGGGCGCGAGCGCAGGTTCTCCGAGCACCGCGCGTGCCCCAACGACCACGTGCTGACTCTCGACGAGATCGAGCCGCGCACGTTCTCGTTCAACGCCCCGTACGGCGCGTGCCCCGAGTGCACCGGCATCGGCTCGCGGCTCGAGGTGGACCCCGACCTCGTGATCCCGAACGACGAGCTCTCGCTCGAGGACGGCGCCGTCGCGCCCTGGGCCCAGACGTCGAGCGAGTACTTCCTGCGCGTCCTGACGGCGCTCGGGCAGGAGATGGGCTTCTCGACGAGCGTCCCGTGGCGGGCACTCCCGCAGCGCGCGAAGGACGCTGTGCTGTACGGCCAGAACCACGAGGTGAAGGTCCGCTACAAGAACCGGTGGGGACGCGAGCGTCAGTACTCGACGGGCTTCGAGGGCGTCATGACGTTCCTCGAGCGCCGGCACAACGAGACCGACTCGGACTGGAGCAAGGAGAAGTACGAGGCCTTCATGCGGGAGGTGCCGTGCCCCGTCTGTGAGGGCGCTCGCCTCAAGCCCGAGGTGCTCGCGGTGCGGGTGGGGGGTCGCTCGATCGCCGACGTCTGCCAGCTGCCGATCCGTGAGGCGCGCGACTTCCTCGACACGCTCGTGCTCGGTGAGCGCGAGCGGGCGATCGCGGCGCAGGTGCTCAAGGAGATCCAGGCTCGCCTCGGCTTCCTGCTCGACGTCGGTCTCGACTACCTCTCGCTCACGCGGCCTGCCGCGACGCTCTCTGGCGGCGAGGCGCAGCGCATCCGCCTGGCGACGCAGATCGGGTCCGGCCTCGTGGGCGTGCTCTACGTCCTCGACGAGCCGTCGATCGGGCTCCACCAGCGCGACAACCGGCGACTGATCGACACGTTGACCCGCCTGCGGGACCTCGGCAACACGCTCATCGTGGTCGAGCACGACGAGGACACCATCCGCACCGCGGACTGGATCGTCGACATCGGCCCGGGCGCGGGGGAGCACGGCGGTCGCGTGGTGCACTCCGGCGACCTGCCGGGCCTGCTCTCGTCGGCAGAGTCCGTGACGGGCGCCTACCTGTCGGGACGTCGCTCGATCCCGATGCCCCTGCAGCGTCGGCCGATCGACAAGAAGCGGCAGCTCACCGTGGTGGGTGCGCGCGAGCACAACCTGCAGGGCATCGACGTGTCGTTCCCGCTGGGGACGCTCACCGCCGTGACGGGCGTCTCGGGCTCGGGCAAGTCGACCCTCGTGAACTCGATCCTGTACACGGTGCTCGCGAACGAGCTCAACGGCGCGCGGCAGGTCGCCGGGCGTCACCGGCGCATCACGGGGCTCGAGCACCTCGACAAGGTCGTGCACGTCGACCAGGGGCCGATCGGGCGCACGCCGCGATCCAACCCGGCGACCTACACCGGCGTCTGGGACCACGTCCGTCGGCTGTTCGCCGAGACGACCGAGGCGAAGGTCCGTGGCTACACGCCGGGTCGCTTCTCCTTCAACGTCAAGGGCGGGCGCTGCGAGGCCTGCTCCGGAGACGGCACGCTCAAGATCGAGATGAACTTCCTGCCCGACGTGTACGTGCCCTGCGAGGTCTGCCACGGCGCTCGGTACAACCGCGAGACGCTCGAGGTCCACTTCAAGAACAAGACCGTCGCCGACGTCCTGGCGATGCCGATCGAGGAGGCGGCCGAGTTCTTCGCGGCCGTCCCGGCGATCAGCCGCCACCTCAAGACCCTGACCGACGTGGGACTCGGCTACGTCCGGCTCGGTCAGCCGGCACCGACGCTCTCGGGCGGCGAGGCGCAGCGCGTCAAGCTCGCCTCCGAGCTGCAGCGCCGCTCGACGGGCCGCACGATCTACGTGCTCGACGAGCCCACGACCGGCCTGCACTTCGAGGACATCCGCAAGCTGCTCGGCGTGCTGCAGTCGCTCGTCGACAAGGGCAACTCCGTCATCGTGATCGAGCACAACCTCGACGTCATCAAGAACGCCGACTGGGTCATCGACATGGGCCCCGAGGGCGGTTCCGGCGGCGGCATGGTGATCGCCGAGGGAACGCCCGAGCACGTTGCGGGGGTCGAGGCGAGCCACACCGGCCGGTTCCTCGCCGAGGTGCTGCTTCCCGAGGAGTCGCGGGTCAGCGCCTGAGCGGGTGAGGCAGCGTCGCGCGCCGATCAGGACGGAACGGCGGTCCCTGCGCTCGTCTCGACCAGGACCGGCACGGGCTCGTGCCGCACGTGGAAGTTGACGGACCGGGCGATGAAGCAGTGCTCGTGCGCGGCGTGGTGCAGGCCCGCCAGGAACTCGTCGTCGATCGGCGACCCGTCGGGCAGCGCGTGGCCCCGCACGGTGACTCGCGGGTGCAGCACGACCTCGGTGAACTGCCCGTGGCCGGCGGCCTCGATCCGCATGGTCCCCGAGGCCTTGTCCGTGTAGCCGACGACGACGACGCCGGCCGAGGCGGCGAGGTGCAGGAACCAGAGCATGTGGCACTGGGACAGGGCGCCGACCATGAGGTCCTCGGGCGACCACCGGTCGGGATCGCCACGGAAGCCCGGGTCCGACGTGCCGGGCAGCGGCGGCTTGGCCCCCGACGTCAGCGCGTGGTCGCGCCCGTAGGACGTGTACGTGGTTGTGCCGTTGACCCCCGCGCCAGTCCACGTGAGGTCGACCGAGTACGAGTGCAGCAGCGCCATCACCCCACCGTAGCGACCTGACCCCGCCGCGCACGTCCGGCTCGCCACGTCGGGACCGGGACTGCCGTGGCCAGCGACCGCGTGGCGGCCCTGGGCTCGAGGCCGGTCCTGTCGGTGCAGCGACGTAGGCTCGCCACCATGGCCGATCCCGCCACGTACCGCCCCGCACCGGGGGAGATCCCGGACCAGCCCGGTGTGTACCGGTTCCGTGACGAGCACGGACGCGTGGTCTACGTCGGCAAGGCCAAGAGCCTGCGCCAGCGTCTGAGCAGCTACTTCCAGGACCCGGCGAACCTCCATCCGCGGACGTACACGATGGTGACGACCGCGGCGGCGGTGGAGTGGACGGTCGTCCCCACGGAGGTGGCCGCGCTCGCGCTCGAGTACTCGTGGATCAAGGAGTTCGACCCGCGGTTCAACGTCAAGTACCGCGACGACAAGTCGTACCCGTACCTCGCGGTGACCATGGCCGACGAGTTCCCTCGCGTGCAGGTTCTGCGTGGCGCCAAGCGCAAGGGAACCCGCTACTTCGGGCCGTACGCGCACGCGTGGGCCATCCGCGAGACGGTGGACCTGCTGCTGCGGGTCTTCCCGGTCCGCACGTGCTCCTCGGGCGTGTTCAAGCGTGCCGCGCAGCAGGGCCGGCCGTGCCTGCTCGGCTACATCGACAAGTGCTCTGCGCCCTGCGTGGGACGGATCTCCGCCGACGACCACCACGCGCTCGCGCAGGACTTCTGCGACTTCATGGCGGGGGACGCGGCTCGCTTCACGCGCCGGCTGACCGCCCGCATGAAGGAGGCCGCCGCCGAGCTCGACTACGAGCGCGCCGCGCGGCTGCGCGACGACATCGCGACCCTCGAGCGGGCGACCGAGCGGAACGCGGTCGTCCTCGCCGACGGGACGGACGCGGACATCTTCGCGCTGGCGGGCGACGAGCTCGAGGCCGCGTTCCAGGTGTTCCACGTCCGCGACGGTCGCATCCGCGGCCAGCGCGGCTGGGTCGTCGAGAAGGTTGAGGACCTCGACGACGCCGACCTCGTCGAGCACCTGCTCCAGCAGGTCTACGGCGCGGAGGGCGATGGTGCGAACGTCCCGCGCGAGGTCCTCGTGCCGGTCCTGCCGTCGGACGTCGAGCAGGTGCAGACCTGGCTGTCGGGGCTGCGCGGCTCGCGCGTCCAGGTGCGCATCCCGCAGCGCGGCGACAAGCGGGAGCTCGCCGCGACGGTCCAGCAGAACGCCGAGCACGCACTGGTCCTGCACCGGACGCGGCGCGCGGGTGACCTGACGACGCGGAGCCAGGCGCTCCAGGAGCTCCAGGAAGCCCTCGACCTGCCATCCGCTCCGCTGCGCATCGAGTGCTACGACGTCTCGCACAACCAGGGCACGTACCAGTCGGCCTCCATGGTCGTCTTCGAGGACGGGCTGGCACGCAAGAGCGAGTACCGCTCGTTCATCATCCGTGGGCCGGAGGGGCAGGGCGCCCGCGACGACACGGCGGCGATGCACGAGGTCATCACGCGGCGGTTCCGGCGCTACCTCAGCGACCGTGCGGAGGCGCGGGATCTCGAGCTCGGTGCGGACGACCTGGACGACGACGGCCGGCCCCGGTCCGGGCCGATCGACGAGCGCACCGGAAAGCCGACGCGTTTCGCGTACCCGCCCAACCTCGTCGTCGTCGACGGCGGGCCGCCGCAGGTCGCCGCCGCGGCGGCTGCGCTGGCCGAGCTGGGCATCGACGACGTCGCGCTGTGCGGGCTCGCCAAGCGCCTCGAGGAGGTCTGGGTGCCGGGCGACGACTACCCGGTGATCCTCCAGCGCAGCTCCGAGGGGCTGTACCTGCTCCAGCGGGTGCGTGACGAGGCGCACCGGTTCGCGATCACCGCGCACCGCAGGCGTCGCAGCAAGGGCATGACGGCGTCGGTGCTCGACGACGTGCCCGGGCTCGGACCTGCTCGCCAGGCGGCGCTGCTGCGGCACTTCGGATCGGTCAAGCGGCTGCGGCAGGCGTCGGTCGAGGAGATCGCGACGGTTCCGGGGATGGGCGAGCTCACCGCGGCCGCGGTGGTCGCGGCTCTGGGCACGCCCGCGGCGGCGCACGACGAACAGGTGAACTCCTCGGACTCCGGCGACGCGCCCGCGGAGCCGCGCGCGTCGGCTGGCATGCTGGACACATGACAGACGAGCCGTCACCGAGCACAGTGCCGCAGGGCATCCCTGCGCTCGACGCGGTGACCGAGCCCGTGCGCATGCACCCGGCTCAGGTCCTCGTCATCACGGGCATGTCGGGCGCGGGCAGGTCGCGCGCAGCGGCCGTGCTCGAGGACCTCGACTGGTACGTCGTCGACAACCTGCCCGCGCAGATGCTGACCCACCTCGTCGGGATGCTCACGACAGGTCCGCACGAGACCAGGGCACAGCGCGTCGCGGCCGTGATCGACGTGCGCGGCCGCGGGTTCTTCCGGGACCTCGCGCACGTCCTCGGTGACCTGCGTGAGGCCGGGCTCGACTACGGCGTGCTGTTCCTCGACGCGTCCGACGAGGTGCTGGTGCGCCGCTTCGAGCAGGTTCGTCGTCCGCACCCGTTGCAGGGCAACGGCCGGATCCTCGACGGCATCGCCGAGGAGCGCGCGATCCTGGCCGACATCCGCGAACGCGCCGACACCGTCATCGACACCTCGGAGCTGAACGTCCACGACCTCGCGCGCGAGGTGCGGGCGGCCGTCGCCGGCGACACCGAGGAGACGCTGCGGATCAGCGTCGTGTCCTTCGGCTTCAAGTACGGCATCCCGCTCGACGCCGACCACGTCGTGGACATGCGGTTCCTCGCGAACCCGTACTGGATCACCGAGCTGCGCCACCTGACGGGCCGCGACGCCCCGGTGCGCGACTACGTGCTCGGCCTGCCCGGTGCGAGGACGTTCATCGAGCGGTACGTCGACGCCCTCGAACCCGTCCTCGCGGGCTACCTGAACGAGGAGAAGCGCTACGTGACGATCGCCGTGGGCTGCACGGGCGGCAAGCACCGGTCCGTGGCCGTGAGCGAGGCCATCGCGGCACGGCTGCGCGAGACGGGCCATCGGGTCTCCGTCGCGGCACGCGACCTCGGCAAGGAATGAGAGCGGCAACGACACCGGCACGGGCGAGCGGCGGCGGACCCGCCTTCGTCGCGCTCGGGGGCGGCCACGGGCTGTCGGCGAGCCTGTCCGCGCTGCGCCTCATGAGCGACCGGATCACGGCCGTGGTGACGGTGGCCGACGACGGCGGTTCGTCCGGCCGGCTCCGCGACGAGCTGGGGGTGCTGCCGCCGGGAGACCTGCGGATGGCACTCACCGCGCTGTGCGACGACTCCGACTGGGGCCGCACGTGGCGCGACGTGCTGCAGCACCGCTTCTCGTCGTCCGGTGACCTCGACCAGCACGCCGTCGGGAACCTGCTGATCGTCGCGCTGTGGGAGCTCCTGGGCGACCAGGTCGAGGGCCTGGACTGGGTGGGGCGCCTGCTGGGCGCGCGCGGTCGGGTGCTGCCGATGTGCGACGTCCCGCTGTCGATCGAGGCCGACGTGCGGCACCCCGACGGCTCCATGACGTCGGTGCGCGGGCAGACGTCGGTCGCCGGGACGAGCGACCGGATCGAGCAGGTCCGGCTGATCCCGCGCGATCCGCCCGCGTGCGCGGACGCCGTTGCCGCGATCGATGCCGCCGACTGGGTGGTCCTTGGCCCGGGCTCCTGGTACACCTCGGTGCTCCCGCACCTGCTCGTGCCAGAGCTCCGAGAGGCCCTGCACCGGACGCGGGCCCGCACCATCGTGACGCTCAACGTCGCGCCCGAGCAGGACAGCGAGACCGTCGGCATGCGCGCCGAGGACCACCTCGAGGTGCTGCACGCCCACGCCCCTGACCTGCCGATCCACGCCGTGCTGGCCGATCCGGCGGCGGTCGAGGACGTGGGGGTTCTCGCCGACCGGTGCAAGTCCGTCGGGGCCCGGCTGCTGCTGCGACAGGTGCGGCGCGGCGACGGCTCGGCGCAGCACGACCCGCTCCGTCTGGCGGCCGCGCTGCGCGACGTGGTCGAGGAGACGTGGGGTGACGTCGGACGTCGACGCCCCTGACCGTCCCCGCGGTGGCGGGCGTCATGGCACGATGACGCCCATGGCGTTGACGGCACAGGTCAAGGACGAGCTCGCTCGTCTCAAGGTGGACAAGACGTCGGCTCGCAAGGCGGAGGTCTCGGCGACCCTGAGGTTCGCCGGCGGCCTGCACATCATCTCGGGGCGCATCGTCATCGAGGCCGAGCTCGACACGGCGATCGCCGCGAGGCGGCTGCGGCAGGCGATCTTCGAGGTGTACGGCCACGAGAGCGAGATCATCGTCGTCTCCGGTGGTGGGCTGCGCCGGGGGAGCCACTACGTGGTGCGCGTGGTCAAGGACGGCGAGTCGCTCGCCCGGCAGACCGGCTTGCTCGACAACCGCGGGCGGCCCGTGCGGGGACTTCCGCCGCAGGTCGTCTCCGGCGGGGTGGGCGAGGCCGAGGCGGCGTGGCGCGGAGCGTTCCTCGCGCACGGCTCGCTGACCGAGCCGGGCCGCTCGTCGTCGCTCGAGGTCACGTGCCCGGGTCCCGAGGCCGCCCTGGCGCTCGTCGGGGCAGCGCGTCGCATGGGGATCGCGACGAAGGCCCGTGAGGTCCGCGGCGTCGACCGGGTCGTGATCCGCGACGGCGACGCGATCAGCGCGATGCTCACGCGGCTCGGTGCGCACGACACCACGCTCGTCTGGGAGGAGCGCCGGGTGCGCCGCGAGGTGCGGGGCACCGCGAACCGGCTCGCCAACTTCGACGACGCCAACCTGCGCCGCTCGGCGCGCGCCGCGGTGGCCGCGGGCGCGCGGGTGGAGCGGGCGTTCGAGATCCTCGCCGACGAGCTGCCCGAGCACCTGCGTGAGGCCGGCGAGCTGCGCCTCGCGCACAAGGAGGCGTCGCTCGAGGAGCTCGGCAAGCTGGCCGACCCTCCGCTGACCAAGGACGCGGTGGCCGGTCGTATCCGACGGCTGCTCGCGACCGCCGACAAGCGCGCCGCGGAGCTGGGCATCCCGGACACCGAGGCGGGATTGAGCCCGGACCTGCTGGACCTCTGAGACCGCGGTCCGTCTCGGCCTCTCGCGCGGAAACGGCTCCGGACGGGCGTCGTCCAGCACGTCGTCGTCCCAGCACGTGGACTGGTCGGCCGTCCGGGACCTTCGGGTCGAGGTGGCCCACGTCACGGGTATAGGGTTTGTGTCATCCGATCGTCACACGCACGTCACGTGATGGGTATGACCTGGCACGCGACGGTCGATGGCGCTCGGGACGCACACCGGCGTGCGAGTTCCCACCACCAATTGTGTGCGCCGACCTCGTCGGCGCTGCCGAGGAGGGCAAGTGACCATCAAGGTCGGCATCAACGGCTTCGGCCGCATCGGGCGCAACTTCTACCGTGCCATCGTGGCGTCGGGCGCTGACATCGAGATCGTCGGTGTCAACGACCTCACGGACAACAAGACGCTCGCCCACCTGCTCAAGTACGACACGGTCCTGGGCCGTTTCCCGCTGAGCGTGGACTTCGACGACGAGAACATCATCGTCGACGGCAAGAAGATCCGTGCCCTCGAGGAGCGCGACCCGGCCAACCTGCCGTGGGCCGAGCTCGGCGCTGACATCGTCATCGAGTCGACCGGCTTCTTCACGGATGCCACCAAGGCCAAGGCGCACATCGACGCCGGTGCGAAGAAGGTCATCATCTCCGCCCCCGCGAAGAACGAGGACGGCACCTTCGTCGTCGGCGTGAACCACGAGGACTACGACGCAGCGACGCAGCACATCATCTCGAACGCGTCCTGCACCACGAACTGCCTGGCCCCCGTCGCCAAGGCCCTCAACGACGCCATCGGCATCGAGAAGGGCCTGATGACGACGATCCACGCGTACACGGGCGACCAGAACCTGCAGGACGGCCCCCACAAGGACCTCCGCCGCGCCCGCGCCGCCGCGCAGAACATCGTCCCGACCTCGACCGGCGCCGCCAAGGCCGTCGCGCTCGTGCTCCCGGAGCTCAAGGGCAAGCTCGACGGCTTCGCGCTCCGCGTGCCGACGATCACCGGCTCGGCCACCGACCTGACCTTCACCGCTTCGCGCGAGGTCACGGTCGAGGAGGTCAACGCCGCGGTCAAGGCTGCCTCGGAGGGCCCGCTCAAGGGCATCCTCGAGTACGTCGAGGACGAGATCGTCTCGAGCGACATCGTCACGAACCCGCACCAGAGCATCTTCGACTCGAAGCTCACCAAGGTGAGCGGCGACCTCGTCAAGATCATCGCCTGGTACGACAACGAGTGGGGCTACTCCAACAGCCTCGTCGCGCTGACGAAGTACGTGGGCGACCGTCTCTGACGTCTGCCTGATCTGAGCACGGATATGCGTCCGCGTGCGCCCAGGCCACTGGCCACGGCGCACGCGGACGCTGTCGTGTGAGCCCCCTCTAGCTCGAAACATCGGTAGGAGACCATGAAGACCATCGAGGACCTCGGCGACCTGCGCGGCAAGCGCGTGCTCGTCCGCTCCGACTTCAACGTGCCGCTCGACGGCACGACGATCACCGACGACGGCCGCGTCCGCGCGGCTCTCCCGACGCTGCAGGCGCTGCTCGCCGCCGGTGCGCGCGTCGTCGTGACCGCCCACCTCGGCCGCCCCAAGGGTGCGCCGGAGGACAAGTACTCGCTCGCGCCCGTCGCGTCCCGCCTCGGCGAGCTCCTCGGCCAGGACGTCGCGCTGGCGGCGGACACGGTGGGGGAGTCGGCCACGGCGACCGTCGCGGCCCTGCAGGACGGTCAGATCGCCCTGCTCGAGAACATCCGGTTCGACCCGCGCGAGACGTCGAAGGACGACGCCGAGCGCGCGTCGCTCGCTGCCGACCTGGCTCAGCTCGCGGACGTGTTCGTCTCGGACGGCTTCGGCGTCGTGCACCGCAAGCAGGCGTCGGTCTACGACGTCGCGCTCGTGCTCCCGCACGCGGTCGGCAAGCTCGTCCTGACGGAGGTCGAGTCGCTCAAGCGGGCGACCGAGGACCCGGCGCGCCCCTACGTCGTCGTGCTCGGCGGCTCGAAGGTCTCGGACAAGCTGGGCGTCATCGCCAACCTGCTGACGAAGGCCGACCGCCTCGTCATCGGTGGCGGCATGCTCTTCACGTTCCTCGCCGCCAAGGGCTACTCGGTGGGCAACTCCCTGCTCGAGGCCGACCAGATCGACACGGTCAAGGGCTACCTGGCGCAGGCCGAGGCTGCCGGCGTCGAGATCGTGCTCCCCGTCGACATCACGGTCGCCGACGAGTTCAAGGCGGACTCGCCGGCCTCGGTGGTTCCCGCCGACGCGATCCCCGACGGCAAGATCGGCCTGGACATCGGCCCCGAGTCGGCGAAGCTCTTCGCGAGCAAGATCGTCGACGCCAAGACGATCGTCTGGAACGGCCCCGCGGGCGTGTTCGAGTTCGAGGCGTTCTCGGGCGGCACCAAGGCCGTCGCGCAGGCGCTCATCGACGCGGGCGAGAACGGCGGCTTCTCGATCGTCGGCGGCGGCGACTCGGCTGCGGCCGTGCGCATCCTCGGCTTCGACGAGGCCAAGTTCGGTCACATCTCCACGGGCGGCGGCGCCAGCCTGGAGTTCCTCGAGGGCAAGACCCTCCCCGGCATCGCAGTTCTGGAGGACTGAGCATGAGCACCCGTACCCCGCTGATGGCGGGCAACTGGAAGATGAACCTGGACCACCAGCAGGCGATCCAGACGCTTCAGAAGCTCGCCTGGACCCTGAAGGACGCGAAGCACGACTTCGCGGCCGTCGAGGTGGCCGTGCTGCCGCCGTTCACCGACCTGCGCAGCGTGCAGACCCTCGTGGACGCCGACAAGCTGGAGATCGTCTACGGCGCGCAGGACGTGTCTGCGCACACGTCGGGCGCCTACACCGGCGAGATCTCGCCGGTCTTCCTGGCCAAGCTCGGCGTCACGTACGTCGCCGTCGGGCACTCGGAGCGCCGTGAGCACCACGGCGAGTCCGACGCGCTGGTGAACGCCAAGATCAAGTCGGCGCTCGGCGCCGGCGTCCTGCCGATCCTGTGCATCGGTGAGGACGTCGACACGCGTCGTGCGCAGGCGCACGTCGCCCACACGCTGCTGCAGCTCGAGGGCGCACTCGCGGACATCACGGCCGAGCAGGCCAAGACGATCGTGGTCGCGTACGAGCCCGTCTGGGCCATCGGCACCGGCGAGACCGCCACGCCCGAGGACGCCCAGGAGATGGCCGAGGCGATCCGTGGCCGGCTCGCCGAGCTGTACGACCAGGAGACGGCCGACGCGGTCCGCGTGCTGTACGGCGGCTCCGTGAAGTCGTCCAACGTCGCGACGATCATGGCCAAGCCCGACGTCGACGGCGCGCTCGTCGGCGGCGCGAGCCTGGACCCCGAGGAGTTCGCGAAGATCGCTCGGTACCAGTCCCACGCCGTGGGGCTGTGACCGCTCGCTGATCTGCAGGGCACCGGTCCGGCGTCACCCGAAAGGGCGGCGCCGGACCCGCCGGTGCGGACGATGTGGATTGTTTGGCCCGTCGTCGCCTACCCTGGACCGCGCTCGACGTTTCGTCGGGCATGCTTGACCCGCTCGAACCCAGCAACGTCGCCGTCCGTCGGACCGGTGGCACCCGCCCCAGTGAGGAACTGACCCCGCCGTGACCGCCTTGAAGATCTCGCTGCAGGTGCTCCTCGTGCTGACGAGCCTGCTGCTCATCCCGCTCGTCCTGCTGCACAAGGGCAAGGGCGGCGGCCTCTCGGACATGTTCGGCGGTGGCATCAGCAGCAGCGCGGGCAGCTCGGGCGTCGCGGAGCGCAACCTCAACCGGATCACCATCGGCACCGCCCTTCTCTGGGCCGCCGTGATCGTCCTGCTCGGCCTCATCGAGACCACGGACTGAGGCCCCGATGGCGAGCGGGAGTGCGATCCGCGGTTCGCGCGTAGGCGCGGGCCCCATGGGCGAGGCGGAGCGCGGCGACGCCGCTCCGCGCATCTGGATCTCGTACTGGTGCGCGAACGGGCACGAGACGCGCCCCAGCTTCGCCGAGGAGGCGGCCGCTGAGGCGCCCGCGACCTGGGACTGCCCGCGATGCGGCTACCCCGCGGGGCAGGACCAGGAGAACCCGCCGTCGCCCTCGCGCAACGAGCCGTACAAGACGCACCTCGCGTACGTGAAGGAGCGCCGCTCCGAGGAAGACGGCCAGGCGATCCTGGACGAGGCGCTCGCCGCGCTGCGGGCCCGCCGCACTCGCTAGTCGAGCACGTACAGCAGGGCGAAGCCGTCGTAGCCCTTGGTCCCGACGGTCTGGATGACCGTCGCGTCCAGTCGTGGGTGGTCGGTCAGGAGCTCGACCAGGCGCCGCACGCCCTGCACGCGGTCGTCGGGGTGGTCGGCGTCGATCACCATGCCCGCCCGGACGACGTTGTCGACGACGATCAGCGTCCCGGGACGTGACAGCGCGAGCGACTGCTCGGTGTACCGCGCCAGGTTCTGCTTGTCGGCGTCGATGAAGATCAGGTCGAACGGCTCGGTCGACTCCTCGGCGAGACGGTCCAGCGTGTCCACCGCGGGGCCGACGAGGACCTCGACGAGGTCGCCCACTCCCGCTCGTTCGAGCGAGTCCGCGGCGACCGCCGCGTGCACCGGATCGATCTCGAGCGTGAGCAGCGCGCCGTCGGCCGGCAACGCCCGCGCGAGCCACAGGGTGCTGTAGCCGCCCAGCGTGCCGATCTCGAGGATGCGGCGAGCTCGCACGGACCGTGCGAGCAGGTGCAGGAGCTTGCCCTGGTTGGGCGCGACGGCGATGTCCGGGAGCCCGGCCGCGACGGCCGAGTGGTGCGTGTCGACGAGCGCGACGTCCTGCGGGACGAGCGCACCGAAGTAGTCGTCGACCGCGGCGTAGCGCTCGTCCGGCGTCATCCCGCTGTACCCGCCGCCGCGACGTCGAGCAGCCACAGCGTGCGCTCGATGCCGATCGCGCCCGCTGCGGGAGTCGTCTCCACGGGTGCTCCGCCCAGCGCCGATGCGACCGCCTCGGCCTTCTCGGCACCGGCTGCGACGACCCACACCTCGCGGGCGCCGGCGATCGCCTCGAACGTCAGCGAGACGCGCAGCGGTGGCGGCTTGGGCGAGCCGTGCACGCCGACGGTCGCCCGACCCCCGACGCCGAGTGCGTCGTGCCCGGGGAACAGGGACGCGACGTGCCCGTCGGGGCCCATGCCGAGCATGAGGACGTCGAATGCGGGACTCGCGGCGGTGTTGCCCGTCGCGGCCGCGAGCGAGACGGCGTACTCGTCGGCGGCGACCTCGGGCGTCGGGACGTCGTCGCTGAGCGCGGGCACGGCGTGCACGTTCTCGGCGGGGAGCGCGTCTCCGAGCGCGTCGAGCAGGGCCTCGCGGGCCTGCGTCTCGTTCCGGTCCGGGTCGCCGTCCGGCAGGAAGCGTTCGTCGCCCCACCACAGGTGCACCCCGGACCAGTCCACGGCGTCGCGCACCGGGTTGGCCGCGACCGCCGCGAGCGTCTTGATCCCGACGGTCCCACCCGTGAGCACGAGGTGCACGGGGGAGCGGTGGGACTGCACGTCCACGAGGTGCGTCAGCAGCCGCGCAGCGGTCGCCTCGGCCAGCAGGGTCGCGTCGGGGTGCACGACGACGTCACGCACGCTCACTCGCCGACCTTCGTCAGGCCCTTGGTGAGCACCTCGCCGTACACCTCGTCAGCGTCGAGCCGGCGAAGCTCCTCGGCGAGGCACTCGCGCAGCTGACGGATCGGCAGCGCGATGCGGTGCTCGGGCTGGCCCGGCTGCCGCAGCGCGGCGGTCTTGCCGTCGGGCCGGTCGAGCACGATGTCGCCCGAGGACCGTTCGAGGCGGACCTGCGTGATCGCGGGCGCGTCGGCGAACCGCTGGATCTCCACGGGGCAGCGCAGCGAGTAGGCGAGCCACGCCGCCATGAGGTCGACCGAGGGGTGCCGGGTCTCGCCCACGACCACAGCCTTGCGGACCGGCTCGTACGGCGGCTGGTCCAGGGTCGCCGCGATGAGGCCGCGCCACAGCGTCGCGCGTGCCCAGGCGAGGTCCGTGTCGCCCTCGGCGTACGCGTCCCGGAGCTTGAGCAGCGAGGCGCGCGGCTTGGCGACCTGCGAGGTGTCCGTGATCCGCCGCTGCGCCATGGCGCCGAGGGCGTCCTGGGACGGGTTGTCGGGGAACTCGTACGGCCACCACGTGACGACGGGCGCGTCGGGGAGCATGAGCGGCATGACGAGCGTGTCGAGGTGCAGGTCGAGCGCTCCCGACGGGCGCAGCACGATCACCTCGCTCGCGCCAGCGTCGCCGCCGAGGCGGATCTGCGCGTCCAGGGTCGACGAGCGGTGCAGCGGGTCCTTGGCGATGACGATGACGCGGCAGGGGTGCTCGCGGCTGGCGTCGTTCGCCGCGTCGATCGCCTCGTCCGGGTCGTGCCCGGCCGTGTCGATGATCAGCGTCAGGACACGACCGAGCGCGATCGCGCCGCCCTCGTCGCGCTCCTTGAGCAGGCGGCGGTTGATGGCCCGGGTCGAGGTGGCGGGCAGGTCGATGATCACGGTCGCCTCCAGGCGCGGCCGTCGCGCGCCATCATCGCGTCGGCCGACTCGGGACCCCAGGTGCCCGAGCGGTACTGGTCAGGCTTGCCCTTCGAGGCCCAGTACTGGGTGATCGGGTCGAGGATCTTCCACGACAGCTCGACCTCCTCGCTCTGGGGGAACAGCGGCGGGTCGCCCAGCAGCACGTCCAGGATCAGGCGCTCGTAGGCCTCGGGCGAGGACTCCGTGAACGCGTGCCCGTACCCGAAGTCCATCGTGACGTCGCGGACCTCCATCGCGGTGCCGGGGACCTTGGCGCCGAACCGCAGCGTCACGCCCTCGTCCGGCTGCACGCGGATGACGAGCGCGTTCTTGCCGAGCTCCTCCGTCGCGGTCGACTCGAACGGCAGGTGAGGGGCCTTCTTGAAGACGACCGCGATCTCGGTGACCCTGCGACCGAGGCGCTTGCCCGTCCGCAGGTAGAACGGCACGCCGGCCCAGCGGCGGGTGTCGATGTCGACCCGGATCGCCGCGAAGGTCTCGGTGGTCGAGTCCGGGTTGAAGCCCTCTTCCTCGAGGTAGCCGACGACGCTCTCGCCGCCCTGCCACCCGGCCGAGTACTGGCCGCGCGCGGTGTGCCGCCCGATGTCGCGGGGGAGGCGCACCGCCGAGAGCACCTTGACCTTCTCGGCGCGCAGGCCGCCGGCGTCGAAGGAGACCGGCTCCTCCATCGCGGTCAGCGCGAGCAGCTGCATGAGGTGGTTCTGGATGACGTCTCGGGCCGCGCCGATGCCGTCGTAGTACCCCGCGCGTCCGCCGATGCCGATGTCCTCGGCCATCGTGATCTGCACGTGGTCGACGTAGTTCGAGTTCCAGATGGGCTCGAACAGCTGGTTGGCGAAGCGCAGCGCCAGGAGGTTCTGCACCGTCTCCTTGCCGAGGTAGTGGTCGATCCGGAAGATGTCGTCCGGGTTGAACACGCTCGAGACGATGCCCTGCAGCTCGCGCGCGCTGGCGAGGTCGTGGCCGAACGGCTTCTCGATGACGACTCGCCGCCACGTGCCCTCCTGCGGCTGCGAGAGGCCGGAGCGAGCCAGCTGCTTGCAGACCACCGGGAACGCGCTCGGCGGGATCGACAGGTAGAACGCGTGGTTGCCGCCCGTGCCGCGGTTGATGTCGAGGTCCTCGACCGTGTCACGCAGCCGGTCGAAGGCGTCGTCGTCGTCGAACGTGCCCTGCACGAACCGGATGCCCTCCGAGAGCTGGCGCCACGTGGCCTCCCGGAACGGCGTGCGGGCGTGCTCCTTGACGGAGTCGTGCACGATCTTCGCGAAGTCCTGGTTGGCCCAGTCGCGCCGCGCGAACCCGGTCAGCGCGAAGCCCGGAGGGAGCAGCCCGCGGTTGGTGAGGTCGTACACGGCGGGCATGAGCTTCTTGCGGGCGAGGTCTCCGGTGACACCGAAGATCACGAGGCCGCACGGGCCCGCGATGCGCGGCAGTCGGCGGTCTCGCGCGTCCCGGAGCGGGTTGACGCCCTCGGCGACCTTGGCGGGGCTCACCGGGCGTCGCCTGCGGCGACCTGGTCGGCAGCGCCGCGCAGCTCCTCGTCGACCTTGGCCAGGAGCTGCTCCCAGCTGTCGGTGAACTTGCTCACGCCTTCCTCCTCCAACTTGCGGGTGACGTCGTCGATGTCGATGCCCAGGCCGCGCAGGCGCTCGATGACGCTCGCTGCTTCGTCCTGCGTGCCGGTGACCGTGTCGCTGCCGTCGCCACCGTGGTCGGCGACGGCCTCGAGGGTGGCCTCGGGCATGGTGTTGACCGTGTCGCGCACGACGAGCTCGTCGACGTACAGGGTGTCGGGGTATGCCTTGTCCTTGACGCCGGTCGAGGCCCACAGGGGCCGCTGCGGGTGCGCACCGGCCGCGGCGAGCGCCGCCCACCGGTCGTCGGCGATGGTCTCCAGGTAGAGCCCGTAGGCAAGGCGCGCGTTGGCGATCGCCGCCGTTCCCCGCAGGCCGGCGGCCTCGGGCGTCCCGATGGCGTCGAGCTGGGGGTCGATGGCGGTGTCGACGCGCGAGACGAAGAACGACGCGACAGAGGCGATCGGCGCGAGGTCGTGGCCGTTGGCCGCCGCCTGCTCCAGGCCGGCCTGGAAGGCGTCGAGCACGGCGGCGTAGCGGTCGATCGAGAAGATGAGCGTCACGTTGACGCTGATGCCCTCGGCGAGCACCGCGGTGATCGCGGGCAGGCCCTCGACCGTCGCGGGGATCTTGATGAAGACGTTCGGCCGGTCGACCGTCGCCCACAGCTTCTTGGCCGAGGCGATCGTGCCGTCCGTGTCACGAGCGAGCCGCGGGTCGACCTCGATCGAGACGCGGCCGTCCTGCGTGTCCGTGCGGTCGTAGACGGGGCGCAGCACGTCGGCCGCGGCGCGCACGTCGTCCGTCGTGATGCGGAAGACCGCCTCGTCGACGTCGCTACCGGCGAGCTCGCGCAGCTGGTCCGTGTACGCATCGCCCTTGCTGATCGCGTTGGCGAAGATCGTCGGGTTGGTCGTCACGCCGACGACGCCGCGCTCGACGAGCTCGGCGAGGTTGCCGGTGCGCAACCGCTCACGCGAGAGATCGTCGAGCCAGACCGCCACCCCCGCCTCGGCGAGCCGCTCGAGGGGGTTGTTGCTCGTTGCCATGGTCGTTCCCTTCCCTGCTGAACATTCGTTCGTGCGTTCGAAGGTCGCTCCGGTCCCGGCGGTTGCCGGGACCGGAGCGGCGTGACTCAGCCCTGCTGGTCGCCCGTGCCCGTGGCGGTCGGCGCGGCGCCCGCCGACGACGGCGCCGCACCGGCGGCGGCCGCGGCGATCGACTCGTGCGCTGCGGCGACGACGGCCTCGGCGGTGATGCCGAACTCGCGGTAGAGCGTCTCGTAGTCGGCGGAGGCGCCGAAGTGCTCGAGCGAGACGGTGCGGCCGGCGTCGCCGACGATCTTGTGCCAGGACAGCGCGATGCCGGCCTCGACGGAGACGCGCGCCTTGACCGAGGCCGGGAGCACCGACTCGCGGTACGCGGCGTCCTGCTCGGCGAACCACTCGAGCGAGGGGGCAGACACGACCCGGGTGGCGACACCGGCGGCCTCGAGGGTCTCGCGCGCCTGGACGGCGAGCTGGACCTCGGAGCCGGTGCCGATGAGGATCACGTCGGGCGTGCCGGTGCTCGCCTCGAGCAGCACGTAGGCGCCCTTCGCGACGCCGTCCGCGGAGGCGAAGCCGTCCTCGCCGCGGGGGTAGGTCGGCACGTTCTGTCGCGTGAGGATGAGGCCGACGGGTCCCGAGCGGTGCTCGAGGACGGCCTTCCACGCCTGTGCGGTCTCGTTGGCGTCGGCCGGGCGCACGACGGTCAGGCCCGGGATCGCGCGCAGCGCGGTCAGGTGCTCGACCGGCTGGTGCGTCGGGCCGTCCTCGCCGAGGCCGATCGAGTCGTGCGTCCACACGTAGATCGCCGGGGCGCCCATCAGGGAGGCGAGCCGGACCGAGCCGCGCATGTAGTCCGCGAACTGCAGGAACGTGCCGCCGTAGGGGCGGGTCAGACCGTGCAGCACGATGCCGGACAGGATCGCGCCCATGCCGTGCTCACGGATGCCGAAGTGCAGCGTGCGGCCGTTCTCGTCACCGGCGAACTCGTGCGTGGACCGCTTGGCCGGGATGAACGACGCGGCGCCCTTCATCGTGGTGTTGTTCGACCCGGCCAGGTCGGCCGAACCGCCCCACAGCTCGGGCAGCGCGTCGCCGATCGCGGACAGCACCTCACCGGACGCCGCACGCGTGGCGACGGCCTTGCCAGCAGGGAACACCGGCAGCGCGGACTCCCAGCCCTCGGGCAGCTCCTGCGCGAGCAGGCGGTCCAGCAGTGCGGCCTTGTCCGGGTTGGCGGCGCGCCAGGCGTCGTACCCCTTCTGCCACTCGACCCGGTCCGCCGCCGCGCGCGACGTCAGGGAACGCGTGTGCGCGATGACGTCCTCGCCGACCTCGAAGGTCTGCGCGGGGTCGAAGCCGAGCAGCTCCTTCAGGCCCGTGATCGCCTCGCCGCCGAGCTTCGAGCCGTGCGAGCTGTGGTCGTTCGTCTTGGTCGGGGTCGGCCACGCGATCAGGGTGCGCAGGCCGATGAACGACGGCTTGTCGGTCACCGCCTTCGCGGCCTCGATCGCCGCGGCCAGCGCGTCGACGTCCTCGCGGTACTCGCCGCCCGCGGTCCAGTCGACGAACTGCACGTGCCACCCGTACGCCTCGTACCGGGCCAGCACGTCCTCGGTGAACGCGATCTGCGTGTCACCCTCGATCGAGATGTGGTTGTCGTCCCACAGCACGATCAGGCTGCCGAGCTCCTGCGTGCCGGCCACCGAGGACGCCTCGCTGGTCACGCCCTCCTGCAGGTCGCCGTCCGAGCAGATCACGTACGTGTAGTGGTCGAACGGGCTCGTGCCCGGTGCCGCCTCGGGGTCCAGGATCGCGCGCTCACGGCGCTGCGCCATGGCGAACCCGACCGCCGACGACAGCCCCTGGCCAAGCGGCCCGGTCGTGATCTCGACACCAGACGTGTGCTTGTACTCCGGGTGCCCGGGGGTCTTCGAGCCCCACGTGCGCAGCGCCTTGAGGTCGTCGAGCTCGAGCCCGAAACCACCCAGGTACAGCTGGATGTACTGCGTCAGCGCGGAGTGCCCGGCCGACAAGATGAACCGGTCGCGACCCAACCAGTGCGGATCGGTGGGGTCGTGGCGCAGCACGTTCTGGTAGAGCAGGTAGGCAGCGGGAGCCAGGCTGATCGCGGTGCCGGGGTGGCCGTTGCCGACCTTCTCCACCGCATCCGCCGCCAGGATCCGGACGGTGTCGACCGCCCGCACATCCAGGTCAGTCCAGCCGACGGTCTGCGCCAGGGGAGCCTTCGCGTTCACCGCACCTCATTCCCACCCGCACCATCGGCCGGGTGTCGTGTCGGACGTGATCGGGCGCCCGCACGGGCACCGGGCCGGCCCGGCACTGCCGCCCGGTGGGCGTGCGAGTGTCTTCGGACCATGCTCGTCGAGCCTATAGCGCACGCGGTCACCTCCGCCGTGCGTGACCACGTATCCGTCGAGGGACCAAGGTCACACCCCCGAACGTGTCGAACCAGGGCATCCTGCGGGCCGATGCGCGGGGGTAGGCCGTAACATGGCAGCGCGACATTCCCCCCACCTCAGTCCTGCGCCGGATCTACCGGCCGGACGACGAACGGATCAGCTGCGCGTGCGCCTCACCAGCCCTTTGCCAGTCGACGACGCCGGGTCGTCGGCCGCGCCGACGCCGCCCGCGAAAGCGCTGACCGCTGGGCGACGTGGCGTCTGGGCCGCGGTGAGCCCGTACTTCGCGCTGACGAAGCCCCGCGTGATCGAGCTGCTGCTCGTCACGACGGTGCCGACGATGATCCTCGCGGCCGACGGCCTGCCGGGCTGGTGGCTCGTCCTGGCGACGCTGATCGGCGGCGCTGCGGCGGCTGGATCCGCCAACGTGCTCAACTGCTACATCGACCGCGACATCGACAAGATCATGAACCGCACCAAGCGGCGGCCGATCGTCACCGGTGAGGTCAGCCCGCGCGCGGCGCTCGTCTTCGGGCTCGCCCTCGGGATCGGTTCGCTGGCGTGGCTCTACCTGCTGGTCAACCCCGCCTCGGCGTGGCTCACGGCCGCGGCGATCCTCATCTACGTCGTCGGCTACACGATGATCCTCAAGCGGCGCACGCCGCAGAACATCGTCTGGGGCGGAGCCGCCGGCTGCATGCCCGTGCTGATCGGGTGGTCCGCGGTCACCGGTGGGGTCTCGTGGACGGCGCTGCTGCTCTTCGGCGTGATCTTCTTCTGGACGCCGCCGCACTACTGGCCGCTGTCGATGAAGTTCCGCAACGACTACGCCGCCGCTGGCGTGCCGATGCTGCCTGTCGTCGCCAAGGACACCAAGGTCGCGCGGGAGATGATCGCCTACACGCTGGCGATGATCGCCTGCTCGGTGCTCATCTGGCCGGTGCAGGGCATGACCTGGGTGTACGGGGTCTTCTCGATCGTGCTCGGTGCCTGGTTCCTGTGGAGCTGCATCGGGCTGCTGCGCCGCGCGGAGGACCCGAGCCGCGGCAAGCTCCGCGCGATGAGCGTGTTCCACGCGTCGATCACGTACCTGACCCTGCTGTCCGTCGCCCTGGCGGTGGACGTGTTCCTGCCGTTCTGACGTCGCCGGCATGGCTGTGGACCAGGCCGTGGACGACGGCCCGCTGAGGCCGGCGCTCGACACGTACCTCGCCCACCTCACCGTCGAGCGCGGCCTGTCGCCCAACACGCTCGCCGCGTACAGGCGCGACCTCGAGCGCTACGTCGCGTTCCTCGCAGCGCGCGGTGTGAGCTCGGCCGACCAGGTCGGCTCGCTGGACGTCGAGGCGTTCGTGGTCGCGGTCCGCACCGGGGGAGACGGGCGCACGGCGCTGTCGGCCGCCTCGGCGGCGCGCTGCGTCGTCGCGGTGCGTGGCTGGCACCGGTTCCTCGTGCTCGACGGCGCGACGACCGCGGACGCGGCGCGCACGGTCCGTCCACCCGCGCAGCCCAAGCGGCTGCCCAAGGCGATCTCGGTGGACGACGTCGCGCGCATCCTGGACGCCGCCGGGCTCGGCGACGGCCCCGTGCCGCTGCGCGACCGCGCGCTGCTCGAGCTGGTCTACGGCACCGGAGCGCGCATCTCGGAAGCCGTGGGTCTCGCGGTCGACGACATCGACCTGACGCCGGATCGCGCGTCGGTCCGGCTGTTCGGCAAGGGGCGCAAGGAGCGCATCGTGCCCGTCGGGACCTTCGCGCGGGACGCCGTCGAGGCGTACCTCGTGCGTGGGCGCCCGGCCCTGGCTGCGGGCGGGCGCGGCACGCCGGCCGTCTTCCTCAACACCCGGGGTGCGGTGCTGAGCCGGCAGAGCGCGTGGGCGGTGCTGCGCACGGCTGCCCAGCGCTCGGGGATCGAGGGGGCCGAGCACGTGTCTCCGCACACGCTGCGGCACTCGTTCGCGACGCACCTCCTGTCGGGCGGGGCGGACGTCCGCGTCGTGCAGGAGCTGCTGGGGCACGCGTCGGTGACGACGACCCAGATCTACACGCTCGTGACGGTCGACACCCTGCGCGAGGTCTATGCGCAGTCGCACCCGCGCGCCCGCTGATCCACACGGGGTCTGCGCCGGTAGGGTGTGCGGCGTGGTGAGCCAGGTATCGACTGAGGAGCGCGACGCCGTCGGACGGCCGTTGCCGGTGTTCCCGGACCCCGCGCCGCTGGCGTCGCACGGGCCGGCCCGAGTCATCGCGATGTGCAACCAGAAGGGTGGCGTCGGCAAGACCACGACGACCATCAACCTGGCGGCCGCGCTGGCGGAGTACGGGCGACGCGTCCTCGTCGTCGACTTCGATCCGCAGGGCGCTGCGTCGGTCGGGCTGGGGATCAGCCCGCACGAGCTGGACCGCACGGTCTACAACCTGCTCATGGAGCGCGACGCGTCCATCCACGACCTCATCCGGCAGACCGCGACGCCGGGCCTCGACCTGCTGCCGGCCAACATCGACCTCTCGGCGGCCGAGGTGCAGCTCGTGGGGGAGGTGGCCCGCGAGTCGGTGCTCGCACGAGTGCTGCGGCCGGTCCTCGACGACTACGACGTCATCTTCGTCGACTGCCAGCCGTCGCTCGGCCTGCTGACCGTCAACGCCCTGACCGCAGCGCACGGCGTGCTGATCCCGCTGGCCTGCGAGTTCTTCGCGCTGCGCGGCGTGGCCCTGCTCGTCGAGACCATCGAGAAGGTGCGCGACCGGCTCAACCCGCGCCTGCACGTGGACGGCATCCTCGCGACGATGTACGACCCGCGGACCCTGCACGCGCGTGAGGTCATCACGCGCGTGAGCGAGGCCTTCGGTGACACGCTGCTGCACACCGTCATCGGACGCACCGTGAAGTTCCCCGACGCGACGGTCGCCGCCGAGCCCATCACCACGTACGCGCCGACCCACGCCGGCGCGATCGCGTACCGGCAGCTGGCCCGTGAGCTCGTCGCCCGTGGCGACGCCGCCTGAGGATCTGGCGCCCACAGCACCCGCCCCGGGCGCTCCGGCGCCCACGGGCACCGCGGGGTTCGAGGTCCACCTCGACAACTTCAGCGGCCCGTTCGACCTGCTGCTCGGCCTGATCGCCAAGCACAAGCTCGACATCACCGAGGTCGCGCTGGCTCGCGTCACCGACGAGTTCATCGCGTACATCCGCACGAGCGGCAAGGACTGGGACCTGAGCCGCGCCTCGGAGTTCCTCGTGGTGGCTGCGACCCTGCTGGACCTCAAGGCGGCGCGGCTGCTCCCGTCGGCCGACGTGGAGGACGCTGAGGACCTCGAGCTGCTCGAGGCGCGCGACCTCCTGTTCGCCCGGCTGCTGCAGTACCGCGCGTACAAGGAGGTCGCTCGCGACCTCGCCGATCGCTTCGCGACGGAGGGGCGGCGCTTCCCCCGCATCGTCCAGCTCGAGCCGCACCTCGCGGCCCTGCTGCCCGAGCTCGTGTGGCAGATCGGTCCCGACCAGCTCGCGGCGCTGGCCGCGAAGGCGATCGCACCGAAGGCCGCGCCCGCGGGTGTCGACATCAGCCACCTGCACGCCCCGCCCGTCAGCGTGCGTGAGCAGGCCGCCGTGCTGGTCGACCGTCTGCGTCACCAGGGCGCGACCTCGTTCCGCTCGCTCGTCGCAGACGCGGACTCGACGATCGTCGTCGTCGCCCGGTTCCTCGCGCTGCTCGAGCTGTTCCGCGAGGGCGCGGTCGGGTTCGACCAGGTGACGCCGCTGGGGGAGCTGACCGTGCGGTGGACCGGGTCGGAGGAGGGCGAGGTCGAGGTGTCCGACGACTTCGACCAGCTCGACACGACGTCCGACGACGGCAGCGGTGCCGTGCTCGACGAGCCCGACCAGGATGTGCCGGAGACGAAGGAGAGTGACGCGTGACGGAGCCTGACGAGTCGGTCGCGGAGCCCGCACCGGTCCCAGCCGAGCAGCCTGCGCCGGCTGAGCAGCCTGCGCCGGCGGAGCAGCCGGCGTCTGCCGAGCAGCAGGCGTCCGCCGACGAGCTGGCCTTCGACGTCGACGACCTGCCGGGTGGTGCGCTCGGTGCGCTCGAGGCGGTGCTCATGGTCGCCGACGAGCCCATCCCCGTGGTGCGGCTCGCATCGGTGCTCGCGCTCCCGACCGACCGGGTCGACGACCTGCTCGCCGAGCTGGCCGCCGACTACAGGGGCGAGCGGGACGGCCGCGCACGCGGCTTCGAGCTGCGCCAGGTCGGCGACGGGTGGCGGATCTACTCGGCGCCGGTGTTCGCCGACGTCGTCGGGCGCTTCGTGCTCGACGGGCAGAGCGCTCGCCTCACGCAGGCCGCGCTCGAGACCCTCGCCGTGATCGCCTACCGCCAGCCCGTCACGCGCGGGCAGGTCTCGGCGGTGCGCGGCGTGAACGTCGACGGCGTCGTGCGCACCCTGACGGCGCGCGGTCTGGTGGCCGAGACGGGCACGGATCCGAGCAGTGGTGCGCTGCTGTACGAGACCACGGGATACTTTCTGGAGCGGATGGGCCTGTCCACCCTGGACCAGCTGCCGCCGCTCGCGCCCTACCTGCCGGACATCGACGTGCTCGAGGGCGTGGACCAGACGATCGGGGAGTTCAGATGAGTCCGCAGGAACGACGCAGCGGCGGCAAGCCCGCCGGCAAGGGTGGCGGCAAGCCTGCGGGGAAGAGCGGCGGCCGCTCGGGCGGACGCCCGACCGGTAAGCCGGCAGGAGCCCGCAGCGGCGCGCCGCGCAGCGGTGCCAGCCGCCCCGCGCGCCCGCGTCCCGCTCCCGAGCCCCAGATCGACGTGCACGACCCCGACGGCGTCCGCCTCCAGAAGGTGCTCGCCACCGCCGGCCTCGGCTCGCGCCGTGCGTGCGAGGACCTCATCTCGGCCGGTCGCGTGACGGTCGACGGCTCGACCGTCAAGGAGCTCGGCGTCCGCGTCGACCCGACCAAGGCCGTCATCCACGTGGACGGCATGCGCGTGCAGCTCGACACGTCGATCATCACGATCGCGCTGAACAAGCCCAAGGGCGTCGTCTCGACGATGCACGACCCCGAGGGCCGCCCGACGATCGCGCAGTACGTCGCGAACCGCGAGGAGCGGCTGTTCCACGTGGGTCGCCTCGACGCGGAGACCGAGGGCCTCATCCTGCTGACGAACGACGGCGACCTCGCCAACCGGCTCTCGCACCCGTCGCACGGCGTGTCCAAGACGTACCTCGCGCACCTCGACGGCCGCGTCCCGCCGTCGCTGGGCGGCAGGCTGCTGCGCGGGATCGAGCTCGAGGACGGCCCGGTCAAGGTCGAGAAGTTCAACATCGTGCAGGTGACCCCGCAGGCGAGCCTCGTCGAGGTGAGCCTGCACGAGGGGCGCAACCGCATCGTCCGCCGGCTGTTCGACGAGGTCGGGTTCCCGGTCACGGCGCTCGTGCGCACGAGCATCGGCCCGATCCGCCTCGGTGACCTCAAGCCTGGTCGCACGCGCGTGCTGTCGAAGACGGAGGTCGGCTCGCTCATGACCCAGGCGGGGATGTGAGCGCAGCGACCCTCGGGCCGGTCCGCGTCGTCGGCACCGGCCTGCTCGGCGCGTCCGTCGGCCTTGCGCTGCGCGGGCTCGGTGTCGACGTAGTCCTCTCGGATCCGTCGCGCACGGCGCTCGCGCTCGCGCGCGACGTCGGTGCCGGTCGTCCGGCGACCGCCGACGACGAAGAGCCCGCACTCGTCGTCGTCGCGGCACCGCCGGACGTGACCGCGGACGTCGTGGCGGCCGAGCTCGCCGCTCACCCTGGCTCTTTCGTGACGGATCTCGCGAGCGTCAAGGGCCACGTGCTGCACGAGGTGCGCGCGTCGGGCGCGGACCTCACGCGGTACGTCGGGTCGCACCCGATGGCCGGGCGCGAGCGCTCCGGACCGTCCGCGGCGGTGCCCGATCTCTTCCTGGGACGCCCCTGGGTGATCGCGGACTCTGGTGCTTCCAGCGCGGCGGCCCTGGCTGCCGTGCGCAACCTCGCGCTCGACCTCGGTGCGCTGCCCGTCGCGCTGGGCGCCGAGGCGCACGACGAGGCGGTCGCGCTCGTCTCGCACGTCCCGCAGGTGGTGGCCTCGCTGGCTGCCGCCCGCCTGGCGGACGCGGACGACGTCGCGCTGGGCCTGGCGGGTCAGGGACTTCGCGACGTCACGCGGATCGCCGCTTCCGACCCCGCCCTGTGGACGTCGATCCTCGCGGCGAACGCCGGCGCGGTGCGCGACCTGCTGCTCGCGGTGCGCAAGGACCTGGACGCCGTCGTCGACGCGCTCGCGCTCGCCGCGGCTGCGACCGGGCCCGAGACCGTTGCGCCCGGCGCGCTGGCGACGATCGCCCAGGCGGTCGCGCAGGGCAACGCGGGCGTCGCCCGCATCCCGGGCAAGCACGGCGGCGCGCAGCGCTCGTACGCCGTCGTGACCGTGCTCGTCCCCGACTCTCCGGGCGAGCTCGCCCGGCTCCTGACCGAGGTGGGGGAGGCGGGGGTCAACCTCGAGGACCTGCACCTCGAGCACGCCGCCGGTCGCCCGGTCGGCATGGCGCAGATCTCGGTGCTGCCCGGCAGCGCCGCACACCTCGAGGCGGAGCTGACGGCCCGCGGATGGAGACTGGTGAGTTGAGCACCCCCCTTGTCATCGCGATCGACGGACCTTCCGGATCTGGGAAGTCGAGCGTCTCGAAGGCGGTGGCGCGCAACCTCGGGCTCTCGTACCTGGACACCGGCGCGATGTACCGCGCGGCCACCTGGTGGTGCCTTCAGTCCGGCGTCGAGCTGACCGACGCCGCCGCCGTCGCGCAGACCGTGCGCGCCATGCCCCTGGTGATGGGTGTCGACCCGGCCGCTCCGACGGTGACGGTCGGTGGCACGGACGTCGGAGAGGCGATCCGCGAGACCGCGATCTCGGCCGCCGTGAGCGCGGTCGCCACGAACCTCGAGGTCCGGGCCGAGCTGGGACGCCTGCAGCGCGCGGCGATCGAGGAGGCCGGTCACGCGGACTCGTTCTCGTCGGGTCGCGGCATCGTCGCCGAGGGTCGGGACATCACGACCGTCGTCGCGCCGGACGCCGACGTGCGCGTGCTGCTGACCGCGTCGGAGGAGGCGCGGCTCGCGCGCCGGTCGCTCGAGGTGCACGGCGCTGCCGACGCCGCATCGGTCGAGGCCACGCGCGACCAGGTGCTGCGCCGCGACGCCGACGACTCGACCGTGGTGCAGTTCCACGTCGCTGCCGACGGCGTCGTGACGGTCGACTCCTCGGACCTCGACTTCGACCAGACCGTGCAGGCGGTGCTCGACGTCGTTGCCGCCCGCGCCTGATGGCATCCGCTGACGTTCCCTCGCCGTTCGGTCCGCGCTGGGGGCGTTGGATCGGCCGGTTCCTCGCGCGCGTCGTGTGGAACACGAAGGTCGTCGGCCGCGAGAACGTTCCCGACGGTCCCGTGCTGCTCGCCGCGAACCACACCGGGGTCGTCGACGGCCCGCTCCTGGTGGGCGTCGCGCCGCGACCGGCCCACGTGCTGGTCAAGGAGGAGATGTTCGTCGGCCCGCTCGGCTGGATCCTGCGGGCCGCCGGCCAGATCCCCGTGGATCGCGAGGGCGGGCGATCGGCGCTGACGGCCGCGCTCGGGGTGCTCCGGCGCGGCGGCGTCGTCGGGATCTTCCCCGAGGGCAACCGCGGCCGCGGCGACGCGAGCAACGCCCGTGCGGGTATCGCGTGGCTCGCGCTGAACGGCCGTGCGCCGGTCGTGCCGGTGGCCGTGCTGGGCACGCGCCGGACGGGGGAGTCGGTGAACCACCTGCCGGGCCTGCGTCGGCGGATGCTCATCGAGTTCGGGCCGCCGATCGTCGTCGAACGCACCGGGACCGCAACGGGACGTGAGGCGCTCGTCACAGCGAACGACGCGATCCGGACCGCTCTGGCGGACCTCGTCACGTCTGCCTCGGCGCGCAGCGGCCTCCCGCTGCCGACCGACGAGCCGCTGCGGGAGCGCGAGTCCTGACCCGTGGGTCGTCGTTCTGCCCCGTGACAGGGGACAATGGCGTCATGACCGAGATCGACCCTGCCCTGACCCCTGCGCTGGATCCCGCTGTGGACCCCGCAGCCGAGAGCGCCGTGGTGCTTCCCGACGAGGCCGGCGACGCCGACCGTGAGCGGGCGCTGCGTGCGGGTCTGGCGGAGTACGACCTCGCCGACGACGACCTCGCGCTGCTCGACGGCGTCGAGGGAGGCGAGCTTCTCGAGGCCGCCGCACGTGCACTTCCCGTGCTCGCGATCATCGGTCGCCCGAACGTCGGCAAGTCGACCCTGGTCAACCGCATCATCGGCCGCCGCGAGGCCGTCGTCGAGGACAAGCCGGGCGTCACGCGCGACCGCGTGAGCTACCCGGCCGAGTGGTCGGGCACCCGGTTCACGGTCGTCGACACCGGCGGCTGGGAGGTCGACGTCGCCGGCATCGAGGCGCGCGTCGCCGAGCAGGCGGAGGTCGCCATCGGGCTGGCCGACGCGGTGCTGTTCGTCGTCGACGCGACCGTCGGGACCACCGACACCGACGAGCAGGTGGTCCGCCTCCTGCGTCGCTCGGGCAAGCCCGTCGTGCTGTGCGCCAACAAGGTCGACGGTCCGGCCGGAGAGGCCGACGCGTTCGCGCTGTGGTCGCTCGGGCTCGGCGAGCCGTACCCGGTCTCGGCCCTGCACGGGCGCGGCACGGGCGACCTGCTCGACGCCGTGCTCGACGCGCTGCCCGAGGAGTCCGCGCACGGCGTGCTGCGCCCCGACGGCCCGCGCCGCGTGGCCCTCGTCGGCCGCCCGAACGTCGGCAAGTCCTCGCTGCTGAACAAGGTCGTCGGGGCCGAGCGCGTGGTGGTCGACGAGATCGCCGGCACGACGCGCGACCCCGTGGACGAGCTCGTCGAGCTGCGCGGCAAGCCGTGGATCTTCGTCGACACCGCCGGCATCCGCCGCCGCGTGCACCAGACCTCCGGCGCCGACTTCTACGCCTCGCTGCGCACGCAGTCGGCGATCGAGAAGGCCGAGGTCGCCGTCGTGCTCGTCGACGCCTCCGTGAAGATGACCGAGCAGGACACCCGGGTCATCTCGCAGGTCGTCGACGCGGGCCGCGCCCTGGTCATCGCGTACAACAAGTGGGACCTCATGGACGAGGACCGCCGCCCGTTCCTCGAGCGCGAGATCGAGCAGGACCTCGTGCAGGTGCAGTGGGCGCCGCGCGTCAACGTCTCGGCCCGCACGGGCTGGCACACCGACCGCCTGGTGCCCGCGCTCGAGCGCTCGCTCGAGTCGTGGGACACCCGCATCTCGACGGGTCGCCTGAACGCGTTCCTGGGCGAGCTGGTCGCGGCGCACCCGCACCCGGTGCGCGGCGGCAAGCAGCCCCGCATCCTGTTCGCGACGCAGGCCTCCACCCGGCCCCCGCGCTTCGTCATCTTCACCACGGGCTTCCTCGACCCCGGCTACCGCCGGTACATCGAGCGTCGTCTGCGCGAGACGTTCGGCTTCGAGGGCACCCCGATCTCCATCTCCGTGCGCGTGCGGGAGAAGCGCCGGCGGTGAACCGCGCGCGGCGCACGCTGCTGCGGCTCGGCCTGCCGCGAGACACGTCGGCGACCCGTCACCTGACGGGCTTCCTCGTGTCCGCGGTCGCTACCGTGCTGCTCACGCGTGCGCTGCTGGCTGCCGCCGGCTTCCCGCAGGTGGGCGGCGACGGGCTGCACCTGTCCCACGTGCTGTGGGGCGGGCTGCTGATGGCCCTCGCCTTCGTCCTGCTGTTCTCGTTCGTCGGTCCGGTCGCGCGGCCCCTGGCGGCGGTGCTCGGAGGCGTCGGCTTCGGGCTCTTCGTCGACGAGATCGGCAAGTTCGTCACGTCGGACTACAACTACTTCT
This sequence comes from Brevundimonas sp., assembly GCA_039207135.1. Classification (GTDB taxonomy): domain Bacteria; phylum Actinomycetota; class Actinomycetes; order Actinomycetales; family Cellulomonadaceae; genus Cellulomonas. Next base: position 55,954 of record JBCECL010000009.1, read on the forward strand.
ACGCCCCGACGGCGGCGCTGGTGTACCTCGTGATCGTGGCGCTCGCGCTCGTCGCCGAGGCGGTCCACGGTCGCCGTCCGCCGACGCCGGCGGAGCACCTGGCGGCCGCCGTCGACGCTGCGGTGGCCGGCGTCGCCGGGGGCTTCAGCCCTCGCGCCCGCGCCAACGCCGAGGAGCACCTCCGCCGTGCGGGCGACATCGCCGGTAGCGCCGAGGCGGCCGCGCTGCTGGCCGCGGTCGCCGACGACCACGACGAGCTGCCCGATCCCATCTCCGCGGTCGCGGACCGCGTGGTGGCGCTGACGCACGCCGTCGTGCGAGCCACGTGGGTCCCGGCCGGCGCGGTCGTCGTCCTGATCGCCACTGCGGCGGCCTCGATCTGGCGCGCGACCCAGCACGACTCCGCGTCCGCGTTCGTGCTCGGGGGAGTGCTGGTCGGGTCGGGGCTGACTGGCGCGCTGTGCGTCGTGGGCCTCGTGCTCGCGCGCAGCGACCGCGAGCGTGGCTTCCGTTGGTTCCGACGCGCGGTGCTCGTCTCCCTGCTGGTCACGCAGGTGTTCCTGTTCCGGCTCGACGAGTGGGGCGCGGTCGTCGGCCTGCTGATCGGGCTGCTGGTGCTCGGCGTCGTCTCGGCGGAGCTCGACGTGCTGCGACGAGGATCACGTTCCGCGCGCGCGGCGTGAACGAAGGCATGGCCACCCGCTCGCGTACGGTAGGCTCTTCGAGGCTCCTGCGGGGGCCATCGGGCTGTGGCGCAGCTTGGTAGCGCACTTGACTGGGGGTCAAGGGGTCGCAGGTTCAAATCCTGTCAGCCCGACAGTGAAGCTCCAGGTCAGACGGTATGTCTGGCCTGGGGCTTCGTCGTTGGTGGTTGCTGAGGTAGCCACCTAGGTAGCCACGCATGCCGCGGGGTAGCCGCCCGCGCCGGCATGGATAGCCACTGGGTGGGTGGTTTCGTGGCGCGATTGCCACCACAGAGCCCGACCTGACAGTAGCGTCGGCGCATGGCAACCGAGGAGACCGACGACCAGCCATTCTTCGGCGTCCCGAAAGCGATGCTTTGCGAATTCGGCAAACTCGCCGTCCTGTCGGCTCGCATCGAAAGGGCCGCGTACGAGATCGCCCGGACGCTAGGCCTACCGCCGCCCAATCATGGACGCACCAATGCGCTCCGCCAAGAGTGCGGGCACATCCTCAAGCGTCTCAAGGACCCATCGCTACCCGGAAGGTTCGACGGGTTGGTGCCAGGTTGGCGTGAGCGTGTCCGCGAATGGGTTGATGGGGTGCCCGACATTGTGGATGGCACTCGCAATCTGTATCTCCACGCCTACTACATGTACGCCAGAGACTCGGAGAATACTGAACGGTCGGGCGACAGCCGGGATCCCACGGACATCATTTCTGTCAGCCTCGACGACGTTCGCGCTGCGCTCGACAAACTCAAGCCATGGGAAGCGGCTGGCGAAAAACTCCGACGGGACGTTTCAGCCGCGACTGCCCAGGCACGCGCGGTGATCCACGACCTCGAGATACCGGATGACTGATCGTGGTAGTCGGCCGGGGCGTCGGCCCCGCAATGCTCGAACGGATTCGCCCGGGAGTTAGACGGTTCCGCGGCCGGCGGTCCGCGCCTGGACGGGCACGGTGGACGGGTGCCACGCGCTCGTGTCACGGCAGTCCTGCGCGCAGGGCATCCCGCACCCCGGGCACGTCCACAGGGTGTGCGTGTGGGCCGTGGTGCAGTCGCAGGTGACGAAGGACTCGCGGGGCCGTTGTGGGCCGTCCTGCGCCCAGGGGTGGCCGGTGGGGCAGACGGGTGGGGCGATGCGGGTCCAGGTGCCGTCGCGGAGCTGCCGCCACCGCGACCAGTCGATGACGTGCGTCATGGGTGGGAACGGTACGGCCGGCCGCCGACACAGGTAGCCACAGGGGTAGCCACGCTGGCGCCAACGGGCGGGTGCGGTTGGTAGCGGGGGAGCGCTTTCCGACGCGCATCGGTGCAGGTCAGCGCTTAGATCGGCCGTCGCGCAGGTAGTCGCAGTAGCGGTCGCGGCATCCCTGGGGGTCAAGGGGTCGCAGGTTCAAATCCTGTCAGCCCGACCGATGTAGTTGC
>JBCECL010000010.1:0-18726 GCA_039207135.1 Brevundimonas sp.
GCCCGGCATGTTCTGGCTGCTGCTCCTGCTGCTGTCGGGGCCGATCGAGAAGCTGTGGGCCCGACGCCGCGCGTGAACGTGGCGTCACCCTGACGGGTGCATCGTGCGCGAAGTCGTTGCTGGCATAGGTCGTTGCGCGATATATATCGGCAATGGCGTTCCGGATGAGCGAGCAGGCGTACCTCGTCATGCTCGCGCTCGCGGAGGAGCCGCGGCACGGGTACGGCGTGGTGCAGGCGGTCCGGACGATGTCCGACGACCGCGTCAAGCTCGGTGCGGGGACGCTCTACGGGATCCTCGACCGGCTCGTCGAGGTCGGGTACGCGCGGGCGTCCGGCGAGGTCGTCGTCGACGGTCGGCTGCGGCGGTACTACGCGCTGACCGACGCGGGCCTCGACGCCGTGCGCGCGGAGACGTCGCGGCTGCGCGAGCTGGCGGCGCGCGCGCAGCGCGTGCTCGGCACCCGGCCGGCGTTCGGAGGTGCGGTGTGAGTGCCCGTCGGGCCACCCGTACGGCGGCGGGCGACGCGTTCGAGCGGTCCGCCGCGTTCTGGCTGCGCGCGTACCCGCGCTGGTGGCGCGAGCAGCGCGCGCCCGAGTTCCTCGCCGTTCTCGCCGACATCGCGCCGGAGGCCGACAGGGTCGACACTCGGACGGCTGCCGGGATGGTGTGGCACGGCTGGCGCGCGCGGCTGCGTGCGCGGCCGCCGGTGTGGCCGTGGTTCGGGTACCGGTTCTTCCGGGTGACCCTGGACCCCGAGCACCGGCGGTGGATGCAGGACGACATCAGGGGCGTCCTGTACCCGCTGCGGGCGGGCCTGTTCGCGACGTTGTGGTTCGTGACCTACGCGTTCGTGCAGCACGGTGCCTGGTTGGGCTTCACCTTCCTGGCGCTGTGCGCCCTGGCGGCGTACTCGGATGCCCCGCAGGCGCGTCGGCGTGCGATCGATCGCGCACTCGCGCCTGTCCGGTACTCGACCCGCCGGGCCGACGAGGTGTCCGTGGCCTGGGAGCCCGTTCCGAGGCTGCGCGCTCGCGCCCTTCTCGGCCCGATCGCCGCCGGGCTCACGCTCTCGGCGGTCGTCGGCGTCGTCGCGCTCGTCGAGCTCGACAGCTGGGGTGGGGCGCTGCCCTACGCACTCGGTGTCGGGTTGCTCCTCGCCGGCTGGATGGCCTGGAGCACGAGAGGACTGCGCGCCGTCGACCAGCCCCATCGCATTCTGGTCGACCGCAGCCCGGCCGCTCGCTGGAAGCTGCCTGCCTGGTGCGTGTGGATCCCGGCGGCCGCAGCGCTCGAGGTCGCCGGTGCCTGGGACATGGTCGTGTATTCGCCCGTCCTCGCGGTGGCTGGCCTCGTCCTCGCGCCGGCTTTCCTCGTGGCTGCCGTCTGGGCCCCTCGTCGGGATCGGGCGCTCGCGGGGGTCGACGTCCTTCGCGCCACCTTCTCGCGCACCGTGCGGGTCGACGAGCCGCGCGCCGTCCGCTACGTCGGCCCGATGCCCGCCGGCGTGGCCGACGGGCCGCGGACCGAGCTCGCGCACTGGTCGGCCTGAATCGACGGATCCACCCTGCGGGCACCTGGTCCGGGACGATCAGCGCCGTCGGTAGACTCGCGCCCGAAACCCCCATCGCCGCGTGAACCCAGGAGCACACCCGTGGGACGAGTTGTCGTCGACGTGATGCCGAAGCCCGAGATCCTCGACCCGCAGGGCAAGGCCGTCGCAGGCGCGCTGCCGCGACTCGGCTTCGGCCAGTTCGCGTCGGTCCGTCAGGGCAAGCGGTTCGAGCTCGAGGTGGACGGGCCGGTGACCGAGGAGATCCTCGCCGCCGCGCGCGCCGCCGGCGAGCAGGTGCTGTCCAACCCGGTGATCGAGGACGTCGTCGCCGTCTACGAGGACGCACAGGCATGACCAGGGTCGGCGTCGTCACCTTCCCGGGGACGCTCGACGACCGCGACGCCGCGCGCGCCGTCCGCCTGGCCGGCGCCGAGCCCGTCGCGCTGTGGCACGCGGACGCGGACCTCAAGGGCGTCGACGCCGTCGTGCTCCCCGGCGGGTTCTCCTACGGCGACTACCTGCGCGCCGGGGCCATCAGCCGGTTCGCGCCCGTGATGGGCGAGATCGTCGACGCCGCGGGCAAGGGTCTTCCCGTCCTGGGCATCTGCAACGGCTTCCAGGTGCTGACCGAGGCGCACCTGCTGCCGGGCTCGATGATCAAGAACGACCACCTGCACTTCGTATGCCGCGAGCAGGTGCTCGCCGTCGAGAACGCCGACACGGCGTGGACGCGCGACTACACCGCGGGCCAGCACATCACGGTGCCGCTCAAGAACCAGGACGGCCAGTACGTCGCCGACGAGGCGACGCTCGACGAGCTCGAGGGCGAGGGGCGCGTCGTGTTCCGCTACGTCGGCTGGAACCCGAACGGCTCGCGCCGCGACATCGCGGGCATCTCCAACGCGGCGGGCAACGTGGTCGGCCTCATGCCGCACCCCGAGCACGCGGTCGAGGCGGGCTTCGGGCCCGACGGCGCGAACGGCCCCCGCACGGGGACCGACGGGCTCGGCTTCTTCACGTCGGTGCTGCACTCGCTCGTCGGCTGATGCCCACGCTGGACCTCGTCGCGTGGGACGACCCTGAGGCGAGCGCGCTGCGGGTCGCCCAGCAGGTCGAGCTGCGCGAGCGCTACGGCGACGACGACATCGGTCACGCGATGACCGGCGAGTCGATCGTCGCGATGGTCCTGCTGCGCGTCGACGGTCGGCCGGTCGCCTGCGGTGCGCTGCGCGACGTGCCCGAGCTCGGTGCGCGCACGGGAGAGCTCAAGCGCATGTTCGTCCTGCCCGCCGAGCGCGGCCGGGGGCACTCGCGAGCCGTGCTGCTCGAGCTCGAGCGCGTCGCGGTCGAGCGCGGCTACGACCGCCTCGTGCTCGAGACCGGCCCGTTGCAGCCCGAGGCCATCGGCCTGTACCTGTCCGCCGGGTACGGGTCCATCGACAACTACGACGAGTACGTCGGCGTGGTCGACTCGCGCTGCTTCGCCAAGGACCTGCACGCCGTGGAGGCGCCTCGTCGCCGCGCGCGTGACCGCGCGCCCGTCGCGGTGACCCTCGAGCGCGTGGACTGGGACGACGCCGTCGCGACCCGGCTTCGGCACCGGATGTACACGGAGCACACCGCTCCGACGTACCCCGAGCTGGCGGCGACGATCGAGGGCCTCGGCGGGTACGCGGTGGACGACGCGGCGCAGGGGGTCGGTGAGCTCGCGACCTGGGTCGCGCACGTCGACGGCCGGCCGGTCGGCTGCGCGAGCCTGCGCGCGCCGCGCGAGGGGTACCCGTCGGGCGCGGTCGAGCTGAAGAAGCTGTTCATCGAGGACGACGCGCGGGGTGCCGGGGTCGCGCGGGCCCTTCTGGCGGCCGCCGACGACGAGGCCCGTGCACTGGGCTACTCGCGGATCGTCCTGCAGACGGGCATCCGCCAGCCCGAGGCCATCGGCCTCTACCTCGCGACGGGCTGGCGTCCGATCGCACCGTTCGGCGCGTACACGAACGACCTGCACTCCCTCTGCTTCGGCAAGTCGCTGTAGCGCGAGCGTGCCCTCAGCCGGGAGCTGAGGGCACGCTCGGCGAGGTCAGGGCAGCGCGCTGAACGCCTGAGCCAGGTCGGCCTTGAGGTCCTCGACGTCTTCCAGGCCCACGCTGAAGCGGACCGTGGACTCCGCGATGCCGACCGTCGCGCGTCCCTCGGGACCGAGCTTGCGGTGCGTCGTGGTCGCCGGGTGCGTGACGATCGACTTGGAGTCGCCCAGGTTGTTCGAGATGTCGACGATGCGCAGCGCGTCGAGGAACGCGAACGTCACCTTCTTCGCGACCTCGGGCGTCGCGCCCTCGGGCACGCGCAGGTCGAAGGTCACGACCGTGCCGCCGCCCGACTGCTGCCGCAGCGCGAGCTCGTGCTGCGGGTGCGACGGGAGGTAGGAGTAGCGCACCTGCGCGACCTCGTCGCGCGCCTCGAGCCACTGGGCCAGGTGCAGCGCCGACGCCGTCTGGTGGCGGACGCGGAGCGAGAGGGTCTCGAGGCCCTTGAGCAGCACCCAGGCGTTGAACGGGGCGAGGGACGGCCCCGTGTTGCGGAGCAGGGTCTGCACCGGCCCGCGGATGTACTCGGCGGGACCGAGGATCGCGCCGCCGAGGACGCGCCCCTGGCCGTCGATGTGCTTGGTCGCCGAGTACACGACGACGTCCGCGCCGAGCTCGAGCGGCCGCGAGAGGACGGGGGTCGCGAAGACGTTGTCGACGATGACGAGCGCGCCGGCCGCGTGGGCGAGCGCCGAGACCGCGGCGATGTCGACGAGGTCCTGCATCGGGTTGGACGGCGTCTCGAAGAACACGACGTCGGCGGGCGTGGCCAGGGCGGCTTCCCACTGCGAGAGCTCGTGGCCGTCGACGTAGTCGGTGCGCACGCCCCAGCCGGCGAGGATCTCGTCGAAGATCACCACGCTCGACCCGAACAGCGCTCGGGAGGCGACGATGCGCGAGCCGCTCTTGACGACCGCGGCGAGCGAGGTGAACACCGCGGACATGCCGGTCGCCGTGGAGGCGGCCGCCTCGGCGCCGTCGAGCAGGCGCAGCCGCTCCTCGAACGTCTGGACCGTCGGGTTGTTGTACCGGGAGTACAGGAACCGGTCGACGTCGCCGGCGAACGCCGCCTCGGCCTGGCCGGCCGAGCCGTACACGTAGCCCTGCGTCAGGAACAGCGCCTCGGACATCTCGTCGAACTCGGAGCGCACGAGCCCGCCGCGCACGGCGAGGGTGTTGGGCCGCAGGCTCTCGCGGGGCGAGCGGCGCGCGTCCCAGTCGCCGGGGCCGGGGACGCGGCTCACAGGTTCCGCCAGGGGAGCCCGTCGGCCTGCCAGCCCTCGTGACCGCGCTGGCCGTCGGCGCCGACGTCGCCCTCGAAGCCGTGCAGCACGTTGTACGACGGGCCGAACCCGGCGGCCGTCGCGGCGTGCGCAGCGGCGACCGAGCGGACGCCCGAGCGGCACAGGAACACCACGGGGCGCTCGTCGCCCGGCGTGAGGCCGGCCTCGGCGAGCTCGGCGATGAAGTTCGGGTTGGGGCCGGCGGGGGTGACCCACTCGACGAACGCCGAGCGCTCGTGGACCGGGATGCCGATCGTGCGCCACTCGCCGTCGGTGCGGACGTCGACGAGCAGCGCGCGCTCGTCGGAGTCCACCAGGTCCCAGGCCTGCTGCGGGGTCAGGTCGCCTGCGTAGGGCATTGCTCTCCTCCATCGGTCCTGGCGGTAGCACCCTGCTCCGGGGCGTTGCCCTGCACCGGATGGGTTGCTGCGGCGTCGTCGAGCCAGATCTCTCGGCCGCTCTGGATGGTCTGGCGATGCTAGCGCGTCTCCACGGCCAGTATCCACGTGGTGAACACCGTGTCCCGTCATGCGAGATCGCGGCGGTGTCCCGTTGACAGGAACGGCCCCGGTTAGGAACCCTCAGTGTCAGGTCATGAGCGCCAGCGTCAAGCCCCGGCTCGCTGGCCGGCAACCCTCCTCCGCGGCGGGGTGCCCCGGGTGACGACCAGGCCGGCACCATCAGGTGCCCGGCAAGCGCGGGACACCCATGGTCGGGTGCTCCCTCGACCTGGAGGTGCACCATGACAGCGATCGCCGAGCGGACGTCCTGTTCGACCGAGGTCCACGCCCTCGTCCCCGTGGTCGGAGGGACGACGACCGTACCGCTCGTGGACGGGTCGCAGGTCGTCTACGCCAACCTCGACTACGCCGCGAGCGCTCCTGCGCTGGAGGCGGTCGCCGCGCGCGTGACCGAGGTGCTGCCGCTGTACGCGTCGGTCCACCGCGGCGCCGGCTACCTCTCGCAGGTCTCGACCGCGCTGTACGAGTCGTCGCGGCAGGCCATCGCGCGCTTCGTCGGCGCGCGCGCAGACGACGTCGCGATCATCACGCGCAACACCACCGACTCGCTCAACCTGCTCGCGGGCGTGCTCCCGAGCGGCAGCCGCGTGCTGGTCCTCGACATCGAGCACCACGCGAACCTGCTGCCGTGGGTCCACTCGCGCCCCGGCCAGGAGCACACGACGACCATCCTGCCGATCGCCCGCACGGTCGAGCAGACCCTGAAGGCGCTGGCCGACGAGCTGGCGCGGCAGCCGTACGCGCTGGTCACGGTCACGGGCGCGTCCAACGTGACGGGCGAGTCGCTGCCGCTGCGCCGCGTCGTCGAGATCGCGCACGCCGAGGGCGCGCGCGTCGTCGTCGACGGCGCCCAGCTCGTCCCGCACCGCGGGTTCTCGCTCGCCGAGTCCGGCGCCGACTACGTCGCGTTCTCCGGCCACAAGACCTATGCGCCCTTCGGCGCCGGTGCGCTCGTCGGGCGCCGGGACTGGCTCGACTCCGGGACGCCCTACCTCGCCGGCGGTGGCGCGGTCCGCGACGTGCGCACGGACCGGACCGTGTGGCAGCCGGCCCCCGCGCGGCACGAGGCGGGCTCGCCCAACGTCATCGGCGCGATCGCGCTGGCGGAGGCCTGCGACCAGCTCGCGGCGCTGCCCGCCGGGGCGCTGCACGCGCACGAGCAGGCGCTGCGCGACCGCCTCGTGACGGGCCTGTCGGGCATCGACGGCGTCGAGGTCGCACGGATCTGGCCCGACTCCGACGAGCCCGTCGGCGTCGTCACGTTCACCGTGCCCGACCACGACCCGGGTCTGGTCGCGGCCTACCTCGCCGCCGAGCACGGCATCGGCGTTCGCGACGGCCGCTTCTGCGCGCACCCGCTCCTCGCGCACCTCGGTGCGTCGGGTGGCGCGATCCGCGCGTCGGTGGGCGTGGGCACGACGAGCGAGGCCGTCGATCGGCTGGTCGACGCGCTGACGACCTACCTCGGCTCGGGCGCGCGGTCGACGTACGAGATCGTCGACGGCTGCTGGGCCGTGGTCGACGACACGCGTCCGCTGCTCGCGGTGCACGGTCTGGACCACCTCGCGGCCACGGCCGCGGCAGCCTGCGGGCCGGCGCTCGACGACTGAGATGTCCGGTGCATCCGAATCGGGTGCACAGGCGGAAGAGGGTACGAGGGCGCCGACCGGCGTCCGCGCGGTGCGGCGCTCGGCGTCGGCCGCGTCCCTCGTCCGCAGGAGCTCGTCATGCCGATCCGTCGTCTGGTCTCCGCCGTCGCCGCCGCCTCTCTCGCCACGGGGGCCGTCGTGGCGTTCGCCCCGGGGGCAACCGCCGCGCCACCCACCGGGAACACCAGCCTCGCTGCCGTCCTCGCCTCCGACGGCGACACGTTCGACCACAACTGGTACGACTTCGACATCCTCGACCAGGCCGTGGCCGCCGTGCTCGCCGCCAAGCCCAGCAGCCCCGTCGCCGTGCTCGCCGATGGCTCCGTGCCGCTGACGGCCTTCATCCCGAACGACCGGGCGTTCCAGATCCTCGCGCTCGACCTCACCCATCGCTGGTACTTCACCGAGAAGGGCGTGCTGAACGCCCTGGCGAAGGCTGCCGGCATCGACGCGATCGAGCAGGTGCTGCTGTACCACGTGGTGCCGGGCGCCACGATCGACTCCGCGACCGCACTCGCCTCCGACGGCGCCGTGCTGACCACGGCGCAGGGCGGCACGGTCAAGGTCGACGTGCTGTCCAAGCGGTTCGGCATCGTGCAGCTCGTCGACAAGGACCGCAACGACATCAACCCGTTCCTGATCCCGGGCAAGCTCGACATCAACAAGGGCAACAAGCAGATCGCGCACGCGATCACGTTCGTGCTGCGACCGGCCGACCTCTAGGACCGGACGCCCAGGCCCAGGTGCGCTGCCAGCGCCGGGGCGAGCTCGAGGAGCTGGTCGGGGCTGATCGTCGCCCCGGCCAGCCCGTCGATCCCCTCGATGTGCTCGAGCCCGGCGATGCCGCGCAGGTCGGTGTCCTGGTGCGTCGCCCCGGAGACGACCAGGCGCCGGATCTTGCAGCCCTCGAACGTCAGCCTGCGCGCGCGCACCCGTGCCAGGTCGAGCTCGTCGAGCACCACGTCGACGAAGGTGACGTCGTCGAGCCGGGCGTCGCGCAGGTTGAGGTAGTCGATCTTCCCGCCGGTCACGCGCACCCGCGTCCACGTCGCGCCGTACGCCTGCACGGCGCCGAGGCGCAGGTCGGTCCAGGTGCAGTCCTGCCACGTGGAGGAGGCCGCGAGGAGCTCGCCCGCGCGGGAGTCCGTGATGCTCGTGTCGACGACCCGTGCGTGCTCGAGCCGCACCCCGTCGAGCGAGCACCCGGTGATCTCGCACTCGAGGACGCGGCCCGACGAGCCGTCCTGGCCGTCGAGGACGAGGCCCTCGAGCAGCTCGCCGTCGAGGTACCCGTCCTGCTCCAAGGAAATGCCGCTCACCTGGTCACCCTGTCATGGCACGATCGCCCGGTGCAGCACGATCTGGTCCTCGAACGCCACGGCGTGCGGGTCGTCCCGCTCGACGCGAGCCACGCCGACGCCCTCGTCTCGTTCGTGGACGACGCGCTGTGGCGAGGGATGACGAGCGCGACGCCGCGCACGCCCGCCGACATGGCCGCGACGATCGAGGCTGCCGTGGCCGCGCCCGACCGGCTCGCGTTCGCGGTGCTCGACGCCGCGACGGGCGAGGTGCGGGGGAGCACGTCGTTCTACGACTGGTCGCCCGCGTTCGCCCGCGTCGAGATCGGGCACACCTACTACGGGCGGCCGTGGTGGGGCGGCCCGACGAACCCGGCGTGCAAGCTGGCGCTCCTGACGCACGCGTTCGACGTGTGGGGCTGCGCGCGCGTGGCGCTGCGGGCCGACGCTGAGAACACGAGGTCGCTGGCCGCGATCCAGCGGCTCGGCGCGGTGCCCGAGGGGGTGCTGCGGAGCCATCGCGTGCGGCCCGACGGGTCGCGCGGCGACACCGCCTACTTCTCGATCCTCGCCCCGGAGTGGCCCGCCGTCCGGGCGGGCCTGGAGGCCCGGCTCGCGCCCTGATCGTCAGGCCAGCAGGTCGGCGATCCGAGCGACGCCGTCGCGCACCGAGCTGGACCGCAGGTTGCCGAACCCGAGGACGAACGCGGCCTGCCCGTCGACGGGCGACGCGCGGTAGCGGCCGAGGGCGTGCAGCCCGACGCCCCGAGCGGCGGCAGTCGCGACGACGGAGTCCTCTCGGTCGGCGGGGAGCCTCGTCGTCGCGACCAGGTGGAACCCCGCCGCCATGCCGGTGACGCTCACGCCGGGGACCTGGTCGAGCAGCGCCCCGACGAGCACCGCCCGCCGCCGCGCGTAGCGCGTGCGCATGCGACGCAGGTGCCGGTCGTAGTGCCCGCCGCTCATCAGGTGCGCGAGAGCCAGCTGGTCGAGCACGGGTGAGCCGCGGTCGGCGCGGTCACGCCGTGCCGCGACGTCGTCGGCGAGGTGCGGCGGGCACACCGCCCAGCCCAGCCGCACCGCCGGGGCGAGGGACTTGGACACGGACCCGAGCAGCACGACGTCGTCGGGCGCGAGCCCCTGCAGCGCGCCGACCGGCTCGTCGTCGTAGCGGAACTCGGCGTCGTAGTCGTCCTCGAGGATCGTGGCCCCGCGCTCGCGGGCCCAGCGCACGAGCTGGCGGCGGCGTGCCGCACCGAGCAGCACGCCGGTCGGCGACTGGTGCGCGGGGGTGACGAGCACGGCGCCGGCGCCCGTCGCCGCGAGCGCGTCGACGTCGATGCCCTCGTCGTCGACCCGGACCGGGACGACCTCCAGCCCGAGCGAGGCGGCGAGCGCGTGCGAGTCGCGGTCGCCGGGATCCTCGACCGCGAGCGTGGTCAGGCCGCGGTCGACGAGCGCGGCGAGAACCAGCTGCAGCCCCTGCGCGAAGCCGGCGGTGACCACCACGTCGTCGGCGCGAGCCCGCGCGTTCCGGACGCGAGAGAGGTACGACGCCAGTACGTCGCGCAGCTCGACGACCCCCGCGCCGTCGGTGTACCCGAGCAGCGCGTTCGGGGCGTCGCGCAGGGCCGCGCGCGAGCTGCGCCCCCACTGCTCGCGCGGGAACGAGTCCAGGTCCGGGACGCCCGGGCGCAGGTCGACCGGCCAGACGACCGGCAGCGCGGGGCGGTGCGCTCGTCGGGCGGCATCGTCGGGCACCTGGCCCTCGGCGACCCACGTGGCGGAACCGTGCCGCGAGCGCAGGTAGCCCTCGGCCTGGAGCTGCGCGAAGCACTCGGTGACGACCCCGCGGGCCACGCCCAGCTGTGCCGCGAGCGCCCGCGACGACGGGAGCCGCTCGCCGGGCCGCAGCCGGCCCTCGCGGATGCCCGCGCGCAGCGCGCCCTCGAGCTGGTCGCGCAGCGGTGCGGGCGCGGTCCGGTCGAGCCCAAGCAGGAGCTCGGGAGGCGAAGTGGACCACTCGACGGCCATAGAAGTGGACCTTACGCGTGCACCACTCGCGTTCCTACGGTGGGGTCACCCCGTCATCACCGCAGGAGGAGCCATGGGAATCGTCCGTCTCAGCGCGTCGGTCTCGCTCGACGGCTACTGCGCCGGCCCGGACACGTCGCCACAGGCACCGGTCGGCGTCGGTGGCGAGCGCCTGCACCGGTGGCTGTTCTCCGCCGAGGGCGACGACCGTGCGGTCGCCGCGGGCGGGACCACGCCCGCGGGGGCCGATGCGGCGGTCGCGGCGGAGCTCTCGTCGAGCACGGGCGCCGTCGTGGTGGGCCGGCGCACGTACGACGTCGGCGTCGACATCTGGGGGGACACGCCCTTCCCGGTACCGACGTTCGTCGTGTCGCACCGCGCGTCCCCGCCGCGCGCGATGACGAGCGCCGCCTTCACGTTCGTCACGGACGGGCTCGCCGCCGCGATCGAGCAGGCCAGGGCGGCGGCCGGCGACCGCGACGTCCTGGTGATGGGCGGCGCCTCGATCAACCGGCAGACCATCGCCGAGGGGCTCGCCGACGAGCTGCTGCTCACGCTCGTCCCCGTGCTGCTGCATCGCGGCGAGCGCCTGTTCGGGTCCGACGACGAAGGACCGACCGAGCTCGAGCGCATCGAGGTCGTGCCCACCGACGAGGCCACGCACCTGCGGTTCCGCGTCGCGCGGTGATGCTGGGCGGTGCGCCGCGCCCGCCCGTGAGACCGAAGAATCGGCGCTTCCCGGTGACGAGTTCTTCGGTCTCGGCGAGCGGCGCGCCTCGAGCGGGAGCGGGTCAGCCCGACTCGGCGTCGAAGTGCAGCTCGGAGGTCACCTGGTAGCGGTCGCTGCGGTAGATCGAGCGCACGAACTCGACGATGCGCCCCTCGGCGTCGCGGGTCGTGCGCTCGACCATGAGCGCGGGGAAGTGGATCGGGACGGCCAGCAGGGCGGCCTCGGTCTCGTCGGTGACGGTCGCCTCGAGGGTCTGGACGGCGCTTCGGACGTCCACCCCGAACCGCTCGCGGAGCAGCCGGTAGAACGACCCGGTCACCATGTCGGACGCCTCGAGCCCCACGACGAGCTCGTGCGGCAGGTGCAGCCGCTCGATCGCCATGGGTTCGCCGTCGACGATGCGCAGCCGGACCACGCGCAGCACGCCGGCGGCGGGCGCGAGCTGCAGCCGGCGGGCCATCTGCGGCCCGGCGGCAGCGACCTCGAACTCGAGGACCTGGCTCTCCCACTGCCCCTCGGCCGGCGGCGCGTAGAACGAGCCCGTGGGGGTGGAGGCGAGCGACTGGGTCACGCGGTGCGCGCCGGTGAACGTGCCGCGGCCGTGCTCGCGGACGAGCACCCCCGCCCGCACGAGATCGTCGACGGCGGCGCGCAGCGTCGGGCGCGAGACGCCCAGCTCCTTGGCCAGGTCGCGTTCCGACGGGATGGCGGAACCGGGCTCGCGCCCTGCGACGAGGTCGAGGAGGTAGTCGCGAACCGCGTCGCGCTTGAGTCCTGCTCGGCTCGGGAGTGTCACGACGCGAGACCTTACCAGTGGTTAGGGCCGTTGTGCGCGTGTCGGCCGCGATCACGTCGAAAATTGGGTCTTGACGCGGCAACTGGTTCAGACCACTCTTGGTCCCAGCCAATTCGGCTTACCAATATCTGACCAGTGGGAGACCCTGATGATGCCTCGCCTCGTCGCCGCCTCCGCGGCGCTCGTCCTCGCTTGTACGCTCGCGGCCTGCGACTCGGGAGACGACGACACACCCGGTGCCAGCGCCACCCCCGACGCTTCCACCCCCGCAGCAGCAGAGCCGGCCGCCCTCACGGTCTGGTTCATGAAGGACAGCTTCACCGACGCCCTCGTCGCCGACTTCAAGAAGTCGTTCGAGGCCACCCACGAGGGCATCACGCTCGACATCCAGATCCAGGAGTGGGACGGCATCGGCCAGAAGGTCACCAGCGCGCTGGCGAGCAACGACGCTCCCGACGTCATCGAGGTCGGCAACACCCAGGTCGCCGAGTACGCCGCGAGCGGCGGCGTCGTCGACCTGACGGACAAGATCGACGACCTCCAGGGCGGCGACTGGCTCCCCGGCCTGGCCGAGCCCGGCAACATCGACGGCAAGCAGTACGGCATCCCGTGGTACGCCGCCAACCGCGTCGTCATCTACAACAAGGACCTGTTCAAGGCCGCCGGCATCACCGAGCCGCCGACGACGCGCGACCAGTGGATCGCCGACACCACCAAGCTCAACAAGGACGGCAACCAGGGCATCTACCTGCCCGGCCAGAACTGGTACACGGCGTCGGGCTTCATCTGGGACGAGGGCGGCGACCTCGCCGTCAAGGACGGCGACAAGTGGAAGGGCACGCTCGACACGCCGGAGGCACTCGCCGGTGTGGCCTTCTTCAAGCAGCTGCAGGCGCTCGGCAAGGGCCCCAAGGACTCCGACGAGGCCAACCCGCCGCAGGCGGACGTGTTCGCCAAGGGTGACGTCGCCCAGCTCATCTCCTCGCCCGGCGGCGCCAACGCCATCATCGCGGCGAACCCGAAGCTCGACGGCAAGCTCGGCTTCTTCCCGATCCCGGGCAAGACGGCCGACAAGACCGGCGCGGTCTTCACCGGTGGATCGGACCTCGTGATCCCGGAGGCCTCCAAGCACCACGACCAGGCGTACGAGGTCGTCAAGGCGCTCGCGGGCGAGGAGTTCCAGAAGGCCATGGCACCCGTGATGTCCTACGTGCCGAACAAGACGTCCTACGCGTCCGTCCTCGCTGGTAACGAGGGTGCGACTGCCATGGCAGCGGGAGCGGCGAACGGTCACGCGACGCCGAACTCGCCCAACTGGGCCGCGGTCGAGGCCAGCAACGTCATCAAGGAGTACTTGACGAAGGCGCTCACCGGGTCGGACGCAGCCAAGGATGCAGCGTCCGCGTCGCAGCAGATCACGGAGATCCTCAACACCGACTCCTGATCAGCCGGAACCCGGTCCGCCGCGCCTCAGGGGTGTGGTGCGGCGGATCGGTCCTGCCCTCGGTCGGTTCTTTCTCCCGGCCGACCGAGGGCAGGACAACCACGCCGCGTACCCTGCGGCGCCGGTGACGACCGCCCCGACTCACCCCGACGATCCTGAGGAAAGAACGTGCTCGCTGAAACTCCCGTGGACCTGGGTCCAGACGTCCTCAAGCCCACTCGACCACGAAGGACGCGGGCTCGACGGGTCGCCGGCATCTGGCCCTACCTGCTGGTGCTGCCGACCGTCGCAGGGATCCTGTTCCTGCTGGTCTACCCCCTGATCCGCAGCGTCGTCATCTCGCTGCAGCACTTCAGGATCGGCGAGCTCATCCGCGGTGGCGCTCCGTTCGTCGGGCTCGACAACTACCGGGAGCTCTTCGCGAGCGACGACTTCTGGAACGTGGTCCTGCGGACGGTCATCTGGACCGCCGTCAACGTCGCGCTCATCATGGCGATCTCGACGCTCGTCGCACTGCTGATCGCACGGCTCGGCCGCAGGATGCGGCTCGCCGTGATGAGCGGGCTCGTGCTGGCGTGGGCGGTCCCGGTGCTCGCCGCGACGACCGTCTTCCAGTGGATGTTCCAGTCGCAGCTGGGCGTCGTGAACTGGTTCCTCAGCTCGATCGGGCTCGACCAGTTCGACGAGTACACCTGGTTCGCCAACGGGACGGCGACGTTCGTCATCCTCGTCCTGCTGGTGGTCTGGCAGTCCGTCCCCTTCGCGGCCCTCACGCTGTACGCGGGCCTCACCACGGTTCCCGACGAGCTCTTCGAGTCCGCCCGGATCGACGGCGCGAGCGGCCCCCAGGTGTTCCGCCACGTCACGTTCCCGATGCTGCGCGGCCTGTTCGGCCTGATCACGTCGCTGGAGATCATCTGGGTCTTCAAGTGCTTCGCCCAGATCTGGGCGGTGAGCCAGGGCGGCCCGAGCGGCGCGACGACGACGCTGCCCGTCTACGCGTTCCAGGTGGCGCAGTCCCTGCACAAGTACGACCTCGGCGCCGCCATCTCGACGGTGACCGTCATCTTCCTGCTCGTCGTGCTCGTCCCGCACCTGCGGCACCTGTACAAGTCCGAAGGAGTAGACGCGTGAAGCGCGGCCGGCTGCGGGACCTCCCGTACAACATCGCGGCGGTCGTCGTGCTCGTCGCGACGGTGTTCCCCGTGTACTGGATGGTCGTCACGGCGTTCAAGCCGACGACCGACATCAACGCCGCGACGCCGCAGTTCATCCCGCTGCACCCCACGCTCGCGCACTTCCGGGACGCGATCGGGGTCGACGGGTTCTGGCGGTTCTGGCGCAACAGCGCGGTCGTGTCGATCGGCGCGGTGCTGCTCGCCCTCGTCGTCGGGCTCATGGGCGCGTTCGCCGTCGCACGGATGCGCTGGCTGGGACGCAAGGGGTTCATCCTCATGGTGTTCATCGCGCAGATGGCGCCGTGGGAGGCGCTGCTCATCCCGATGTTCATCATCGCGCGGGACACGGGAATGCTCGACAAGCTCTCGATGCTCACGCTCATCTACTTCGTGGCGACGCTGCCGTTCACGATCGTCACGCTGCGCGGGTTCCTGGCGGCGATCCCTCCGGAGCTCGAGGAGGCCGCCCAGCTCGACGGCGCGAGCCGGTTCGAGGCGTTCCGGCGGATCGTGTTCCCGCTGCTGGCTCCCGGCCTGATGTCGACCGCGCTGTTCGGCTTCATCACCGCCTGGAACGAGTTCGCCTTCGCCAACGCGCTCATCATCAAGAACCAGGACAACCGGACGCTGCCCGTCTGGCTCTCCTCGTTCAGCAACGTGTTCGGCACCGACTGGGGCGCCACGATGGCCGCCTCCACCTTGTTCATGCTGCCGGTCCTGGTGATCTTCCTCGTGCTGCAGCGCCGGGTCACCGGCGGCATCGTCGCGGGCGCCGTCAAGGGCTGATCGACATGACCACCGACGGGCCCGTGCGGCCCACCGAAGGGGGAACCACCGTGATCATCCCGAGGCCGCGGACCATCCAGCCGGAGCAGGGGTTCGTCGAGCACGTCGAGGCCGACGTCGTCGTGCGGCACGACTCGTCGCTGGGCGTCGAGGGCTACCGCCTCGACGCCGGGCCCGAGGGGATCGTCCTCACAGCGGGCGACGAGGCCGGCGAGCTCTACGGCCGCACGACGCTGCGAGCGCTCGGCAAGGTCCCGTACGGCTCGATCGTCGACGGGCCGCGGTTCGCGTGGCGCGGCGTCATGCTCGACACGGCTCGGCACTTCATGCCGACGCCGTTCGTGCTGCAGCTCGTCGACCTGCTGGCCGAGCACAAGCTCAACGTCCTGCAGCTGCACCTGACCGACGACCAGGGCTGGCGCATGCCGATCGCGCGCTACCCGCGTCTCACCGAGGTCTCCGGCGAGCACTACAGCCGGGCGGAGATCGAGACGATCGTGGCGTACGCGGCGGCCCGGAACGTGACCGTGGTGCCGGAGATCAACGTCCCCGGTCACGTGCAGGCGGCGCTCGCGGCCTACCCCGAGCTCGGCAACGTGCCGGGTGTCGAGGTGTGGCGGGGCTGGGGGATCAGCAGGCACACGCTGAACCTCGAGGAGTCGACGCTCGAGTTCTTCCGCAACGTGCTCGACGAGGTCATGGAGCTGTTCCCCAGCCGGTACGTGCACCTGGGCGGCGACGAGTGCCTGGCCGACGAGTGGGCCGCGAGCCCGCGCGCCCTCGAGCGCATCGCGGAGCTCGGGCTCCCGGGCCCCGGCGCGGCGCGCGCGTGGGTGACTGCGCAGCTCGCGGCGCACGTCGAGTCGCGCGGCCGCCGGGCTGCGTACTGGTACGAGAAGCCCGACGGCCCGGCCGGCGCGCTCGCGATGACGTGGCTCGACGAGGAGAGCGGGACGACGGCCGCGCTCGCGGGTCACGACGTCGTGCTCACGCCGCATCTGCGCACCTACTTCGACTACCCGACGCAGGACGAGGCGGGTCCGTTCAGCCCCGACCGGATCCTGCCGCTCGAGAACGCCTACGCCTTCGTCCCGCCGACCCCGGTCGGTGCCGAGGGCCGCGTGATCGGCGTCCAGGCGCAGCTCTGGACCGAGTACCTCCCCACGCCGCAGGACGTCCTGCGGCAGGCCTTCCCGCGGCTGTGCGCCTTCGCGGAGGTCGCATGGGGAACCGCCGACGACTACGAGGACTTCCTCAACAGACTTCCCTCCCACCTGGCCCGCCTGGGCCTTGACACCTAGTGAAGTGGAGCGGTCGATGAAGAGCAGAACCCTGGCATGGCTCGTCGCGGGAGTTGTTTCCGCCGGCGTGGCGGTGGGCGCCGTTGCCCCCGCGGAAGCAGCACCAGCAGTAAGCCTTCAGTACAAGACGAGCGCACCCGGTGCGACCGTCGATCAGGTCGAGCCCTGGTTCGTCCTCAAGAACGACGGCGGGACGCCCATCCCGCTGGCCTCGGTCAAGATCCGGTACTACTTCGGTGCCGACTCGCCGAGCCAGCAGTACCGCTTCGCGTGCTCGTGGGCCGTCGTCTCGTGCTCGACGGTGACGGGGACGTTCGGCTCCCTCACGCCGGGTGCGCCGGGCGCGGACCGGTACCTCGAGGTCGGCTTCACGTCCGGCTCCCTCGCCGGCGGCGCGACGACCGGTGACATGCAGCTGCGCTACTACCGCGCGGACTGGCAGCGCATCACGCAGAGCGACGACTACTCGGCCGGGACCAGCACGTCGTACACGAGCTGGTCGAAGGTCACGGTCTACGTCGACGGCAACCGCGTCTGGGGCACGCCGCCCGGCGGCGGTGACCCGACGCCGACCCCGACCCCGACGTCCACCCCGTCGCCGACCCCGACGCCCACCAGCCCACCCGGGACCGGACCGGCCGTCTTCGACGACTTCAGCTACTCGGGCCCGAACGACCCGTCCATCCAGGCGCACAACTGGACCATCCGCACCAACGCGGGCGGCCCCGGCATCGCCGGTGCGACGTGGCCCAAGGAGAACATCTCGTTCCCGACGGTGAGCGGGACCAACAAGGCGCTGCAGCTCAAGTCGGTCACCGACGGCACCGGAGCAGGGACCCAGCAGTCCGAGGTCCTCAACCAGCGCAAGTTCCTCGAGGGCACCTACGCGGCTCGCGTGTACTTCAGCGACGCGCCGACGAGCGGTCCCGACGGTGACGCGATCGTGGAGACGTTCTTCACCATCACGCCGCTCGCCTACGACCTGGACCCGAACTACAGCGAGCAGGACTTCGAGTACCTGCCCAACGGTGGCTGGGGAGAGCCGAGCAACATCCTGTACACGACGTCGTGGGAGACCTACCGCAACGACCCGTGGCTCGCGGTGAACACCCACACCGAGCAGCGGCAGAGCTACGCGGGCTGGCACGACCTGGTGCTGCAGGTGGCGAACAACCAGCTCAAGTACTACGTCGACGGGGTGCTGTTCGCGACGCACGGCAGTGACTACTACCCGGAGACGGTGCAGTCGGTGAACTTCAACCTGTGGTTCATCGGCGGTGGCCAGATCGGCAGCAGCACGCCGCGCACGTACGTGCAGCAGGTCGACTGGTTCTACCACGCGAAGAACGAGGTGGTCTCGCCCGCGACGGTGACCAGCCGCGTCAACGGCTACCGCGCCAACGGCACGAGCTGGGTGGACACGCTCCCGGCCTCGTGACCCTCGCGCCACTCGCCTGACAGCACCAATCGTCGAAGGGATGGTTGCAGCCGACGTGCACGCCATGTGCACCAACGCTGCAACCATCCCTTCGGCGTATCTCTGGGGTACGCCCGCGCGGGTGTGGGCCGTGCGGGGGTGGGGTGCCTCGCCGGCGCGGCTAGCGCTCGGGTGTGACCCGGCTGGTCAGGTGCAACGCGTGGGCGTCCTGGTTCCAGAGAGTGAGGTCGAAGCCGTCGGCGTCGCGCGCGATGCAGATCGAGGGGCTGCTCGGGAGAAGCACGGGCTTGGCGAAGTCGACGGTCCACTCGTACGAGTCGCCACGGGCTGCGCCCACGGCTGCCAGTCCGCGGGCCGCGGTGTACATGCCGTGCGCGATCGCCCGCGGGAAGCCGAGGGCCTTGGCGGAGAGCGCGGAGAGGTGGATGGGGTTGCGGTCCCCGGACACGCTCGCGTACTGCCGGCCGATGTCCCGACCCAGGTGCCATCGCCCGGTCGGTGTGGGCGCCTCGAACGGGCGACGGCCACCAGCCTCG
This sequence comes from Brevundimonas sp., assembly GCA_039207135.1. Classification (GTDB taxonomy): domain Bacteria; phylum Actinomycetota; class Actinomycetes; order Actinomycetales; family Cellulomonadaceae; genus Cellulomonas. Next base: position 18,634 of record JBCECL010000010.1, read on the forward strand.
AGGCTTGTCTCGCGTTCGCTGCTCGGGTGGGCGTCAGCCCTGGTGTCCGTCGGGTGGGCGTCAGCCCCGGTGTCCGTCGGGTGGGCGTCAGCC
>JBCECL010000010.1:18826-25804 GCA_039207135.1 Brevundimonas sp.
CAGCCTCGGCGCTCAAGTCGTCGGTGCCGCCGGTCGTCTCGTCGGCCCCGTCTGCGCCCGGTCCGACGGGCAGCAGGTGCACGCCCTTGGCGAGGTAGGTCGACGTGCCCGTCCAGACGAGCTCGCCGTCGACCGTGACCTCCGCGACGAGGTCGACCTGTGCGCCCGACCGGTGCGGGCGCAGGCCGCGCGCGAGCACGCGCACGTCGAGCGCCTCGCCGAGCCGGACCGGCCGCACCTGCGTGATCCGGTTGGCCACGTGCACCATGCCGAGCAGTGACAGCGGAAAGTCCGTCCGGGCCATGAGCGCTGTCGAGACCGGGAACGTCAGCACGTGCACGTACCCGGCCGGGAGCACGTCGGACCCGGTCTCGCCGACGAGTCGCTGGTAGCGCGTGAGGTGGTCCGCATCGGGCTGCACGCCGCGCACGACGAGCTCGACGCCCGGCAGCGCGGGAGCCGTCGGGCGGGTCCGCCGCGACACGGCGAGCCGTGCCGCGCTCGTCGCGCCCCGTGCGTACACACCTGCCAGGCCGGGGACCTCGGCGAGCGCGACCGTGTGCGCCGCGGCGTCCGGCCGATCCGTCACTGGCCCACCATGTTCTGGCCGCACACTCGCAGCACCTGGCCCACGACCCCGCCCGCGGCCGGCGAGGCGAGGAACGCGACCGTCTCGGCGACGTCCACGGGCTGACCGCCCTGCTGCAGCGAGTTCAGGCGGCGGGCGACCTGCCGCGTCACGGCCGGGATCCGGGCCGTCATCTCGGTCTCGATGAACCCGGGAGCGACGGCGTTCGCGGTCCCCCCGAACGGCACCAGCAGGGGAGCGGTCGCGCGCACCATGCCGATGACACCGCCCTTGGACGCGGCGTAGTTGGTCTGGCCGCGGTTGCCCGCGATGCCCGACGTGGACGCGAGCGACACGATGCGCGGAGCCGAGGTGAAGTCGCCCGACGTGAGCAGCGCCTCGTTGATGCGCAGCTGCGCCGCGATGTTCACGGCGAGGACCGGGTCCCACTTCTCGGGGGTCATGTTCGCGAGCAGCTTGTCGCGGGTGATGCCCGCGTTGTGCACCACGATGTCGATCCGTCCGTGCCGCGCGAGCGTGTGCTCGAGGATGCGCTCACCCGCGTCGGCCGCCGTGACGTCGAGCTGCAGCGCCGTGCCGTGCACGCGGTTCGCGACGGCCGCGAGGTGCTCGCCCGCCGACGGCATGTCCACGGCAACCACCGTCGCGCCGTCGCGCGCCAACGTGTCCGCGATCGACTCGCCGATGCCGCGCGCGGCGCCCGTGACGACCGCGACCCGGCCCGCGAGCGGGCGGTCCCAGGACTCCGGGAGCGTGCCCAGCTCGCTCGAGACCGTGAGCAGCTGCCCGTCGACGAACGCCGAGCGGGCCGAGAGGAAGAACCGCAGCGCACCGACGACCGACGGAGCGTCGACCCCGACGCCGGCGTCCAGCACGATGCCGTTCCCGGTCGAGCCGCCGCGCAGCTCCTTGGCGAGCGACCTGAGCATGCCGTCGACGCCCTGCCTCGCGGCGGCCACGGCCGGCGCGTCGTCGGCGACCGCAGTGCGGGAGATCGTCACGATCCGCCCGGCGCGCGCGAGCGACTTGAGGGCACCGGCCGCGGCCAGGACCGGCTCGGTCAGATCGGTCGGTTGGTCGACGTCGGTCACGACGAGGACGATCGCCGCGTAGCGGAGCTCGGGCACGGCGTCCCGGTGCACCTCGAGGTCCCACGTGGTGGTGAGCAGGGATGCGACGGAGTCTGCGTCGTCGCCGCGCCCGACGAGGAGCGCCGGTCCGTCGAGCAGCGGCTGGCCCGGCTCGAACCGACGCAGGGGAGCCGGCCGCGGCAGGCCGAGCTGCTTGGCGAGCTTGGCGGTGAAGCCGCTGTTGACCAGGTTCAGGTACGTGTCGCTCATCGTCAGGCCGCCTCGAGGATCGCCGTCAGGCCCAGCCCGCCGGCCGCGCACACGGACACCAGCGCTCGCACCGGCCGGCCCTCGGCGGCTCGTCGCCGGTGCAGCTCCTTGCTGATCGTCGCGACGATGCGCCCACCCGTCGCGGCGAAGGGGTGACCCGCGGCGAGCGACGAGCCGTGCACGTTGAGGCGCGCGCGGTCGACCGTGCCGAAGGCGCCGTCGAGCCCGAGGCGCTCGCGACCGAACTCCTCCGACTCCCAGGCGGCGAGCGTGCTCGCCACGGTGGCGGCGAAGGCCTCGTGGATCTCGACGTAGTCGAGGTCTGCGAGGGTCAGCCCGTTGCGGGCGAGCAGTCGCGGCACGGCGAAGACCGGCGCCATGAGCAGCCCGTCGACGCCGTGCACGAAGTCGACGGCCGCCGCCTCGGCGTCGACCACGACCGCGAGCGGCGTGAGCCCGTGCGCGGTGGCCCAGGCGTCGTTGCCGAGCAGCACGGTCGAGGCGCCGTCGGTCAGCGGGGTCGAGTTGCCGGCGGTCATCGTCGGCGCCACGTCGAGTCCCAGGCCGAACGTGGGCTTGAGGCTGGCGAGCTTGTCGAGCGAGGTGTCGGCACGAAGGTTCCCGTCGCGCGACTGGCCGCGGTACGGCGTGACCAGGTCGTCGAAGAAGCCTGCGTCCCAGGCGGCGGCGAGACGCTGGTGCGACGCGAGCGCGATCTCGTCCTGGGCCTCGCGCGTGATGCCCCACTGCGCCGTGGTGAGCGCCTGGTGCTCGCCCATCGACAGACCGGTGCGCGGCTCGGACGTGCGGGGCGTGGCCGGCGCGAGGTCCTTCGGCCGGATCCTCGCGGCCGCGGCGACCTTCTGCCCCACCGACCGGGCGCGCGAGAGGTCGAGCAGCGCGCGCCGCAGCCGGTCGCTCACGGCGATCGGCGCGTCGGACGTGGTGTCGACGCCGCCTGCGATCGCCGAGTCGATCTGGCCGAGCCGGATCTTGTTCGACAGCGAGACGACCGTCTCGAGTCCCGTCGCGCACGCCTGCTGGAGGTCGAACGCCGGCGTCTCGGCCGACAGCGCGGAGCCGAGAACCGACTCCCGCGTGAGGTTGAAGTCCCGGCTGTGCTTGAGCACCGCGCCCGCGGCGACCTCGCCGATGCGCTCACCCTGCAAGCCGTAGCGCGCGACGAGCCCGTCGAGGGCCGCGGTGAGCATGTCCTGGTTGCTGGCGTGGGCGTACGCGCCGCCTGCGCGGGCGAACGGGATCCGGTTCCCGCCCAGCACGAGCGCGCGCGTGGCGGGCGTGCTGCTTCCAGCGGCGGACTTCGAGGCTGCCATGGGGCGTCCCTCTCGCATCGTCGGTGATGAGTGGTTGTCCAGACTGCCATCGGCGCCCACCACCCACGAGGGCGAGAGGTGGGACCTAGGTCTCTGGTGTTTCCGGAACTGACAGTACCTGATACCTTCGGTCTCGTGAGCCCAGTCACACCGAGTTCGAAGACGAACAGCTCCGCAGCCAACCTGACGCTGCTGAGCAATGACGCCGCGTCCGCGTCCCGCCGCGCCGCCGGACCGACCAGCGGGGCGACGTCCGCGGGAGCGAGCGCGGTCCGACCGGCCGCACGCCCGGCTCCCGGGTCCCGCCCGGCGCCGCCCGTTCCGCGCAGGGTCGCAGAGGACCCGTTCGCGGCCGACGGACGGTCGACCCGCTGGGCCGACCACCGCGAGGCTCGTCGGGCGGAGCTCGTGCGGATCGCGCGGCGTACCGTCCACCACCGCGGGCCGGACGTCTCGATGGAGGAGATCGCGAGCGCGGCGGGCACGTCGAAGTCGATCGTGTACCGCTACTTCGCGGACAAGACCGGCCTGCAGATCGCCGTCGCCGAGGCCGTCGTCCTGCAGATCCAGGGCGCGCTGGAGGGCGTGCTCCGGGTGGCGCCGACGCCGCGCGACGGCCTTCGCGCGATGGTCGCCGTCTACCTCGAGATGATCGAGTCGTCGCCCCACGTCTACGCGTTCGTGACGCGCAACGGCTCGGTGGAGTCGGGAGGCCCGCTCGGGCACTTCCTCGACTCGGTGACCGCGCTCGTCGCGGCGCCGTTCGCACGCGGGCTCACGCAGGAGGGCACGGACGGTCGGCGCTACGCACGCCGTCCCGAGGCGTCGCCCGACGACGCGACCTCGGCCCGGATCGCGCTCGCCGAGTCCTGGGCGGCAGGCGCCGTCGGCTTCGTCCGCGGCGCGGGTGAGTGGTGGCTCGCGCACCGCGAGGAGCCGGGCAGCCCCGACCGCGAGGACATCACGGCGCAGGTGGCCGCCTGGCTGTGGGCCGGGCCGGTCGGGCTGCTCGCGCGTGAGCGGACGCGCGTGGACGTCTCGTGGTCGGCGCAGGCCGTCGAGCACGCGAACCCGTTCGACCTGCACGACGACGCACCCAGCACGACCGTCGGCGACGCCGACGAGCACACGCGAGGCACGGCAGACGAGCCCGCAGGGACCAGCACCACCAGGGAGATTCGATGACCGCCATCACTGACCGTCCCACGTCGCTCGCCGGGCCGGCAGGTGACCCCGACGACGTGCGCGTCGACGTCGACGCCCTCGCCACGCAGCTGCTCGGCCAGTACGCGCCGCTCCGGCTCGCCGCGCGCGACGTGGCCGGTCGTCCGGAGTTCCAGAAGATCGAGGGCCAGCCGATGGCCGAGCACCGCGAGCGGGTCCTGCACCAGCTGCGCGAGCTCGCGGCCCACCACGACGTGCTGCGGGCGTTCCCCTCCCACCTCGGTGGGGCCGACGACCACGGCGGCTCGCTGTCGCGCTTCGAGGAGCTCGTCGCCGCCGACCCGTCGTTGCAGATCAAGGCCGGCGTGCAGTGGGGGCTGTTCGCCTCGGCGATCCTGCACCTCGGCACGGCCGACCACCACGAGCGGCTCCTCCCTGCCGCGATGTCGGTCGAGGTGCCCGGTGCGTTCGCCATGACGGAGACGGGCCACGGCTCGGACGTCGCGTCGATCGGCACGACCGCGACCTACGACCCGGCCGCACAGGAGTTCGTGATCCACACGCCGTTCCGCGCCGCGTGGAAGGACTACCTCGGCAACGCGGGCCAGCACGGCACCGCCGCGGTCGTGTTCGCCCAGCTGGTCACGGCCGCACCTGGAGAGCGTGCCGTCAACCACGGCGTGCACGCCTTCTACGTCCCGATCCGCGACGAGCAGGGCGCGTGGGCGCCGGGTGTCGGCGGTGAGGACGACGGGCTCAAGGGCGGTCTCAACGGCATCGACAACGGGCGCCTGCACTTCGACCACGTCCGCGTCCCGCGTTCGAGCCTGCTCAACCGCTACGGCGACGTCGCGGCGGACGGCACGTACTCCTCGCCGATCGCGAGCCCCGGGCGCCGGTTCTTCACCATGCTCGGCACCCTGGTGCAGGGCCGGGTCTCGCTCGACGGCGCGGCCGCCAACGCGAGCAAGATCGCGCTGGCCATCGCGGTGACCTACGCCAACCAGCGCCGCCAGTTCGCGGGAGCGGGCGCGGACGAGGTCGTGCTGATGGACTACGGCCAGCACCAGAGGCGGCTGCTCCCGCTGCTCGCCGAGACGTACGCGACGACGTTCGCCCACGAGGAGCTGCTCGCCGCGTTCGACGCGGTGTTCTCCGGCCGCGGGGACACCCCCCAGGGTCGCGAGGACCTCGAGACCCTGGCCGCGACCCTCAAGCCGACGTCGACGTGGCACGCGATGAACACCATCCAGGTCGCCCGCGAGGCGTGCGGCGGCGCCGGCTACCTCGCGGAGAACCGCCTCGTCGGGCTGCACCAGGACCTCGACGTCTACGTGACGTTCGAGGGCGACAACACCGTGCTCCACCAGCTCGTCGCCAAGCGGCTGCTCGCGGACTACGCGAGGTCGCTCAAGGGTGCGAGCGACGTGGCGCGGCTCGTGGCCGGCCGTGCGGCCGACGCGGCGCTGCACCGCACGCCGCTCAGCCGCGCGGTGCAGACGCTCTCGGACGTGGGCGACGTGCGCCGGTCGGTCGGACGGCTGCGCGACGAGGACTCGCAGCGCGAGCTGCTCACCGACCGCGTGGAGTCGATGGTCGCCGACCTGGCCAACTCGCTGCGCCCGGCGCAGAAGATGGCCCCGGCCGAGGCGGCCGCGCTCTTCAACGCGCACCAGCACGAGCTCATCGAGGCCGCCCGTGCGCACGCCGAGCGCGTCCAGTGGGAGGCGTTCACCCGCGAGCTCGCCCGGGTCGAGGACCCGGCGACCCGGCGGGTGCTGACGTGGCTGCGTGACCTGTTCGGCCTCCAGCTCGTCGAGCGCCACCTGGCCTGGTACCTCATCAACGGCCGGCTGTCGGCGGGCCGGGCTCGCACGGTCACGTCGTACATCGACCGCCTGCTGGTCCGGCTGCGGCCGCACGCGCAGGACCTCGTGGACGCGTTCGGGTACGGACCGGAGCACCTTCGCGCCCCCATCGCGTCCGGCGCGGAGCAGGAGCGGCAGGACGAGGCCCGCGCCTACGCCCGAGCGCTTCGTTCCTCGGGGGACGCGCCGATCCCCGAGAAGCACGCGCGGTGACGACCGCCGCCGCAGGACGAGCTACTTCTTCTTCTTGCTCGTCTTGCGGCGGTAGTGCAGGAGCCAGCCGATCACCACGCCGAGGGCGAGCGTGATGGCCAGCATCACCCAGGTCGGGGTCTCGAACGACCACGCGAAGACCTTGAACGTCGCGGGCGCCCGGTTCTGCAGGACGATGACGACGGCGAGCACGACGACGACGATCGCCACGTAGAGCCGCCACGGCACGGGCTTCTTGGGCTCGGGCGTCCCGCCGGGACGTGGCGCTGGGCTCTCGCTGGACATGGTGGCCTCCCGGTGGTCGGTCGCCGGACGGCATCCGCGCCGTGGCAGTCCCGTTGCGAACCATCCTGGACCTGCGGCGGGCGCGGTGGAATGACCGAATCACGGAGTGTCGGACGTGGTTGCGGGACCGGGGACCGACGTCGGAGCGCGATGCGCGGGTTGCGCCGGGGTAGTGCCGGGTCAAG
>JBCECL010000010.1:25904-49128 GCA_039207135.1 Brevundimonas sp.
GGGACCGACGTCGGAGCGCGATGCGCGGGTTGCGCCGGGGTAGTGCCGGGTCAAGATGACGGGTCAAGGTGCCGGGTCAGGAGTCAGCGATGCCCGGCCGCGAGGACACGCGCCGGCCCAGCGCGTCAGGTCGGGTTGCACCGCGCGGCGAGCATCGCGAGCCCGTCGACCTGCGGCCGCCACGGCTCGAGGTTCCACGTCGCCTTGTCGGGCGCGCCCAGCTCGTGGCAGCGCAGCTGGTCGTGCATCGATGCCGAGTCCGCGTCGGGCTCGCGCTCGACGAGCTGCGTCCAGGTGAGGTCGGCAGCTGCGAGCCCGCCGCCGCGCGCCCACGTCGAGGGCGTGACGGCGAGAGACCGGCCGCCCTCGCGCACCCCCCAGTCAGTGTCGTCGACGGCGGTCCCGGCGAACCACACGCTCGCGGCCGTGCCGGCGGTGCGTGCGTACAGCGCGAGCACGCCCTTCGACGACGGGCGCAGCGATCCGCCGTCGGGGCTGAGCCCGCCGTGGCCGGCGAGCGCCGTCCCGTCGGCGAGGGCCTTGGCGCCCGTGCCGGCGATGTAGGCGACCGGCTCGTCGACGGGCGCGGTGCTGGCGGTGAGGTGCAGGTGCACCGACCCGTCTCGTGCGACCTTCTTCGTCAGCTCGACGTCTGCCGCGGGGAGCACGTGGATCGTGGCACCGGCGCTGCGGATCTTCGTGCCCGACTCCCGAACGGTCGCGGCGCTCGGCGGAGCTGCACTGGTCGGAGCTGCGCTGGTCGCGGCGGCGCTGGTCGGAGCCTGGCTCGTCGGCGATGACGAGCCCGACGGCAGCGCCGTCGTGCTGCTCGCCGCAGGCGGAGAAAGGTCGGGACCGGGCTCTGCCCCGCGCGCTGTGCACCCGACGAGAAGGGCGGTGACCGCGACGGCCAGCGCACCCGTGGCCAGTGCCGTCCGACCGGCCGCGAGCTTCGCGGGCAGCGTCCGGCTCTTCGGCATCTCGCGACGGTAACGGACGCGGGTCCGTCGTGTGTGTCGATCCCGGTATCGTGTGCGTCGTCTGCCGACGTCGGCCGCGCGAGCACCACCCGCGGCCCCCGGGCTCTCACCGAGGGAATCGATGACCACCGCACCTGCGCGTCCTGCAAGCACCAGCGACCACCGGTCTGACACCGTCGAGAACGCGGCGGCGACGCCCGACCTCGCGCAGCCGTTCGCCGAGCTGGGCCTGAAGCCCGACGAGTACCAGCGGATCCGGGACATCCTGGGACGCCGCCCCACGGCGGCCGAGCTCGCCATGTACTCGGTCATGTGGTCGGAGCACTGCTCCTACAAGTCGAGCAAGAACCACCTGCGCCAGTTCGGTGACAAGACGACCGACGCGATGAAGGAGCACCTGCTCGTCGGCATCGGCGAGAACGCGGGCGTCGTGGACATCGGTGACGGCTGGGCCGTCACGTTCAAGGTCGAGTCGCACAACCACCCGTCCTACGTCGAGCCCTACCAGGGTGCGGCGACGGGCGTCGGCGGCATCGTGCGCGACATCATCTCGATGGGCGCGCGGCCCGTCGCGGTCATGGACCAGCTGCGGTTCGGCGCGGTCGACCACCCCGACACCGCTCGCGTGGTGCACGGCGTCGTGTCGGGCGTCGGCGGGTACGGCAACAGCCTCGGCCTGCCGAACATCGGCGGCGAGCTGGTGTTCGACGCCAGCTACCAGGGCAACCCCCTCGTCAACGCCCTGTGCCTCGGCGTGCTGCGGCACGAGGACATCCACCTGGCCAACGCCTCGGGCGCGGGCAACAAGGTCGTCCTGTTCGGCGCGCGCACCGGCGGCGACGGCATCGGCGGCGCGAGCATCCTCGCGAGCGAGACGTTCGACGACACCAAGCCCTCCAAGCGCCCGAGCGTGCAGGTGGGCGACCCCTTCATGGAGAAGGTGCTCATCGAGTGCTGTCTCGAGCTCTACGCCGCGCGCGTGGTCGAGGGCATCCAGGACCTCGGCGCCGCGGGCATCAGCTGCGCGACCAGCGAGCTCGCGTCCAACGGCGACGGCGGCATGCACGTCGACCTCGAGCACGTGCTGCTGCGCGACCCCACCCTGACGGCCGGCGAGATCCTCATGTCGGAGTCGCAGGAGCGCATGATGGCCGTCGTCCGGCCCGACCAGCTCGACGCGTTCCTGGCCATCACCGGCAAGTGGGACGTCGAGACCGCCGTGATCGGCGAGGTCACCGGCTCGGGCCGCCTGACGATCGACCACCACGGCGAGCGCATCGTCGACGTCGACCCCAAGACGGTCGCGCACGAGGGCCCGGTCTACGACCGCCCGTACGCGCGGCCCGCGTGGCAGGACGGCCTCAACGCCGACACCGCGGCGACGCTGGCGCGCCCGACGACGCCCTCGGAGATCCGCGGCACCGTGCTCGAGCTGCTCGCGTCGCCCAACCTCGCGTCGAAGGCATGGGTCACCAACCAGTACGACCGCTTCGTGCAGGGCAACACCGCCCTCGCGCAGCCGGACGACTCGGGCGTGATCCGCGTCGACGAGACGACGGGCCTGGGCGTCGCGCTCGCGACCGACGCGAGCGGCCGCTACGCCAAGCTCGACCCGTACACGGGGGCACAGCTCGCTCTCGCCGAGGCCTACCGCAACGTCGCGACCACCGGTGCGCGCCCGCTCGCCGTGACGGACTGCCTCAACTTCGGCAGCCCCGAGCACCCCGACTCCATGTGGCAGCTCGTCGAGGCGATCCGCGGCCTGGCCGACGCCTGCCAGACGCTCGAGGTCCCGGTCACCGGCGGCAACGTGTCGCTCTACAACGGCACGGGCGAGCCCGGGCTCATCGACTCCGCGATCCACCCGACGCCCGTCGTCGGCGTGCTCGGCGTGCTCGACGACGTGGCCGACGCGATCTCGTCGGGCTGGACCACCCCCGGCCAGGCCGTCTACCTGCTCGGCGCGACGCGTCCCGAGCTGGACGGCTCCGCGTGGGCCGACGTGGTGCACGGTCACCTCGGCGGCGTGCCGCCGGTCGTCGACCTCGCCGCGGAGCGCAAGCTGGCCGTGGTGCTGCAGAACGCGGCCCGCGACCACCTGGTCGACGCCGCGCACGACCTGTCCGAGGGCGGCCTCGCGCAGGCGCTCGTCGAGTCGTCGCTGCGCTACGGCGTGGGCGTGCAGGTCTCGCTCGACGCGCTGTGCGAGCGCGACGGCGTGACGCCCTTCGAGGCGCTCTTCAGCGAGTCGACGGCCCGCGTGCTCGTCGCCGTCCCGCGCTCCGAGGAGGTGCGGCTCGCGGACCTGTGCACCGCACGCGGCGTCCCGGCCGTCCGCCTGGGCGAGACGGCCGAGTCCTGCACCCCCGGTGCGGGCGCGCCGGTCGACAACGCCGACCACGACCACGGCCCCGCGGTCGAGGTCGCGGGCCTGTTCACGCTCCCGCTGGCCGAGGCGCGCGAGGCCCACGAGGCGACGCTGCCGCACTACTTCGGCTGACGACCGAGCGCGGTACCTCCGGTCGAGCGCTGCTGTCGTGGCAGCGGCGCTCGGCGCGAGCTACCGCGCTCGGCGTCCGACCGTGTTCAGGTCGTCACAGGCCCTCGGCCTCGATGCGCGTGAACGACGTCTCGAAGTGCGCCGCGGCGAGCTCGGGCGTCAGCGTCCACTGCTTGACGACGTCGTCGTCGAGCACGCCGCGCGCGGCGTCCCCCCGCAGCGCGAGGTTGGCGTGCGCGGCGCGCTCGGCGGCCAGCAGGTAGAACGCGGCCTCGGCGACGGAACGGCCCAGCGTGACGAAACCGTGCCCGCGCTGCAGGATCACGCGCGCGCCCTCGGCGGCAAGGTCGACGCCAGTCGGACTGTCGGCGTCACCCCACAGGGTGCGCGAGATGCCCTGCAGCCCGGTGATCAGCGCGGCGTCCGTGTTGACGGCCTCGAGGCGCTCGCCCAGGGAGGACCAGACGAAGCCGTGGGGCGTGTGCAGGTGCAGCACGGCGGCGGCGTCCGGGACGGCTCGGTGCAGCGCCAGGTTGCCCGCGAAGCCGTTGATCGGCGCGGACACGCGCGGGTCGACGACGTCGCCGTCGGGTCCGACGAGGACGAGGTCCTGCGGCGTCACGGCGGAGATCGACAGGCCGAACGGGTTGACCCAGTAGTGGTCCGGCACCTCGGTCGAGCGCGCCGAGACGTGCCCGTTGAAGCCGAACTCGTAGCCGAGGCGACCGAACGTGCGCAGGGCGGCGGCGAGCTCCCAGCGGGTGTCGCGAGGGCGAGGGGCAGGGACGGTGAACGGCATGGGTTCCTCCAGCGGTCGGCGGGGATCGTGCGGTGGGGGATGCCTGCGCGCAACGTCTCTCGCCGCCCGGCCCACGCCAAGGCCATGTGCCGGGGGTCTCACGTGCTGGAACGACGGATGAGCCGGCCGATGCCCGACAAATCGCTGGCCCGCGCGGACCGACCTGCCTAGCGTCGTTCGCGTGCAGGACGAACACTTCCGCGTGGTGCGCGCCGACAAGGGCGCGCTGCTCGTCGTACCCGCGGACGGGGACTCCAGCGGCGACGAGGTCGCACCGCGACGCGTGGTCCTCGACCGTGACGGTCTCGCCTGGCACGACGGGTCGGGCGACGGCGACGAGCGGACCCCGCCGACGGTCGGCGACCTCGTGCTCGTCGACGACGACACCGTGACGCGGATCGTGCCGCGACGGACCGCGCTCGTGCGGGACAGCGCGGGAGCTACGTCGCGCACGCAGGCGCTCGCCGCCAACGTCGACGTCGTCCTCGTCGTCGAGCACCTCGATCCAGACCCCGACCTCGGCCGCGTCGAGCGCCTGCTCACGCTCGCGTGGCGCAGCGGTGCGCGCCCGGTCGTCGTGCTGACCAAGGCCGACCTCGTGCCGGATCCCGAGGCGATGGCGCGCGACGTCGAGCACGCGGCGATCGCCGTCGACGTGCACGCGGTCAGCGCGGCGATCGGCGAGGGCCTCGATCCGCTGCGCGCGCTGCTCGCGCCCGGCGTCACGCTCGTCGTCGTGGGCCCGTCCGGCGCGGGCAAGTCGACGCTCGTCAACGCGCTCGCGGGCCGCGACGTCATGTCCACGGGCGACCGGCGCGAGTCCGACGGACGCGGCAGGCACACCACGACCCACCGCGAGCTGGTGCCGCTGCCCGGTGGCGCGTTCCTCGTGGACACCCCGGGAATCCGTGGCATCGGCGTGGTGGCCGACGCCGATGCGCTCGACACCACGTTCGCGGACGTCGCCGAGCTCGTCGCGCGGTGCCGCTTCGCCGACTGCCGGCACGAGGGCGAGCCGTCCTGCGCCGTGCGCGAGGCGCTCGAGAGCGGTGAGCTCGAGCGCCGCCGGTACGACTCGTGGCGCAAGCTGGCTCGCGAGGCGGCGTACCAGGCCCGCCGTGCGGACGCGCACCTGGCAGCCCAGGAGCGGGCCCGTTGGAAGCGGATCACCCAGGACTACCAGCGCGGCATGCGCGGCGCGGGCCGCCCACGCCCGTAGCGGCGCCCCCCGCGCGTGCCCGGGCGTCTCGGTCGCCGACGGCGGGGCGCGCGGCGCGACGGCGGGTGGCGCGCGATGCGCGGTCGAGCCGCGACACGCGCCGTCGGTGCGGGAAACCGAGGAGCCGAGGTGCGGGAGCACAATTGGGCCGTGCCCCCTCGTCGTCGAACCGAGCCCGCCGACGGCCGGGCAGCCCTCGCCGCGTGGCGCGCGGACCCGACAGACGTGCGCGCCCGCCGTACCGCCGTGCGGTTCACGCTCGAGGAGCTGGCCGACGTGGCTCCCGGCAACTCGGTCGAGGTGCGCGTCCCGCCGGACGGTGCCGTCCAGGCGGTGCAGGGTCCTCGTCACACCCGAGGCACGCCGCCGAACGTCGTCGAGACCGACCCGCAGACCTGGCTCGAGCTCACGACCGGGGTCCTGACCTGGGCGGACGCCGCCGAGTCGGGGCGTGTGCACGCGTCGGGGGAGCGCGCCGACCTGGCCGCCTGGCTCCCGCTGCAGGCGACCCGTGTGCGGGGCTGGACCACGCCCTGACCTAGGATCGCGGGGTGCCCAGCGAGCCCAGTGAGACCCGCGACGACGAGACGCTCGACGACGCGTCGTCGGTAGCGGCCGATGCCGCGCCCGACGCAGCGCCCGCGCCCGACGCCACGCCTGCGCCCGACGGGCAGAGCGCCGACGACGGGCAGAGCGCCGACGACGAGCAGAGTGCCGACGACGCTGCCGAGGACGCCGAGCCCCCGATCCCCTCGGAGGACGAGCTCGAGCGCACCGCGACTCCCGCCACGGTCCGCCGCGCCCCCAAGTTCAGCGCGTTCATCACGTTCGGCGCGCTCGGCGGCATGGTCGTCGGCCTGCTGCTCGCGGTGATCATCCACCCGAACGTGCGGCTCGTGGCCGACGGGTCGGGCTTCACCTCGTTCCTCGACGGCGAGGGCGCGATCCGCACGGTCATGCTCGTGACCGGGGGAGTCGTCGGTGGCTTCGTCGGGGGCGCCCTGGCCGTCCGCGCGGACCGTCGTTCGGGACCGCCGCGGCGACGCTGATCGCGACCCGGACACGGCTCTCGTCGTCTTCGAGACCTGTGCGACCATAGGCACGTGGCCCCCCGCGCAGACGGACGTCTGAACCACGACCTCCTCCCCAACGAAAAAGGCCCCCAGGACGCTTGTGGCGTCTTCGGTGTGTGGGCGCCTGGCGAGGAAGTCGCCAAGCTCACCTACTTCGGCCTGTACGCACTGCAGCACCGCGGACAGGAGTCCGCGGGCATCGCGACGAGCAACGGCTCGCAGCTCCTCGTCTACAAGGACATGGGCCTCGTCTCCCAGGTCTTCGACGAGACCGCGCTGAACGCGCTGCAGGGGCACATCGCCATCGGGCACGCCCGGTACTCGACGACCGGCGGCTCCACCTGGGAGAACGCGCAGCCCACGCTCGGCCCGACGGCCGCGGGCACGGTCGCGCTCGGCCACAACGGCAACCTCACCAACGCCGCCGAGCTCGTCGACCTGGTCGCCGAGCGGTACGGCAGCCAGCGGCGCGGCGAGCTCGCGCGCGGCAACACCACCGACACGGCGCTCATCACCGCGCTGCTCGCCGGGGACCCCGACCACACGCTCGAGGCCACGGCGCTCGAGGTGCTCCCGCGGCTGCGCGGCGCGTTCTGCCTCGTCTTCATGGACGAGCACACGCTGTACGCGGCGCGGGACCCGCAGGGCGTGCGCCCGCTCGTGCTCGGCCGGCTCGAGCGCGGCTGGGTCGTGGCGAGCGAGACGCCCGCGCTCGACATCGTCGGCGCGTCGTTCGTCCGGGAGATCGAGCCGGGCGAGTTCATCGCTATCGACGCTGACGGCCTGCGCTCCACCCGTTTCGCGCCCAAGAGCGAGCCGCGCGCCGGCTGCGTCTTCGAGTACGTCTACCTCGCGCGGCCTGACACGACGATCGCCGGCAAGTCGGTGCACGCGGCCCGCCTGGCCATGGGCCGCCGCCTCGCGATCGAGCACCCTGTCGAGGCCGACCTCGTCATCCCCGTCCCGGAGTCGGGCACGCCGGCAGCGGTCGGGTACGCGCAGGAGTCCGGCATCCCGTTCGGCCAGGGGCTGACGAAGAACGCGTACGTGGGTCGCACGTTCATCCAGCCGTCGCAGACGCTGCGCCAGCTCGGCATCCGCCTCAAGCTCAACCCGCTGCGCGAGGTGATCCGCGGCAAGCGGCTCGTCGTGGTCGACGACTCGATCGTGCGCGGCAACACGCAGCGCGCGCTCGTGCGGATGCTGCGCGAGGCGGGCGCCGCCGAGGTGCACATCCGCATCTCGTCGCCGCCCGTGAAGTGGCCGTGCTTCTACGGCATCGACTTCGCCAGCCGCGCAGAGCTCATCGCCAACGGCCTGGCCGTCGAGGAGATCGGCGCCTCGCTCGGCGCCGACTCGCTCGGCTACATCTCGGAGGAGGGCATGGTCGCCGCGACCGAGCAGCCGCGCTCGCAGCTGTGCACCGCCTGCTTCTCCGGCATCTACCCCATCGAGCTGCCGCCCGCCGACAGGCTGGGCAAGCACCTGCTCGAGCAGAACGAGCTCCCTCTGGGGGCACCCGAGGACGGTCTGATGTCGATCCTGCCCGGAACCGGTGGCGCGACCGCGCTGGAGCAGCCGTGAACGGCCCCGTGACCTACGCCGGTGCCGGCGTCGACACCGAGGCGGGCGACAAGGCCGTCGAGCTGATGAAGGCCGCGGTCCAGGCCACGCACGGCCCGCAGGTGCTGGGCGGAGTCGGCGGGTTCGCCGGGCTGTACGACGCGAGCGCGCTGACGCGGTTCCGGCGTCCGCTGCTGGCCACCTCGACCGACGGCGTCGGCACGAAGGTCGCGATCGCCCAGGCGCTCGACATCCACCACACCATCGGGTTCGACCTGGTGGGCATGGTGGTGGACGACATCGTCGTCGTGGGTGCCGAGCCGCTGTTCATGACGGACTACATCGCCACGGGCCGCGTGGTGCCCGAGCGGATCGCCGACGTGGTGCGCGGCATCGCCGCTGCCTGCTCGGTCGCCGGTACGGCGCTCGTCGGCGGCGAGACCGCGGAGCACCCCGGTCTGCTCGCGCCCGACGAGTACGACGTGGCCGGTGCCGCGACCGGCGTGGTCGAGGCCGACGAGCTGCTCGGCCCCGAGCGCGTGCGCGCGGGCGACGTGCTGGTCGCGCTCGGGTCGAGCGGTCTGCACTCCAACGGCTACTCGCTCGTGCGCGCCGTCGTCCGCCAGGCGGGCTGGGCGCTCGACCGGCACGTGGACGAGCTCGGCCGCACGCTGGGCGAGGAGCTTCTCGAGCCGACGCGCGTGTACGCCTCCGACTGCCTCGCGCTGGCTCGCCGCGCGGGCGTCGACGGGCTGCACGCCTTCAGCCACGTGACCGGCGGAGGGCTCGCGTCGAACGTCGCGCGCGTGCTGCCCGTGGGCCTCGTCGCGGACATCGACCGCGGCGGCTGGCAGCTGCCACCGATCTTCTCGCTCGTGCAGAGCCTGGGTCAGGTCCCGTGGACGGACCTCGAGGGGACGCTCAACCTCGGCGTCGGCATGGTCGCGATCGTCGCGCCCGATGCGCTGGCCGGGGTGCTCGCGCACGCAGCCGAGCTGGGCCTGCCCGCGTGGGAGCTCGGCACCGTCCGCGACTCGGACCCGACGACCGACGTGATCGGCGCGCCCGGATTCGTGGCTGGCACCAAGGGTGTGCACGGCGGCGCGGTTGCGCTGTCGGGCTCGTACCGAGCCTGACGCGCGGCTCGGCCCGCGCTTGAGGCGCGGGCCAGCACAGGTGCGCCGAGGCGCACCGACGACACCGGGCGCAGCTCAGCTGACGCGCGCGTTCAGCCAAGCAGTGCGAAGGATCCGCGCATCACGAGCGCGGATCCTTCGCATCAACCGACAGCGACCCGTGACGAGCGGGCCGGGAAGTCAGCGCTCGTCGTCGGTCCAACGACGGTAGTCGTCGTCATCGTCGTCAGCGGTATCTACCGCGGCACCGCCGCGCCGATCGCTGAGCTCGTTGTGGCCGTGCGACGTGAGCTCCTGCTCGAGAGCCCGGTAGTTCGTCTCAGGGCTGAAGTACTTCAGCTCCCGAGCGACCTTCGTCTGCTTAGCCTTCTGACGGCCGCGCCCCATGGCATCGACCCCCTCTTACGTGAAAGCGGGGCGGCTCCGTGCTGACACGTGCGGCCCCGGGGTGCTGAATCGTCTCTTCGTGCCGCAACCGTACATGGTCTCTTGCTATTCCGGCCACTCGCCGGGCGCGACGCGCGTCACGTGGCGGGTGAGGTCGGGGCCGGTCGGGCGGCTCGGAGCCCGCGTCGCGTGGTCGTCGCTGCTCGACGGGGCGCAGGGCCCCGGGCGGGCGACGAATTTCTTGGCGTTGACCTGCTGTGCAGCACCTCCTGGCGCGTCGCGCACGCGCCAGGTCGATATGTCCGGGTTAGTGTGGGAACGTCCGGTGGCGCATCGCACACCCGCGCGATTCGCTAGGCCGGATGGGTGATGTGTACCATTTTGTGATCGTTCCGTTGCAGAGCCGTTGTCGGGAACGTGTCACCCGCCAGATTCGTTTGTGCTAGTGGACCGGCGCTCTGCAGGCCGGGTCGATTGCTTCAGACCAGGCCGTCAGGCTCCCCACCTACCGGCCTCACGCTTGCCAGGAGGCAGCACATGACCATCCAGCCCGCTCAGTCCGAAGTGCTACTCACTCCGTCCGAGGTCGCCACGCTCTTCCGCGTGGATCCGAAGACCGTGACGCGATGGGCAAAGGCCGGGAAGTTGTCCTCGATCCGCACGCTCGGCGGCCACCGCCGCTACCGCGAGTCCGAGGTTCTCGAGCTCCTGGGGGTTCCGAACCAGCGGGACCGTCAGGGCTGACGTCCGCCGCGTCGCTTCAGCAGCGACGCCGCTACGACGAGCGTCACCACCGTCGCTACACCCGCCACGATCGCCCGAGCACGGGTACTGGCCTCAGGGTCGGCGTCCGGGCTCGTGGCGTCTCGGAAGAGCCGCGACACGTGGTCGCGGACGTTGCCGACAGCCTCTTTGGCCTCGCTCACGGCCTCGCCGAGCAGTGCCCGGGGTGTCAGACGCGCAGCGATCGCGTCCACCGTGCTGGCCAGCTCCAGCCGCTTGAGCTTGGCCTCGGCCTCCAGCAGCACCATCTGCGGGGTGCTGAACGGCGCCGGCTCCTTCGCCTCGTTCATCAGATCGCCTCCTTCACGGCATCGACGTCATGCTGGAGACCGTCGATCGCCTTGAGCGGTCCCGGTGGTGTGCCGCGCTTGAGCTCGCGGACGCCGAGCCACGCGAGCAGCGCCACGACGAGCGCGAGGAAGACCGTCACGATCAGGCCCGCCAACCACGGCTCGAAGGGCACGGACAGCGCGATGATCGCCGTCGCGATCGCCGCGGCCAGGACGTAGAAGGCGAGCACGATCGCGCCGATCACGAGGCCCGCGCCGGCGCTGATCTTCTGGACCCGGCCGGTGACCTCCGCCTTGGCGAGCGCGATCTCCGTGCGGATGAGTGAGGCGATCTGGTCGCGCAGGTCCGCGATCAGCTCGCCCAGGCTGCGTTCGTTGGGTGTCTTCATGGCGGCCCTCTCGTCGGTACGTCCGTCTCGGGGCCCAGTCTGGTCGCGGGCCACTACCCGCGCACCTCCGTGGGACGTCAGTTGTCCCAGGGGTGCACCTGGTCGCCGGCGGGGTGGACCGGCTCGACGACCCGCGGCGCAGGCTTCGGCAGCCGCCGCTTGCCCCACGCGGCAAGGCCGGTCGCGATGAGGATCAGCGCGACGCCGATGAGGATCGCGGCGAGCCACGGGTCGATGCCACCCTCGACGAGGCCGAGGACGGCCGCTGCCACCAGGAGCGCGAGACCGAAGAACGTCAGCAGGGCAGCAGACCCGAACGCGATCGCCGACGGCCGGATCTCGACCGCCTTCGCCCGCACGCTTGCCTGGACCGCGTCGATCTCTGCCTGGATCGCGCCGCGGACCTTGTCCTCGGCGTGGTTCAAGGTCTCACGGGCTCGTTCGGCGAGCGGTTCGGTGAACCGGTCGAAGAAGCGACGAGGTTCGGGTCCGTCATTGGTGGGCACGGGACTCTCCTGTTCGGTGGCGGTGGGTCCAGCCTAGACAGCCGCGCTGTCCGCAGCCGGGTCCTCTGTCCTGTCGGAGCCGCCTACCGCGCGAGCCAGCAGAGGGAACGCCAGCACGGTCAGGGCGCCCGCGCCGACGAGGCAGGCGGCCACGCCCTCGTCGAGGGTGCCGTCCTCGACGGCGAGCTGGGTGAGGGCGACGAGCAGCGGCAGCGTCGTGGCGGTGTAGAGGCCCAGGCGCAGACGATCCCGCTTGCCCAGGACGCGGCGGTACCAGAACAGCGCGGGCCCGCCGCGCACGGCGAGCAGCAGCACCAGGAAGCCGACGGGCAGCCACGGCATCTCGGCGATCGCCTTGATCTCGAGCCCCATGCCGGAGGACACGAAGAAGATCGGGATGAAGACGCCCCAGCCGACGGTCTCGAGCTTGCGCTCGAACGCCTCGTTGTCGACGGGGGACCAGGCGCGCAGCACCATGCCGGCCAGGAACGCGCCGAGCACGGCGTCGAACCCGAACAGCGTGGCGTTCGCGAGGAGTGCGACGAGCAGCACGAGCGTGAAACGCATCGGCCCCTGGGTGTTCCCGTCGCTCATCGCCCCCACGACACGCCGCGTGCGGTCCATCGAGAAGCGCCGCGGTGCGAGCGCGAGCGCGACCACGCCCGCGGCGAACAGCGCGAGCGCGATGAGCGCCCCGATCGTCCCCCGGGCCCCCAGGAACAGAGCCATCGCGACGATCGGCCCGAGCTCGCCGATCGCGCCACCGGCGATGACGAACTTGCCGAGCGGCTGATCTTCGATGCCCTCGTCCTTGAGGATCGGGATGAGCACGCCGAGCGCGGTCGTCGACAGCGCGATGGCGATCGCGGTCGCGGCGGGGACGTCGTGGTCGAAGCTCACGGTCCAGAGCGCGACGGCGCCGAGGACGAGCGAGGTGAGCCATGCGCGCATGCCGAGGTGGCCGGCCGGCTTGCGGGCGATGCCCGGGTCGATCTCGTACCCCGCGAGCAGGAACAGGAAGCCCATGCCGAGGTCGGAGAGCAGGCTGACGTCGGAGGGGCTGGAGAAGTCCAGCACCTCGGGCCCGATGATGACGCCGCCGAAGAGCAGGACGACGACCTGCGGGAGGCGGAACCGCGACGGCATGCTCGCGACGACGAGAAGCGCGAGCGCCGAGACGGTCACCACTGGGAACAGCTTCTCGAAATCCACGCCCACTCCGTCCCGCCGCGGCCACGACCGTAGCCATCCTGCCGGTGGCCTGCGCGGTCACGTGGCGACGCGCCGCTGCGCGGTTCAGCCGACAGGCGGTGCGGCTGCCGGGCGGTGTGCCTCCTGGGCGGTGCGGCGGCTGTGCGACCGGCCGGATACGACGAAGCCCCGCGTCGCCGTACGGCGGGCGGGGCTTGCGCGTTGGTGGCTCCGACGGGCGTCGATCCCGTGACCTCACGATTTTCAGTCGTGCGCTCTACCAACTGAGCTACAGAGCCGTGAGGGGCCGTGATATTCGAAACATGGCCCTCGAACGAGAACGCCGGTCCGAGGACCGGCGCTTCGAGCGACCCCGACGGGACTTGAACCCGCGACCTCCGCCGTGACAGGGCGGCGCGCTAACCAACTGCGCTACGGGGCCTCGTGTACTGCTTGGCGAGACCTTACTGCTTCACTGCTGTCTTGCACGAACTGCGAACTGCGTACCCCCAACGGGATTCGAACCCGTGCTACCGCCGTGAAAGGGCGGGGTCCTAGGCCGCTAGACGATGAGGGCTAACGCCCCAGACGTCGAGGCGCCGGGAACCGGTGATGAGCATACGTGGTCTGTGGCCCGATCTCCAAAGCGAGGTCGGCGAGGGTCGGCGGACCGGCTGTGAGCAGGCAAGATGGAGCTGTGTTCGAGATGGCGCGCGACGAGTTCGAGGATGCCGTCCGTGATGCGCTCGACGAGATCCCTCCGGATCTCGCGCGCGTCATGGACAACGTCGTCGTGCTCGTCGAGGACGACGCGCCCGCGGACGAGCCGGACCTGCTGGGCCTGTACGAGGGGACGCCGCTGACCGAGCGCACCTCGTTCTGGGCAGCGGGCTCGCTGCCGGACCGGATCTTCGTCTACCGGCGCCCGACGCTGGCGATCTGCGACACCCGAGAGGACGTCGTCGAGGAGGTGGCGATCACCGTGGTGCACGAGATCGCGCACCACTTCGGCATCGACGACGACCGCCTGCACGAGCTGGGCTGGGGCTGATGGGCCACGACCACAGCCACGGCCACGCGACGGCGGCGCACGCCCACCGCGGGCGGCTCCTCGTCGTGCTCGTGCTCACCCTGACGGTCATGCTCGTCGAGGTCGTCGGCGGCATCGTGTCCGGGTCGTTCGCGCTCGTGGCCGATGCGGGCCACATGCTGACCGACGCTGCCGGCGTCGGCCTCGCTCTCGGTGCGACGGCACTCGCGGCGCGGCCGGCGACCGCCGAGCGGACGTTCGGCTGGCAGCGGGCCGAGATGCTCGCCGCGCTCGTGAACGGTCTGATCATCGCCGTCGTCGGCGTGCTCGTCATCGTCGGTGGCTTGCGGCGGCTCTTCGACCCGCAGGAGGTCGAGGCCGGGCTCATGCTCGCGGTGGCGTTCGTCGGGCTCGTCGCGAACGGGATCGGGCTCGTCCTGCTCGTGCCGGGCCAGCGCGACTCGCTCAACGTGCGCGGCGCGTACCTCGAGGTGCTGGGCGACCTGCTGGGCTCCGCGGCGGTGATCGTGGCGGCGCTCGTCGTGCTGGCCACGGGGTTCGAGCGGGCCGACGCGATCGCGTCCGTCGTGATCGGGCTGATGATCCTGCCGCGCGCGATCGGCCTGCTCAAGCAGGTCGCGACCGTCCTGCTGGAGGCGACCCCGGCGGGCGTGGACCTCGATGCCGTGCGGGCGCACATCTGCGGGGTGCGCGGCGTGGTCGGCGTGCACGACCTGCACGCGTGGACGATCACCTCGGGGGTCCCGGTCCTCTCGGCGCACGTCGAGGTGCCCGAGGAGGTCCTCGAGCGCGGCGACGCCGGCCGCGTCCTCGACGACCTGCGCCACTGCCTGACGGGCCACTTCGACGTCGCTCACTGCACGTTCCAGCTCGAGCCGCCGTCGACCACCGCCGAGCCCCACACGCACGCCTGACCCCTCGGCCGGGGCCCGTACCGTGGGGGCATGGTGCGAGTGGGCGTGGTGGTGCTGCCGCAGGAGCGGTGGCTCGAAGGTGGGCGCGAGCGGTGGCAGCAGCTCGAGGCGTGGGGTTTCGACCACGCGTGGACGTACGACCACCTCGCGTGGCGCTCGCTCGTGGACGAGCCGTGGTTCGCGACCGTCCCGCTGCTGACCGCGGCTGCGGCTGTCACTCGGACCATCGGGCTCGGCACGTTCGTCGCGTCGCCCAACTTCCGCCACCCGGTGCCGTTCGGCAAGGACGTCCTCGGCCTCGACGACATCTCAGGCGGCCGGCTCCTGCTCGGGCTCGGCGCGGGCGGCGAGGGGGTCGACGCGAGCGTGCTCGGCGCGGCTCCGACGCGCGGCGAGCGCACCCGCCGGTTCGAGGAGTTCGTCGACGTCCTCGACCACCTGCTCACGCACCCGGTCACCGACCACGACGGCGAGTTCTACGAGGCGCACGGCGCGCGCATGATCCCCGTGCCGGCCACGAGGCCGCCGTTCCTGCTCGCCGCGGCCGGGCCGCGCACGATGGCGCTCGCGGCCCGTCGCGGCGACGGCTGGGTCACCTACGGCGCGGCGTTCGGGCCCGAGGACATCGGCGACGACCGCGCGGCAGCCCAGGAGCGGTGGTGGGCCGAGCTCGAGGAGACGGCTCGGCAGATGGACGCGGTCGAGGCCGCCGAGGGTCGTACGACGCCGTTGCGTCGCTACCTCAACCTCGATGGCGCCCCGATCTTCTCGCTCGTCTCGGCGGACGTCGCGATCGAGGGGATCGAGCGCGCTGCCGCGCTGGGCTTCACGGACGTCGTCGTGCACTGGCCGCGCGACGAGGGCATCTACGCCGGCCCGCAGGGGGCGCTCGCCGACCTCGCGGCGGCGCTGCCCGGGCTGCGAGACCGCTGACGCACGTCGCAGCCCCACGCCTCTGCGTGAGACGTGGGGCTGCGACGTGCGGGTCAGTGCGCGAGGACCGGTTCCCCGTGGACGGGCGCCGCGGCGAGCCGCGCCGCACGGTCGGTGCGGGACCGGAACAGCGTGGCGCTGACGACGAGACCGGCCGCGAAGATCCCGGCCGACCACACGTACGCGCTCGAGTAGCCGTGCAGCGAGGCCTGCGCGATCGCGTCGGGCGTCGCCGGTGAGTGGTCGGCGAGGTAGGCCGAGACTGCCGTGGCCGCGATCGTGTTCAGGACGGCGGTGCCGATGGCGCCACCGACCTGCTGGCTCGTCGAGACCATCGCCGAGGCCGCGCCGGCCTGCTGCGGCGGGATGCCGAGCGTCGCGTGCTGGAACGACGCGGGCATGATCGAGCCCATGCCGATGCCCATCGCGATCAGGCCGGGGAGCAGCTGCGCGTAGCTGGAGTCGAGGTCGAGCGTGGTGAACCACAGCATCGCGAGCGCGCCGAGCCCCATGCCGAACGGCACGAGCGCCTTGGGGCCGAGCTTGGGCAGCAGGACGTTCGTCATGACCTGCGCCGTGATGATGATCGAGACGATCATCGGCAGGAACGCGGCACCGGTCTGCATCGCGCTGTAGCCCAGCGTCGTCTGCATGTAGTACGTCACGAAGAGGAACGCGCCGAACATCCCCGAGCCGGCGACGAGGATCGACAGGAACGAGGCGCCGCGGTCGCGGTCGACGATCACGCCCAGTGGCAGGACGGGGTACTCGGAGCGGCGCTGGCGCGCGACGAAGACCACCAGGAGGACGACGCTCAGCACCAGCGAGCCCCAGGTCAGGGGCGAGTCCCAGCCCTTGGGCTCGGCCTGCGAGAAGCCGAACACGAGCGCGAAGAGACCCGCGGCGCCGAGCAGCACGTCGGGGACCTCGAGCCGGTGGTGGCCCGGCTGCTTGCCCCGCTCGAGCAGGATCGTGCCGGCGACGAACGCGACGACCGCGATCACGACGTTGACGTAGAGGTTCCAGCGCCAGTCGAAGTTCTCCGTCAGGAAGCCGCCGAGCAGCAGGCCGATGGCGCCGCCCATGCCCGCGATCGCCCCGAAGACGCCGAACGCGCGGCCCCGGTCCTTGGGCTCGGTGAACGTCGTGGTCAGCACGGACAGCGCGGCGGGCGCGAGCATCGCACCGAAGGCGCCCTGCAGCGCGCGCGCACCGACGAGCAGGCCGAAGCTCTGCGCGGCGCCGCCGAGCGCGGAGGCGGCCGCGAAGCCGACGAGCCCGATGAGGAACATGCGCCGGCGTCCGAACATGTCGGACAGCCGCCCGCCGAGCAGCAGGAGGCTGCCGAAGGCGAGCGCGTACGCGGTGACGACCCACTGGCGGTCGTTGTCGGAGAAGCCGAGCTCCGCCTGCGCGGAGGGCAGTGCGATGTTCACGATGGTCGCGTCGAGGACGACCATGAGCTGGGCCAGCGAGACCGTCGCGAGGACGAACCAGCGACGGCGGTCCGCGGGTGCGGACGTAGGGGATGGCGAGGACATGAGGGTGCTCCCTGGACGACGTGGTCGGTGGAGCGACTGTAATACAGAACTGATGAGTTCCGGAACCCTTAAGTCTCGAAAACTTCGCGAATCGAGACTCTGGGGTCTCGGATGAACTATGGTAGGCACAGACGAACGAAGCTCGCGCGACAA
The DNA here is from genome assembly GCA_039207135.1 of Brevundimonas sp. GTDB lineage: Bacteria > Actinomycetota > Actinomycetes > Actinomycetales > Cellulomonadaceae > Cellulomonas. The sequence continues at coordinate 43,313 of JBCECL010000010.1, forward strand.
GGAGGACCGATGCAGGCGCACGACGATGGCGTCGTCGACGCACCTGCTCGGCGTCCCGGGCGGCGACGCGACGACTCCAAGGACGACGCGATCCTGGTCGCAGCCCGCGACCTCATCGCGGAACGTGGCTACGAAGGCATGACCATGGACGCCGTCGCCGAGCGTGCAGGGACCGGCAAGGCGACCGTGTACCGGCGCTGGCCGTCCAAGGTCGAGCTGACCGTCGACGCCGTGGTGTGCGGACGGCAGTTCCTGCTGACGGCCGACGACGTCCCCGACACGGGTTCGCTGCGCGGTGACCTCATGTCGATCCGCACGGCCCAGCGCTCCGACGCGCGCAACGACGAGCTGATGCACGGCCTGCACCAGGCCGCGCAGGCAGAGCCGCGCGTGGCCGCCGTGTTCCACGAGCAGTTCGTGATCGCCCGCACCGAGCTCATGCGGGCGCTGCTCGAGCGCGCGAAGCAACGCGGCGAGATCGCACCCGGGCGCGACCTGGACATGATCGCCACCGTCGCGCCCGCGATGATCGCCTACCAGAAGGTGGTCGCGGGCCAGAAAGCCGGCCCCGACTTCGTGCAGCGGATGATCGACACGGTCATCGTCCCGTTGGCGACGGGATCAAGCCCGCAGGTCTGACGCTCGGCCAGCTGGCCCGGCGCGCCGAGGGCGGAGCCGGGCTGGTCGACGAGCGGCGTCAGAGGCCGAGCGTCTGCCGCTTGGCCGCGGCGAACTCCTCGTCGTCCAGCACACCGGCCTCGTGCAGCTTGATGAGCCGGTCGAGCTTGTCGGGGACCGACCCGTCGACCTCGACGGCGACAGCCTCGTCCTCGGTGGGCGCCGAGACGTCGAGCAGGCGCGGCTCGTCGTTCCGAGCGGCGCGCGCGCCGACCTTCGTGGCGTCCAGCGTCCGCGAGCCCGCGTCGACCGCCGCGCTCGCCAGCGTCACGGCACCCGCGGCTGCGCCGGCGACCACGGGGGACGCCTTCGACTTGAGCATCGTCCGGTTCTGCTCGCTGAACGGCAGCTTGTCGATGCCCTTGGCCAGCACGTCGGCGGTGCTCGTCCCGACGTCGAAGGCCCGGATCCGGTCGCTCATCGTCTTGCGCTTCTCAGCCACGTGACTCCCCACCCTGGTCGTTTCGGGGAGCGTACCTCGGCATCGGGGAGGTTGCGCCAGATCAGGCGTCGAGATGAGCGACCTGCGACCAGACCGACGCCCACGAGCCGTGCGGTCCGTCGCACGCGTGGACGGCGGCGCCCTGCTCCTCGTTGTCGGCGCCGGTCTCGACGCGTGCCACGACCCGGCACCCCGCGGCCCACGGGGGTGCCTGCTCGTAGCCGACGAGGATCACGGGGCCGTCGTCGTCGGGCGGTCCCCACGCCGCGTAGCCGTTGTGACCGCTGAACACGTCGGCGTCCGTGCCGTACCACTGCAGCGCGCCCGCCTCGCCGTAGTTCTGCGTCACGACGACGCGGGCGCCCGCAGCCGAAGCCGCGTCGTTCACCGTGCGCACCAGCGCGGGCCAGCCGATCGTCTCGAGCTGGTTGTCGTCGACCTGCGCGAAGAACGAGTCGGCGAACTGCTGCTCGGGCAGGATCGGCAGGGCCGTCGGCCACACCACGAGCGCGCTCGCCGCGACGACGACCGCCCCTGCGAACAGCTTGCGAGGAGCCCAGCGCTGCTCGAGCCCGCACGCGCCCGCCGCGACGAGCACCGGAACCAGGCCCGTCAGGTAGTACGCCTTGCCGCCGACGACGAGGAACAGCGCAACGAGCACGAGGAACGCCCACGCGAACGGCCGAGCCCGCACCAACGACGGCTGCCGCACGAGTCGCACCAAGCCGTAGATCCAGATCGCGGCCGCGACCGGGCTGAACTGGACCAGCAGCAGTCCGATGAACTCGAGCCGCGGCCCGACGCCGCCGTACTCGGCGCTGATGTCGGCCGCCAGCTCGCGCTGCGGCCACCCGTGCGACGCCTGCCACGCCAGGTTCGGCAGCCAGATCACGAGCGCGAGCGCCGCGCCCGCCCACGCCCACGGTGAGCGCAGGTGATGGCGCACGTCGGGGGTAACGGCGATCCCGACGACGAGCGCCGCCAGCAGGAACGCGACCAGCGACTTGTCGAGCAGCCCGACGCCGCCGAGCAGCCCGACGACCAGCCAGCCGCGCGGTGCGTCTCGGGACATCGTGCGCAGCGCGGCGTACACGATCGCGACCCAGAGCAGCACGTCGATCGTCGTCGTCGACAGGATGTGGCCGATGGTGACGACGACGACGCCCGTGCCGCACGTGACCGCCGAGATCACCTGCGCGCCCGTGCGGCCGCCGAGCTCGCGTGCCGTGAGCGCCGCGAGCACGACGACGGCGGCGGCCGCGAGCGCGCTGGGCAGGTGCAGCGCGACGAGCGACCCGGGCGCGACGGTGTCGACGAGCCGCGCGATGGCCGGCGTCAGCGGCGGCTGGTCGGGGTAGCCCCAGGCGAGGTGGCGGCCCGAGGCGACGAAGTAGAGCTCGTCGCGGTGCGGGCCGTAGCGACCCGACAGTGCGACGAGCACGGCGAAGAGCACTCCGGCCGCCCCGAGCACCCACGACCAGGCAACCGGCGGAGGCGCGCTGCGGGGACGGCCGGCGTCAGCGGCGGCCACGTGGGCAGCGTAGCGAACGGGTGGACGGACGCTAGGCCGGCTTGGACCACCACTGGTGCCATGAGCCCGACGAGCACTGCTGGAAGTTGACGTCGTCGCCGTTCATCCGCACCGCACCGGGCCTGCTGGCGTCGGAGTCGAGGCATGCGTTGCGGGCGCCCGTGCTCGTCCACGGCGAGAGCCCGCCCGACCCGGAGCTCGAGTCCCAGTTCCACGTCTGCTTCGAGGCCCCGCAGGCGTTGAGCAGGATCGCCGTCGGGCCGCCGCTGGGATCGTTGACCCACGTCAGGCACGAGCCGGTCGCCACGTGGCGGAGCTGGTTCGTGCTCGTGTAGATCCAGAGCTGCTGGTTGGCGGCGGGGGTGTCGGCGCACGTCCACACCTGCACCTTGTCGGCCTGGCCGGCCTTCGGGTGGCTGATGCACATGTTGTCGGTGCCCGTCGTCTTGACGCGTCCGGCGACGAGCCAGGTGGCCGGCACGCTCCGCCCGTCGACCGCGACCGTGAGCCCGCTGCCGGTGATCTGCGACGTGTCGCCCGCGCCCGCGAACGTGACGAGCTCTCGTCCGGCGCCGGCCGCGCCGTCGCTGGCCGCGACGGTCCCGGACGCGACCAGCGTCGAGGTGCCGCCGGCCTTGGTGTAGACCGAGAGGTTGCGGTTGGCGCACGCCGACCTCTGGGCGGCCGTGATGCCGTCGACGTACAGCGTCTTGTTGGCCGGGTCGTCGGCGCGGTACACCGTCAGCGCGCCCCCCATGACGCAGCGGGTCGTCTGCGCATCGGCGGTCGTCGGCCAGCTCCAGCGCTGGTTCGCGTTCCCGGTGCAGCCCCAGACCTGCACCGTCGCGTTGTCCTCGGAGCGGAGGTCCAGGCACAGGTCCTGGCCCGCGAGCTGGTAGGAGCCGTTCGCCGTGTGGACCCAGTTCTGGGTGGTGCTCCCCGTGCAGGTCGCCATCTGAGCGAATGCGCCCTGTGCCGCGGACTCGACGTCGAGGCACTGCCCACCGGCGAGCAGCTTGCCCGTGCTGGTGCCCGACCTCGAGAACGTCCAGTTCTGGGTCGTCGAGCCGTCGCACCGCGTGGACTGGACCCGGCTGCCGTTCTGCGACCCGTCCGATCCCGAGGAGGCGACGTACGTCAGGCAGGTGGTGGTGCCGCCGACCGCGAGCCCCTGCACCACGCCGGACGGCGTCGCCTGCGAGCTGGGCCAGAACCACCCGGTCGCCGCCGTGTTCGTGGCGAAGTCGCTCATCAGCCAGCCGTCGATGACGACCATCGCGTGCGTGACGAGCGCAGGGTCGTACGACTTGTCCATCGCGACGGCGATCGGCCCGACGGCGTTGGCATCGGGCACCGCGGAGACCGTCTGGCCCGCGGTCGACGCGGCAAGCAGGTACTGGTCCTTGTCGAAGAGCCTGACCTCGATGGTCTTTCCGGCGCACTTGCCGGAGCGGTCCGTGCGGGTGAGACCCTCGAAGTTCACCGTGGTGGTGGCACCCGTCTTGGGCCAGTACGCCACGACGGGCGTGGTCGTGCACGGAGCGTCGGCGACGCCGCCCGGGAGGGTCCACCAGGTCGACTGGTATCCCGTCGGGCACTGGTAGGTCTTCGCGGCGCCGCCGGAGTAGTCGAGGCACCGATGCAGGTCGTAGGTGGCGCTGGCCGGCCGCGCCGCCGCGGCGACGTACTGGTTGGTGGGTGTGCGGTACCAGCGTTGCGAGGCGTTGCTGGCGCTGCAGTCCGCGAGGCTCGTCGGGACGCGGTCGTTGTAGAGGTTCAGCGAGTCGGGCGCGTCCAGCGTGAGGCACTTGCCCATGACGGTGAGCTGCGCGCCCGCCCACGTCCAGCGCTGTGCGGCGCTGTCGGTGCACGGCCTCATGACGTTGACCGTGCCGGACCCCGCGCTGCCGTTGGTCGCGTTGAGGCAGAAGCCTGCGGTTCCGAGAGACTCGATGCGGCCGTTCGGCGTGATGGCGACGGGGACCGAGAAGCCGCCGATGACGACGGAGATCGCCTCGACGTAGCTGGTCGGTCCGGTCCCGGACGGTGCCGCACCCGTGAGAGGAACGGTCTGTGCCGCGGTGGCGACCTTCAGGCCGGCCGCCGAGGTGGATCGCGTCGTGTAGTCCGCGTAGAGCACCTCGACCTTCATCGGGAGCCCGGCGCAGTTCGCCGTGTCGAGCGCGCTGAGGCTGACGGAGGACACGGTGCCGGACAGCGCGCTCGGCCGTGCCGTGACGGTCGAGCTGGTGCAGCGGCTGTTGAGGCTGGAGCCGACCTGCCCGGCGACCGTGAGCTGCAGCTTGGACGCGCTGGCGACCTTGAGCCCGGCCATCGCGAGCACGGAGACCACGAGCACGAGGACGGCTGCCATCGCCGTGAGGCGGGTGCGGCGCTGGGTCACTTGCATTCCGAGCCTCCCGCCGTGCGCGCGACCGTCGTCGCGACGACGAGCACCTTGCCGATCGACGTCGGGCTCGGCATCGCCGTCGGGCACTGCAAGGTGACGGAGGTCGGGGGAGTCGCGGGGAGCGTGACGACACCGGTGTTGTTGACGGTGCCGTCTGCGCGCGTGACGCGGACCTCGATCGTCCAGCCTCCGCAGCTTGCCGGGATGGCGCCGACGACCACGCCGGTGGCCGTCGTCGACCAGCGAGCGCTCGGGTCGTTGTACGGGCTCGTCGAGTCGTAGGCGTAGGTGAACGCCGTCGTCACGCCCGCCGGGTTGCACGTGAGCGTGGAGGCCCCGGCGTCGATGACACCGCTGGCGACGTCCTTGCCGCCGATGCTGGGGCGGAGGGACGACGCGGAGGCGATGCCCGCGGCGGCGATCGAGAGCCCGAGGGCGACGAGTCCGAGGATGGCGACATGCCGAAGGGGCCACCGTCGACCGGTGGTCTGTCGCGCGGTTCGCGTCGACATCGGCTTCCTTCTCCTCGTCCTACCTGGTCCGACGTGATCGGACGACAGGCTCGGCCGTCATCGCTCGTTCGCAGCTGACTCGTTCACATTGCCGCATGGACGACGTCCGCGCCGGTCTGCGTCGGCTCTGCCTGGGCGATCGCCGTGGCCTCGGCCTCCGCGGGCTGTTCGCCGGCCTCTGCCGTCAATTCGTCGGTGTCCGCGTCGTGCGCAGACGACTCGGGGTTCTCCTCGTCCTCGTCC
>JBCECL010000010.1:49228-52153 GCA_039207135.1 Brevundimonas sp.
TTCGTCGGTGTCCGCGTCGTGCGCAGACGACTCGGGGTTCTCCTCGTCCTCGTCCACCTCGACGCGGCGGCTCGGCCACAGAAAGAGGCCGAGGGCGATGACGATGAGGCAGATCCAGGCGGTAGGCGCTCGCAGCAGCGTAGTGAGCCAATTGACCCCGCCGACGTGCCACTTCACCACACCGTCGATCTCGTCGTTGGTGGGCTTGAACGGGTCCTGCCACTCGTTGTTGTCGCCCTGCATGACCCAGCCGTCGGCGTCGCCGCCGACGATCCGGTGCACGATGTGCCCCTGGAGGTCATCGGGCTGGTAGACGACCACGTCGCCGACCTTGGGCTCACCGGTCCTGGCCACGACGAGGTCGCCCGTCGCGTAGGTCCCGTCCATCGAGTGGCCGGAGACGATCACCAGGCTGGTGCTGCCGCCCCACGCCGCCGGCCACAGGAAGGCGGCCACGGCCAGGACGATCGCGGTGAACGCGACCGACCCGACTGCGCGGCTCGCCCGACCTTTGGTGGCCGGCGACGTGTGGGCTGTCATCACGGAGCGGTGACTACCGGCAGGCCGTCCTGGTACACGGCGACGCTGAAGTTCGTCTGGTTGTCGACCGTGCTGGCGGGCACGGTGAAGCTCGCGGCGCCCGTGCTCGCGTCGACCGCGGTCGACTTCCAGGCGACCGTGGTGCCCTTGCTGATGACGATCGTCGCCTTCGAGCCCGCGACCGCCTGCAGCGCGGACACGTCGACGGTCGTCAGGTCGAGCGCGCCCGTCGCCGAGTAGGTGGCCGGGACGGCCGCGTAGGTGAGCTTGACCGTCGCCGTGGTCTGCTTGCCGTTGTCGACGACCTTGCTCACGCCGGAGGCGACGTCGACGCCGCCGAAGTTGATGCCCAGCGTCGAGGCCGAGGCCGCGCCCAGTCCGACGATGCCGGCGCCGATCAGGACGATCGCCATGCCTCGGCGACGGTTCTGCTTCTTCTTGGTCGTGCTCATGACTGCTCCTTGTGTGTGGGCCGGCGGACGCGCCGGAATAAGAGACCCGCGAAGACTCTCGCCCACAAAAAGCACCAATCATCAAGACGAACGTCCCGCATTACCATGACCACCTGGGACGATGCAATTTCCCGTTCGAGAACGAAATGCGACACCTCTGGATGGACCCACCATTTCGCAATCCGTCAAAACGGTCATGCGGATGGGTGTGCGGCGTGATTGCGCGGTAGACCCCGATCCGGCCGGGCGACCGATGTGCACCCGATTGGCCGCACCCGTTCGGGTGTCGGCTCTGCCGTCGACGCCCTCGTCCGACGATCGAGGCGTGCTGTTCGCCATTCGGCGCCAGCGAAATACCGGACCTTCGTCCCGGTTCTGCGGCGCCCGCGCCTCACTAGCGTCGAATCGACGACTGGAGTGACCATGACGGCGATCAAGGCAGCGGCGCAGACCTTCCTGGACGCGCGGCGGATCGCCGTCACGGGGGTCTCCCGTGCGGCGGCCAACCACGGCGGCAACGTCGTCTACACGCGCCTGCGTGAGCTCGGCTACGAGGTGTTCGCTGTCAACCCGAACGCCGACACGGTCGAGGGCGATACCGCCTACCCCGACCTGCGCGCGATCCCCGGCGGCGTCGAGGCGGTCGTCGTCGCGACCCGACCGGAGCACGCGTTGGCGACCGTGCAGCAGGCCGCAGACCTCGGGATCGCGCATGTCTGGATGCACCGGTCGATCGACCGGGGGAGCGTCGACGACGAGGCCACCCGCTACGGGCGCGAGCGCGGCCTGACCGTCATCGACGGCGGCTGCCCGCTGATGTACGGACCTGACGCCGACCGCGGGCACCGCGTCATGTGCCGGCTGATGTCCCTCACGCGGCGCATCCCGCGCGAGGTCTAGCGTCCCTAGTCGATCAGGTGCCGCTCGTCGACGACGGTCGCGCCGGCCGCGACCAGCTTGAGCTCGTGGGCGCGGAAGTGGTGACCGCAGAACAGCAGCTCCAAGCCGTCGTCCCCGGGCAGGATCGCCTTCACGTACGCCCGCGCGCCGCAGCGGTCGCACCGGTCCTGACGGGTCAGCGTTGCGGTGGGGGTCTCGACGGTGACTGTCGTCATGGTGGTCGCCTCGTCTCCTGCTCGTGGCCGACGCCCTCTGGCGCCGCGTTCTCTGCCTCGTTGAACCGGTCATGCGTCTCGGGGATTCCTGACGGACGGCATGTTCGCTCACCGGGTAACCGGCGCCGTGCGCGAGCGCCGGTCTCGTGGCGGAATGGGCGTCCGACCTGCGGAAATGTTGTTGCGACCCGCGCGAGCGCGGTGCGACGGTCTTGACCATGACGAGTTTCGCTGACCCCGCCGTGCCCGCCTCGAAGACCTGGCGCATCGTCGACGCGCCGTCCCCGGTCGGGCTCGACATCGACGACGCCGCTGCCGTCTGGGCCTACGCCGGCCTGAGCGACGTCCAGCAGCAGGACGAGCTCGCGACCTGGGGCTGGGACGACCGCTGGGCTCCGCTGTTCGTCTGGCTGCCGATGCTTCAGGACGACACCTACGTCGCCAACTCGCTGTCCGTGGCGGTGCGCGACGTTGCGGCCCCCACGTCCGCGGACGTGCTGGGCGCGGTCCTCGTCACGATGCCTCGAGAGGGCAGCACGGACCTCGCGCACGGGTACGTCGTGGTGCGGCCCGACGAGCGCGGCGCCGGCATCGGGACCGCCCTCCTGGCGCACGGCGAGCAGGTCGCGGCCGCCGCTGGCAGGACCCGCTTCGTCGTCCGAAGCGCTGAGGCGCCCGAGCCGCCCGCCGGTCCGGAGACGCTGACCGCTCCGACCGGCGCAGGCCGCGTTCGCGCCGACGCCCCGAGCTCGCGGTTCGCCCTGCGCCACGGGTTCGCGCTCGAGCAGGTCGAGCGGTACTCGGTGCTCCAGGTCTCG
>JBCECL010000010.1:52253-53376 GCA_039207135.1 Brevundimonas sp.
GTCCCGGACCCTGGCGGCGTACACGATCATCGGCTCGCCGAAGGTAGAGGTGCCGTTCTCGTTCCAGGAGGACACGCTCGTGCACGCCGACCACCGCGGGCGACGGCTCGGGATGCTCGTCAAGGCCGCGAACCTGGCGGCCCTCCACGAGCGTTGTCCGTGGATCGAGCGCGTGCACACCACCAACGCGCAGGAGAACGAGTTCATGCTGGCGATCAACGTGGCGCTCGGGTTCCGGGCCGCCGGCGTCCACGCGGTGTGGCAGAAGCGGGTCGCGACGGAGATTTGAGCGAGGCGATACCTTGCGGCGCTCTCCTGAAAGCCGAGGCAAATAGAGGGGAAAAGTCCGGTCGAGTGGGCCCCGTGGGGATCGAACCCACAACCCGCGGATTAAAAGTCCGCTGCTCTGCCAATTGAGCTAGAGGCCCGGGGATGCGGGGCTTGATCCGTGGAACCTGCGGGCAAGCCCCGCATGGTTCGCACCGGACCGAAACCGCCGATCACGGTGTCGAGGCTACGGCACCCGCCGATCTCCTCGGTCATGTGCGGCCAACGAGCGAGATCGCCGGATCCGACGGCAAGAACCATGGCCGCAGCACCGGCGACTACTCCGTCTGGGCGACGTTCCCGGACACGCCGGGTGACGTGCGCGCCACTCCCTAGATCCGCGGGTGCCAAGCCCCTATTCTCCCGTCCCGCGCCCGCCGATCGGCGGGCGAAACCTTGCTCCCGAAGGGACACCGCCATGGCTGGCGACTCCAAGACGTCCTCGCGCGCACGCGTGAGCACGAGCACCTCGAAGACTCCTCAGGGCGTGGGCATCTCCACGTTCCTCATCCCCGCCGGCCAGGGGGCCAACGCGTACGTGCGCGATGCCGCCACGGGCAAGAACCCGAACCTGCGCACCACGTCGCAGGCGTTCATCGACGCGATCTCGGCGAACGCCGCTGCCGGTCACGGGAAGCGGATCCGCGCCGAGCTCGAGTCGTTCGCGGCGGCGTACCCGACGCACGGCTGGGACGCCACGCTCGAGCGCCTCGAGGCCGCCGGCGCGCTGGACGAGAACGCCTGAGTCGACGCCCGACGCAGAACGGCCCCCGGCTCTTGCCGGGGGCCGTTCTGC
>JBCECL010000011.1:0-48970 GCA_039207135.1 Brevundimonas sp.
CGCGCCTCGGCGTCGGCAAGCAGCGCGTGCATCCCGAGGTGCTCGGCGGCGTCCGCGAGGTCGCGGTCCTCCGACCAGCGCGATCCCACGAGCCCCTTGGCTGCCTCGATCACGGCAGGCTCGGCGTCCTTGAGGAGCTGTGCCACGAGATCACCCTTGGGGGCCGCCGGGATCGACGGGTCCGCAAGGGTCCGGCGCAACGAGCCGGAGTGGTCCAGCGCGTCGACGAGCGCGAACAGCTGCTCCCCGAGCACCGAGGCCTTGGCGCCGGCAGCGACCAGGACCGGCTCGAAGCGGCCCTCCGCGGCTTCCAGCGACGCCCGACTCGTCCCACGCATCAGTTCCCCTTACCTGCGTCCGCAGCGGTGCTCGACTCGAGGTCGTCGAGGAAGCGCTCGACGACACGCGAACGACGCGCCTCGTCCTCGAGCGACTCGCCGACGATCTTGGATGCGAGCTCCGTGGCCAGCGATCCGACCTCGTTGCGCAGCGACACGCTCGCCTGCTGGCGCTCGGCGTCGATCTGACGCTGAGCGTTCTCGACGATGCGTGCGGCCTCGGCCGCGGCACGCGTGCGCGACTCGGCGACGATCGCCGAACCCTCGGCGCGAGCCTCCTCGCGGATGCGAGCAGCCTCGGTGCGGGCGTCGTTCAGCTGCTGCTGGTACTCGACCAGAGCGGCAGCCGCCTCGGCCTGGGCGCTCTCGGCCTTGGCCAGACCGCCCTCGACCAGCTCGGTGCGCTCGTCGAGCACAGCCTGGATCTTCGGCAGCGCGTACTTGAGGAACACGAAGCCGAGGGTGATGACGATGACCAGCGACCAGACGATGTCATAGGTCTCGGGCAGGAGCGGGTTGGGCGTCTCCGCCTCCTCCGCTGCCTGCACGAGGGCCGCCAGCTGGGCGCCGATCACTTGAAGATGAAGGGGGTCACGAGACCGAGCAGGCCGAACACCTCGATGAAGGCGAGGCCGATGAACATGGTCGAACGCAGCTGACCCGACATCTCGGGCTGACGCGCCATGCTCTCGATCGTCTTGCCGAACAGGATGCCCAGACCGATGCCGGGGCCGATGGCGGCGAGGCCGTAGCCGATGACCGCGAGGTTGCCGGTGATGTCCACTGGTGTGGTTCCTTTCATCTGCGCGCCACTCGGCGCGTCCGGGGTGGGGCGGCGGGTCGGTCGGCGACCTGCCGCGGTCGGGATGTCTCTTAGTGCTCCGGCTCGAGGGCCATCTGCAGGTACACGGCGGTCAGGATCGCGAACACGTACGCCTGCAGGGCCGCGACGAAGACCTCGAGCAGGTAGAAGGCGTAGCCACCTGCGAGGGTCACCCCGCCGAGGACCTTGATGCCGCCGTCAGCGTGCAGGAACAGGAAGGACGTCGCCGAGAAGCACAGCGCGAGCAGCAGGTGCCCGGCCATCATGTTGGCGAACAGTCGGATCGTCAGCGTCGCGGGCCGCAGGAGGAAGACCTGCAGGAACTCGACGGGCGTCAGCACGATGTAGACGAACTTCGGCACGCCCGGGGGGAACAGCTGGCCCTTGAGGAAGCCGCCCACGCCCAGCGAGCGGACCGCGTCGATCAGGTAGAGCGCGAAGACCCACAGCGCGAAGATCAGCGGCAGGCCGATCACGGACGTGCCGGCGATGTTCAGGAAGGGCACGACGCCCGTGATGTTCAGGAAGAACACCGAGAACAGGATCGTCGTGATGATCGGCGCGTACTTCCGGCCGAGCTTCTCGCCCAGGATCTCCTCGGCGATGCCCTTGCGCGCGAAGTTCATGACGAGCTCGATGACCACCTGGAGGCGGCCCGGGACGAGCTTGGCCCGCTTGGCGACGACGACCATGAGGATGATCAGCGCGGCAGTCGCGATGAACCGGACGATCATGATCCGGTTGATCTCGAACGGCGTGCCCTCGAAGAGCACGGCCGGCGGGAAGAAGTCCGCCAGGGACGGAGCGTGGAACTCGCTGTCGTCCGCGGCGAGCGGCAGGATCGTCGCAAGGCTAGACAGGGCGGTCTCCAAAGTTCGGTGCGCGGCGCCGCTTCAGTGCGGGCACACTAAGCGCGCTCGGCCGTCGTGGTTGGAGGAAGCCTAACCTATGAAACGGGGGGCTCTTGACCCGTTCCGGCGTCGTCGGGCAGCGTTGGTTCGACGTACGGGATCCGTCCGCGCTGGACGGCACGCAGGTCGAGGATCGCCGACCCGAGGACGCCCGCGAAGAGCACGAGCCCGAGCACCGCGCGGTTGTAGAAGTCGAACTGCGCCAGCACGGCGAGAGCCACGAAGACCACGACGATCTTGCCGAGCCAGGCGCCCATGATGACCGCCGTCGTGTGGGCGGGCGTGGTGTTCACGGTGCGCAGCACCGAGATCACGGTGGTGCCCGAGAACACCAGCGCGAGGGCCACCCCGATGAGCGCTCCCCAGATGCCCTCGACGCCCGCCACGGCCCAGCCGACGCCGACGCCGACCACGGTGAGCGCGCCGAGCATCCAGAGCATGTCGCGCAGCGCCCGGCGGAAGGCGTTCGCGGCCGCGGCCTCGGACAGGGGCGGAGGGCTGGCAGGGGAGGTCATCGAACGGTCTCCGGGGTCTTGGTGGTGGCGGGCGTCGGGGGCGCGGGCCGGCGGCGACCACGCAGCGGCCCCAGGGTTGCGACGAGGGCGAGCACGACGCCGGCGGCGAGCACCCACAGCACGATCGTCGTCGAGAACAGGACGAGCGCGGCGACGCCGAAGGCGACGACCGCGGTCCAGACGTACATGATCACGACCGCGCGGCGGTGCGAGTGGCCCAGGCCGAGCAGCCGGTGGTGCAGGTGCATGCGGTCCGGGTGGAACGGCGACTTGCCCGCGCCGACGCGCCTGACCATGGCCAGCGCCATGTCCAGCAGCGGCAGCAGCAGGACCGCGAAGGGCAGCAGCATCGGCAGGAAGGCGGGGAACGACGCGCGCTCCGAGACGGACTCGGGGTCGATCTGGCCGGTCACGACGACGGCCGCCGCCGAGAACACGAAGCCGAGCAGCATCGCGCCCGAGTCGCCCATGAAGATGCGCGCCGGGTACACGTTGTGCGGCAGGAACCCGACGCAGACCCCCACGAGCACCGCGAGCACGAGCGTCGCCAGGCTCGCGTAGTCCGAGCTGGTGTTCTTGGTGAGCAGGTAGGAGTAGAGCAGGAACGCGGTGCCGCCGATCGCGAGCACGCCCGCGGCCAGGCCGTCGAGCCCGTCGACGAAGTTCACCGCGTTCATCGCGATGACGACCGTGAGGATCGTCAGGAACGTCCACATCCGGGTGGAGCCGACGGTCACGCCGCCGATGGGCAGCTGGTACAGCTGCACGCCCTGCCACGCGAGGAACCCGGCCGCGAGCACCTGGCCCATGAGCTTGGTGAGCCAGTCCAGGTCCCAGATGTCGTCGGCCACGCCGAGCGCGCACACGAGCGCCGCACCGCCGACGATGCCCACGAGCGGACGGGGGTTGTCGTACACGCCCGAGAGGAACGGCAGCTGGCTCGCCATGAGGATCGCGACGAGGATGCCCGCGAACATCGCCATGCCGCCGAGCCGCGGCGTCGGGATCGCGTGCACGTCGCGGTCGCGCACCGCGGTGATCGCACCCCAGCGCAGCGCGCACCAGCGCGCGAGCGGCGTGGCCAGGTAGGCGACGGCCGCGGCGATCAGCAGGACCAGCAGGTATACCCTCACGGGCGCCCACCATCGTCGTCCGGCCCGACGACGGCCGCGACCTCCCGGAGCTGCTCGAGGCTGATGGCACCGGCCCGCACGAGGCGCAGCGTCGAGGTGGTCGCGTCGACGATGCTCGAGGCCACCTGGCCCGGGGCCTGGCCGGCGTCGAGGTACACGTCGACCGACTCGCCGAGCTGCTCGAACGCCTCCCCCGCGGTCAGCGCGGCGGGCGAGCCCGTGCGGTTGGCGCTCGAGACCGCGAGCGGCCCGGTGCGTCGCAGCAGCGCGAGTGCGGTGTCGTGGTCCGGGACGCGCAGGGCGACGGTGCCACGAGTCTCGCCGAGGTCCCACGCGAGCGAAGGCTGGGCCGCGACGATGATCGTCAGGCCGCCCGGCCAGAACGCCTCGGCGAGCGCGTGCGCGGCGTCGGGCACGTCGGTCGCGAGGCCGGCCATGGTGCCGACCGCCGGGATGAGCACGGGAGGGGGCATCTGGCGCCCCCGGCCCTTCGCGTCGAGCAGCGCCTGGACCGCGGTCGGGGCGAACGCGTCGGCGCCGATCCCGTACACGGTGTCCGTCGGCAGCACGACGAGGCCCCCGCGCGACAGCGCGTTCACCGCTTCGTCGACCGCCGGGCCCCAGCTCGTCGGGTCACCTGCCGGTCGGATGCGCTCGTTCACGGCTGCGAGTCTTTCACGCGCGGCTGCGTGTTCCGGCGAGCGACGAGCATCCGGGGGCGACCTGTCAGGTCGGGCGCCGTGCGAACGTCGTCGAACGCGCCGGTCGCCTGGGCCGCGGCACGCGCCTGTGCGTCCTGGACCTCGGCGTGCTCCATCACGAGCAACCCGCCGGGCTTGAGCAGGCGCCGAGCGGCCTCGATCACGGCGCGCGGGATGTCGAGCCCGTCGACGCCGCCGCCGTACAGGGCGAGGTCGGGGTCGTGGTCGCGCACCTCGGGGTCGATCGGGACCGCGTCGGGCGGGATGTACGGCGGGTTCGAGACGAGCACGTCCACGCGCCCGTCGAGGTCGGCGAGGAGGCTGTCGTCGCGCACGTCTCCGTCGAGCGCGACGACGTCCGCCCCGGCCAGCTCGGCGTTGCGCCGCGTGAGCGCGACCGCGGCCGGGCTCGCGTCGACGGCCCAGACTCGCGCGGCGCGGACCTCGGCCGCGACCGACACGGCGATCCCGCCGGCGCCGCAGCACAGGTCCACGACGAGCGGCCGCTCCCCCGCGGCAGCCAGCCGGGCGGCCTCGTCGACCGCCTCCTGCGCCACGACCTCGGTCTCGGGCCGGGGCACGAACACGCCGGGCTCGACGACCATCGTCAGGTAGCGGAACCCCGTACGGCCCGTGATGTGCTGCAGCGGCTCGCGGAGGCGGCGACGTTCGACGAGCGTCGCGTACGTCGCTGCGAACCCCTCCGGCGCGGGCGGGGCGAGCACGAGCTCGAGCCGGTCGACCCCGAGCGCGAACGCGGCGAGCTCGATCGCATCGACCCGCGGCGACCCCACACCGGCCTCGGCAAGCAGGCGCGCAGCCCCCTCGACGAGCTCCCGCACCCCGACCGTCTGCCGAGCCTGAAGGATCGGCGACTGCGACTCACCGATTCCTCGGTCTCGCGGGGGGATCGTCACTGGTCTGCCGCGGCAGCGAGGCGGGCGGCCTCGTCGGCGTCGATCGCCGACTGGACCACCGGCTGCAGGTCGCCCGCGAGCACGGCGTCGAGGTTGTAGGCCTTGTAGCCCGTGCGGTGGTCGGCGATCCGGTTCTCGGGGAAGTTGTAGGTGCGGATGCGCTCGGAGCGGTCGACCGTGCGGACCTGCGAGCGCCGCGCCTCGCTGGCCGCGGCGGCCGCCTCCTCCTGGCGCGCGGCGAGCAGACGCGCGCGCAGCACCCGCATGGCCTGCTCGCGGTTCTGCAGCTGCGACTTCTCGTTCTGCATCGACACGACGATGCCGGTCGGCAGGTGCGTGATGCGAACCGCGGAGTCCGTGGTGTTGACCGACTGACCGCCGGGGCCCGACGAGCGGTAGACGTCGATGCGCAGGTCGTTCGGGTCGATCTCGACCTCGCCCTCGTCGTCCGCCTCGGGGAAGACGAGCACGCCGGCAGCCGACGTGTGGATCCGCCCCTGGGACTCCGTGACGGGCACCCGCTGCACGCGGTGCACCCCGCCCTCGTACTTCAGGTGCGCCCACACGCCGTCCTCGGGTGCGGTCGCACCGCGAGACTTCACGGCGAGCTGCGCGTCCTTGTAGCCCCCCATGTCCGACTCGGTGGCCTCGAGCAGCTGCGTGGCCCAGCCCATGCGCTCGGCGTAGCGCGTGTACATGCGCAGCAGATCGGCGGCGAACAGCGCCGACTCCTCGCCGCCCTCGCCCGCCTTGACCTCGAGGATCACGTCGCGCGCGTCGTCGGGGTCGCGCGGGATGAGGACGTTGCGCAGCCTCGCGGCGGCCTCGTCAGCGGCGGCCCGCAGGTGCGGGAGCTCGGCGGCGAACGCGGGGTCCTCGGCGAGCTCCGCCGCGGCCTCGGCGTCGTCGGTCGCGGCCGACCACGCCCGGTAGGCGGCCGCGACGCGGCCGAGCTCGGCGTAGCGGCGACCGAGCGTCCGAGCGCGCGCCGCGTCGGCGTGCACCGAAGGGTCGGCCAGCTGGGCCTCGATCTCCGCGTGCTCGGCGAGCAGCGGCAACGCGGCGGCGAACGCGTCGCTCACGGGATCTCCTGACGTGGGGCCGGCCGCCGGGTGGTCACCCGGCGAGGACGCCGTCGGGCACCGGCCCGACAACGACACAGCGCCGGTGCCCGCGCGGACACTGCCATGGAGGGCAGTCGTCCACGCCGGGCACCGGCGCTGTGATGGTGCTAGTTGGCCTTCTTGCCGTAGCGGGCCTCGAAGCGGGCGACGCGGCCGCCGGTGTCGAGGATCTTCTGCTTGCCCGTGTAGAACGGGTGGCAGGCGCTGCAGACGTCGGCGTGGATCTTGCCGCTCGTCACGGTCGAACGCGTGACGAAGGTGTTGCCGCAGGTGCACGTGACCTCGGTGGCCACGTACTCCGGGTGGATGTCAGACTTCACAAGGATCTCCTCGTTCGGGTGTCTCCGGGTCCCGCACGTGACTCGCGCAGGTGAACCGCAGACCAGCGGAACATTCTGCCAGAACCGAGCGCCGACCCGAAATCTTCCCGATCGACGCAGTCGCCTGCGCCCGGACCCCACGACCGTGCCGAGGTGCGATCCCGGCGAGGCTCGGGTTCGCACCTAGGATGAGGCGGCCCCGAGACCAGGAGGACGCAGTGCCGCGCACGCTCGTCGTGACCAACGACTTCCCGACCCGGCAGGGCGGGATCGAGGCGTTCGTCGCAGCGCTGTGCGACCGGTTCCCCGCGGACGAGGTCGTCGTCTACACGTCCTCGATGCCGGGCGACGCCGCCTACGACGCGACCCTCCCCTACCCGGTGATCCGCGACCGAGCCTCGATGCTGCTGCCCACGCGCCGGGTTCGCCGCGACGTCGTCGCCGCCTTCCGCGAGCACCGCTGCGACCGCGTGCTGTTCGGCGCGTCAGCGCCGCTCGGGCTGCTGGCCCCCGCACTCCGTGACGCCGGCGCGCAGCGCGTCGTGGCCATCACGCACGGTCACGAGGTCTGGTGGGCGCGCGTCCCGGGCACGCGGCAGGCGCTGCGCCGGATCGGCGACTCGGTCGACGTCCTGACCTACATCTCGGGCTGGTGCCGCGACCAGATCGCGCGCGGCCTGTCCCCCGCGGGCCGCACGCACCAGCAGCGGCTCGCACCCGGGGTCGACTCGGGCCGGTTCTACCCCGGTTGCGGCGGCGACCAGGTGCGCGCGGAACGCGGGCTCGAGGGCGTGCCGCTCGTCGTGTGCGCGGCACGGCTCGTCGCGCGCAAGGGCCAGGACCAGCTCATCGCGGCGTGGCCCGCGGTGCAGCGCGCGGTCCCGGGGGCGCGGCTGCTCATCGTCGGCGACGGCAAGCACCGCGGCGCGCTCGACAAGCAGGTCGCCCGGCTCGGACTGCAGGACGCCGTGACCTTCACCGGCCCCGTCACCTGGGCCGACATCCCGCCGTACTTCGACGCCGCCGACGTGTTCGCGATGCCGTCGCGCACGCGGCTGGCCGGGCTCGAGCCCGAGGGGCTCGGGATCGTGTTCCTCGAGGCGGCCTCGTGCGGCAAGCCCGTGATCGTCGGCCGGTCCGGCGGCGCGCCCGACGCGGTCGACGACGGCGTGACCGGCTACGTCGTGGACCCGACCTCGCCCGACGAGATCGCCGCCCGGATCGTCGAGCTGCTGACCGATCGGGACAAGGCCCGGGCGATGGGCGAGGCCGGCCGGGTCCGCGCGCAGGCCGACTGGCAGTGGGACGACATCGCGGCCCGGTGCCGGGAGTACCTGGGCGCCTAGGCGCGCCCTACTTGGGCGGCAGGCTCGTCGCGCGGTCCACGCCGATGCGCACCCAGTGGGCGAGCTCGTCGTCGTCCTCGACCGCGCCCGCCTCGACCCGCAGCCACCCGTCGGCGGCGTGCCCACGCATCTCCATGGGCGCGGCCCCGTGCTCCGCGAGCAGCTCGACCTGGCGGTCGGGCGGGACTCGCACCATCAGTCCCCCGCGGCCGCTCACCGCGACGGCCATGTTGCCGTTCACCAGGAACGCGAGGCCGCCGAAGATCCGTTTCTCTTCGACGTTCTCCACGCCCGACAGCAGCGGACGGGTGCGTCTGAGCAGCTCCTCGTCGAACACGGTGCGTCCTCTCGCTTCGCGCGTACCCCGATCGTCGCACCAGCGTCGTCGAGGCGCTCCAGCACGCTGTGCGTCCGACGAAATCGGACATGTCCAGGTGCAGGTCAGACAGCCATCGCGCCGAGAAATCTCACATGTTGGACGCGCGCCGATGGCAGGGTGCCCACTCCTGTTGCCGGGCGTCGGCCGAGCGGATGATGGGGGTACCGACTCTCTAGGAGCTGAGCACCAATGACGGTGTGCCTGCACGTCTACCGCGGAGACCCCGACGGCCGGACGCCCGAACCAGGAACCCACTTCACCCGGACCTTCACGTGCGTGCGTTGCGGCCACCGCCGCAGCTTCGTGCAGCACTGGCGGCGCAAGGCGTCGCCCATGGGGGCCGCCGAGCTCTTCCACCCGCGGGTGCTCTAGCTCAGACCACCTTGAGCGTGTGGCTGCTCGAGGACCCCTTCGCGACGATCTTGGCCGTCGACCCCGTCGGCTTGAACGACG
This sequence comes from Brevundimonas sp., assembly GCA_039207135.1. Taxonomy (GTDB): domain Bacteria; phylum Actinomycetota; class Actinomycetes; order Actinomycetales; family Cellulomonadaceae; genus Cellulomonas. The sequence continues at coordinate 8,961 of JBCECL010000011.1, forward strand.
CGACGACCTTGTAGCTGCCCTTGGCGAGCCGGCTCGGGAGCCGGACGGTCACGGTGCCCTTGGCCGACGACCGCAGGGTCGCCGTGACCTTCGTCGAGCCGACCGTGACGGTGACCGTACCGGTCGGCTTCGTGACGCCGGCGGCGACGACCTTGACCTTCACCTTGACGGTCGCCCCGCGCGCAGCCTTGGACGACGAGAGGGTGGCGGTGACCGCGGGCTTGACCTTCGGCACGACGATCGTCGCAGCCGACGTGGCCTTGCCTGGCCGATACCCGGCGAGGGTGCCGCCGACGCGGACCGAGAGCTTGCTCCCTACATCCTTCGTCGTCACGGTGTACGACGCCTTGGTCGCGCCCGCGACCGGCTCACCTGCGCGGAGCCACTGGTAGGACGTGACCACGCCCGACCGCGTCCAGGAGACCGGGGAGACGGCAAGCCTCTTGCCGACCTTGACGGTGCCCGACACCTTGGGCGACGTGCGCACCTTGGCTGGCGCACCCGGGCTCACCTCGACGCCGTCGGTCGTCGCCGTCGCGGGGACGTATCCCGGGACCGTGTAGGTGACGCGGAGCGCGATGCTCCGGTGCACGTCCGAGGGCCGCAGCGTGAAGCTCGGACCCGTCGCCCCCACCAACGGACGGCCGTCGAGCAGCCACTGATAGGCGAGCTTCGCTCCGTCGATCTCGGGCCACGTGTACGGCCCGCTGGCGGTGAGAGTGCGTCCCACCTCTGCGATGCCATACGCGCTGAACATCGCGTCGCCCATGCTGGGCGCGGGCCCTGGCTTGATCACACCGACGTCGACGGTCGTCGTTCCCGGCGCATAGCGCTCGAGGGTCGGGTCGCCGTCGTAGGTCACCCGGACCTGGATCGCCTTGCCGACGTCAGCCGCCGAGACCGTGTAGGTGGGCTGGTCGGCGCCGGCGATGGCCACTCCGCCACGCAGCCACTGCACCGACGCGGAGCCGTAGTCGGGCGTCCACGCACCGGTCGCGACGGTGAGGACGTTGTTCATGACCGGGTTGCCGGTCACCTTGGGCGCGGTCGTCGCGGTGAATGCCTCACGGTAGACGACGAGCCCGGACGTGCCCGCAGCGACGCGGCCAGCGGCAGCGGCGGTCGTCACAGCAGGACGGTCGACTCCGCCGAAGTACAGGTCTCGGGCGCGCTCGGCGAGGACCAGCGCGTACTCCCCGCCCGCCATGCCACCGCCGATGTCGAACGACGTCCGGCCGTCGGTGGCCGCCAGGCCGACGACGCGCTGCGTGTCCGGCTCGACGAGCAGGAGCCCCTCGGGCAGCACCTGGCCGTCGGGGTAGGAGAGCGTTCCACGGACGGAGCGGGAGCGCGTCGCATCCAGCGTCACGCCCTCGCGCCCGGTGGCGACGAGTGCGGCGTCAGCCGCACGTGCCGTCAGCGCGGCACTGTCGGTCTCGTACCCGGTCGCGAGGTTGCCGGTGAAGTCGAAGAACTGCAGCTGGTAGCTCGCGGAAGGGTTGAGGCCCTCGAGAGTGAACGCGCCGTCCTCGTCGACCCACGCGTCACTCACAGACTCGCTGCCCGTCGTCGCGTACGCCGAGACCATCTCGCTCCCCAACGAGTAGTACCCAGCGGGGAACTGGACGGTTCCGCGGATGGTCGTCGGAGCGTCGACCGCGAGCGCGGCGCTCGATGAGCCGAGCAGCGAGGCGGCTGCGAGCGCGAGGGTGACCACGACGCTCGAAGCGCGACGAGCTAGGGTGGCGACGAATGACATGGCGGTGCTCCGGCTGACGATGTTGCGCGGCGACCTGCAGCGCAGAGCGAGTATGCGGCACCATCGGCTGCCCGCAGCAACCCGAGGCGCCACGGACCCACGGGGCGGGCGAATCACCCCGGTATTCCGGTCGAGAGCTGGGCTCCATCGGACCCGTGCGCGCGTTACGGCCACCGCCGCAGCTTCGTGCAGCACTGGCGGCGCAAGGCGTCGCCCATGGGGGCCGCCGAGCTCTTCCACTCGCGTGTGCTCTAGCTCGCGCGAGCCGAGCTAGCCGAGCGTCAGGTACAAGACGAAGTCGACGAGGCCGGGCACCAGGAACGCCGGCGCCGTGAGGGTCGAGCGTGGGCTGACGGTCGACCGACCGACGGCCACGGTCTGGAAGAGACCGTGGACCGAGGGCGACGACGCGTAGGTCTCCCCCTCCGCGGACACGACGAGCTCGGGCCTCCCTGCGCCGTCCGTCGAGAGGATGCGCATCGACCGCCCGAAGTATTCGTCTGGTTCGGGAACCCCGGGCATCGACCCGGCCTGCGAGAAGGTCGTCGACGAGAGGCCCGTCAGGCCACCGCGCGCACCGCGCAGGACGGTGACGTCGCCGGCGTCGCGACGCCCGCCGACGTCGCGCCCGGAACCGACGACCACGTCGGCACGACCGTCACCCGTCAGATCGCCCACCGCGAGCGACGTACCGAACCCGTCATCGGGGCTGCCGGCGACGCCAGACGATCCCCGGGTCACCACCCGGACCCGGGAGACGTCCACCCCCGACCTCGTGCCAGCCACCGCCACGACCGCGCCCCCGATGGTCGCACCACGCGAACCGGCGACCTGGGCACCCGGCGCCGACGCGAGGACATCGCCATCGCCATCGCCATCGACGTCGCCGACGGCCACGTGGAGCCCCACACCCCACAGCATCGTCCCGGGCGGCATCGCCTCCGCGGCCGCGGCACGACTCGCGAGCCCGGCGCCGCCCGTCGACACCGCGTGCGCAGTCGTCACACCCGACGCCGAGCCGCGCAGCACGGTGATCGATCCGTTGCCATCGGTGCACGCTCGGCAGAATGTGAGAGTCGTCCCCGGCGGGTTGTTCTCCCCGGGGGCCCCGATCACGAGGTCGGCGTACCCGTCGCGGTCGATGCGGCCGATCGCGAGGGAGGAGCCGAACTCGTCGTTCTTCTCGGGGGTGCCCGGGACGCCTCGGGTCGCCTGCGTGATCGTTCGAGCTCCCACGCCGCTGATGCCGCCGCGTCCGCCGAGCAGCACGGTGACCGCCCCGGCCTGCTTCCGGGACCCGACCGACTCTCCCCACGCGCCGACCGCCAGGTCGTCGAAGCCGTCGCCGTTCACGTCGCCGGTCGCGAGCGCGCTCCCGAACCAGTCACCGCGCTCGGCGGTGCCGGGGACGCCTGGGGTCGCCTGCGTGATCCGGCGGGCGCGACGAAGGTCGAGGCCGGCGGCCGAGCCGGGGACGACCCACACCGCACCGGACTGCTGGTGCGAGTCGCGGCCGTCGTACGAGTCGTCCACGTTCGACGCCACGAGGTCGTCGTACCCGTCGCCGTCGAAGTCCCCGCCGGCGAGCTGGTCCCCGAATACGACGCCCCCGCCACCCCGCGCGGTCGGGAACAGGTCCATGACCACGTCGTCGCGGTCGAGCGACGAGTAGCGCACGACGACCTCACCGGCGGAGTTCCGGCCGAGCGGCTGGAACTCGGGCACCCAGCCGAGGGCAGCGCCCACGGCGAGGTCGTCCACCCCGTCGCCGTCGAAGTCGAAGGTCGTCGGTCCTCTGCCGTGCATCGGCGCGCGCTTCGTCGGGAGGTGGAGCACGGCGAGCGCGGCCGTGCCTCGGGTCACGGTGTCGACGTCGGCGGCGGCGACCGCAGCCTCAGCCACATCCGACGGCGTCTCGGCCGCTGCGGCCGGCACGGTGGCCGCGACGAGCGCGGCGCACACAGCCCCGACCAGCGAAGCGACTGCAGGACGGGCACTGCCGCGCATGATTCCCCCTGGATGTCCGGATCGAGCCGCGGCCAGCGTAGAGGCTCCGCAGGCGCGCCGGCGCGGCTGCGAGAGACGAGATCGAGCGCGTCCCTCGTTCGGGCGAACGACGACGGCCCCGCCTCCCACCGGGAGCGCGGGGCCGTCGCCATTCGCGTCAGACCGTCTTGCCGGCGTTCTCCTCGCCCCAGCTGCCGGGCGTCGTCTTCTGCACCTGGAGCAGGAACTCCACGTTGGACTTGGTGTCCCGCAGCTTGCCGAGCAGCAGCTCGATGGCCTGCGTCTGGTCCAGCGCGCCCATCACGCGGCGCAGCTTGTAGACGATCTTGAGCTCGTCGTTCGAGAGCAGCACCTCTTCGCGACGCGTGCTCGAGGAGTTGACGTCGACCGCCGGGAAGATTCGCTTGTCCGCGAGCGAGCGCGACAGGCGCAGCTCCATGTTCCCGGTGCCCTTGAACTCCTCGAAGATGACCTCGTCCATCTTGGAGCCGGTCTCGACGAGGGCCGACGCCAGGATCGTGAGCGAGCCGCCGTTCTCGATGTTGCGCGCGGCGCCGAAGAACCGCTTCGGCGGGTACAGCGCCGAGGCGTCCACACCACCCGAGAGGATGCGGCCCGACGCCGGCGCCGCGAGGTTGTAGGCGCGCGACAGACGGGTCAGCGAGTCGAGCAGCACGACGACGTCCTGGCCCAGCTCGACCAGGCGCTTGGCCCGCTCGATCGCGAGCTCCGCGACGATCGTGTGGTCCGAGGCGGGGCGGTCGAACGTCGAGGCGATGACCTCGCCCTTGACCGTCCGCTCCATGTCCGTGACCTCTTCGGGGCGCTCGTCGACGAGCACGACCATGAGGTGGACCTCGGGGTTGTTGATCGCGATGGCGTTCGCGATCTGCTGCATGATGATCGTCTTGCCCGCCTTGGGGGGCGCGACGATCAGGCCGCGCTGGCCCTTGCCGATGGGCGCGACGATGTCGATGATGCGCGGCGTGAGGCGCGTCGACTCGGTCTCGAGGCGCAGGCGCTCCTGCGGGTACAGCGGCGTGAGCTTGCTGAACTCGGGGCGCGTCCGCGCCTGCTCCGGGTCCAGGCCGTTGATCGAGTCGAGCCGGACGAGCGCGTTGACCTTGCTCGGGCGGCCGCCCTGCGGGAGCTGCTCACCCTCGCGCGGCTGCCGCACGGCGCCGGTGATGGCGTCACCGCGACGCAGGCCGGACTTCTTGACCTGGTTGAGCGAGACGTACACGTCTCCCGGGCCCGGCAGGTAGCCGCTCGTGCGCACGAAGGCGTAGCTGTCCAGGATGTCGAGGATGCCGGCGACGGGCAGCAGCACGTCGTCCTCGGTCACCTCGATCTCGTCGAGACCCGCAAGGTCCGGGGCGCCCGTGCGGCCGCGGCCGCGCTTGCGGTCCCGGTCCCGGTAGCGGTCGCGCGAGCGGCGGCGCCGGCCGCCCGTCTCGTCGTCGTACTCGGCGGCACCGTTCGCGTTCTGCGCGTTGGGGTTCTGCGCGCTGGGGTTGCTCTGGCCGTTGGCGTTCGCCTGGCCGTTCGAGCCGCCCTGGCGGACCTGCTGGCGCTGACCGGCCTGGCCCTGCTGGTCACCCTGCCGCGGCTGGTTGCCCTGCTGGCGAGCAGCGTCCTGGCGCTGGCCCTCCTGGCGCTGCACGTCCTGGCGCGGACCGTCTGCCTGGTCCGCGCTCTGCGGGGCACCCGAGCCACGGCCGGCGCGGCGCGAGCGGCGCTCGCCCGTCACGGCGCCCACGGCGTCGGCGGCACGGGCCGCGCGGTCGTCGCGGTTCTCGTCCGCGCGCTGCTCGGTCCGCGAGTCGTGGCCCAGCTTGGCGTCGAGCGCGGCCTCAAGGCCGGCGAGCGCGTCGGGCTGACGGATGGGGGCCTCGACGGACGAGGACTGCGCGGGCACGTCGAGCGCGGAGACGCCGGACGCGGCCTGGGCGGGAACACCCTGCGCGGGAACGGACTCGGCCGAGACCCGCGTGGCGCGACGGCGCGCCGGTGCGGCCTGCGCGGCCGGCTCCGTGGCGGCAGCGGCCTGCTCGTGCCGCACGTCCAGCGCGCGGGGGCGGCTCGCGCCGTTCGCGGCGGAGATGGCCTCCACCAGATCGCTCTTGCGCATCTTGGAGGTGCCCTTGACGCCCAGGCCGGCAGCCATGGCCTGGAGCTCGGGCAGGCGCAGCGCCGAGATGGACGGCTGCGAGGACCCGCCGGAGATGTTCACGGCGGGATCGATGATGTCTGTCACGAAGGACCTTTCCCCTCGTCGGTGGCCCCGACCCGAGATCCCGGGTGGTGGCCTTCGCTCGGTCGAGTCGACCGAGGCGGAGATGGAAGCCGCACGTGCGGCGTACGACGACGTCCATGACGTCCTGCGCACGAGGGCTGGAGTGCTCCCGGGTGTGACCGGATCTCGCGAGATTCCGGTCGACTGTCCCGGCACGGCGGCCGAAGGATCTGATCCGGGGAACACGCCGATATTACCACTGTCGACCCATGCGTCCGTCCGCATGACCCCGCGACCTGCACTTCACCCGGTCGCTACGCGAGAGACCTGAACCCCGTCCTCGTCGACCCCGAGCGGCACGATCCGCCAGCCCCCCATGCTCCCGCCGAAGGCCGCCGCGATCGCCTCGTCGGCGTCCGTCCCGCGCGCTGTGCGTCGTGCGAGCGCCAGCACGGTCGGCCCCGCGCCGGAGACGACAGCGGCGACGCCGGCCGCACGCAGCGCGTCGACCAGAGCGAGCGAGTGCGGCATCACGGCGCGCCGGTAGTTCTGGTGCAGACGGTCGGCGGTCGCGTCGAGCAGCAGGTCAGGGCGACGCCCGAGCGCCTCGACGAGAAGCGCGGCCCGCCCAGCCTGGAAGGCCGCGTCGGCGTGCGGGACCGTCGGCGGCAGCACGCCTCGCGCCGACGAGGTCGACAGCCGGTTCGACGGGACGATGGCCACGGGGGCGAGATCCGGGTGCACGGCGAGCGACGCCACGCCGACTCCCGAGCCGGTCCCCCACGCGACGGTCGCCCCGCCGTGCAGGGCGGGCGCGGCGTTGTCGGGGTGGCCCTCCATCTCGGTGGCCAGTGCGAGCACCACCTCGTCGGACAGCGCCTCCGGCTCGGCGACCAGGCCACGCGCGGCGGCGATCCCCGCGACGACGGCGGCCGCCGACGAACCGAGCCCGCGACCGTGCGGGATGCGGTTGTGGCACACGAGGTGCAGGCCGGCCTGCGGTGCACCGACGTGGTCGAGAGCGGCCCGCAGGGCCTGCACCACCAGGTGCCGTTCGTCGTCCGGGACGTCGCCGGCGCCTTCGCCGGTCACCTCGACGACGACCTCGTTCGACCCGAGCAGGCGCACGTCGAGCTCGTCGTGCAGCGCGAGCGCGAGACCGAGGGCGTCGAAGCCCGGCCCGAGGTTGGCGCTGGTCGCCGGCACGCGCACGCGGACGTGGTCCGCCCCGAGGCGCACGAGGTCAGTCCAGGCCGAGCGCGGCGGCGATGGACACGACGTCGGCCGTAACGCGCACGGGCTGGACGTCGCCACCGTCGGGCGTGCGCAGCGCCCACTGCGGGTCCTTGAGCCCGTGCCCCGTGACCGTGATGACGATGCGGGCGCCCGCGGGCACCCGGCCGGCCTCGGACAGCGCGAGCAGACCCGCGACCCCGGCGGCGGACGCCGGCTCGACGAAGACGCCGACCTCGGCCGACAGCACGCGGTGCGCCGCGAGGATCTGCTCGTCCGTGACGGCCTCGATGAGGCCGCCGGAGGTGTCGCGCGCGTCGAGCGCCTGCTGCCACGAGGCCGGGTTGCCGATGCGGATCGCGGTCGCGATCGTCTCGGGCTCGTCGATCGGGAAGCCGCGGACGATCGGTGCGGCGCCGGAGGCCTGGAAGCCCCACACCGTCGGCGTCTTGGTCGAGACGCCCGCGGCGAGGTACTCCGTGAAGCCCCTCCAGTAGGCCGTGATGTTGCCCGCGTTGCCGACCGGCAGGACGAAGATGTCGGGAGCGTCGCCGAGTGCGTCGACGATCTCGAACGCGCCGGTCTTCTGGCCCTCGATGCGGTCCGGGTTCACCGAGTTCACCAGCTCGACGGGGTAGGCCTCGGCGAGCTTGCGCGCGGCGACGAGGCAGTCGTCGAAGTTGCCGTCGACCTGCAGCAGCGTCGCGCCGTGCGCGATCGCCTGGCTCAGCTTGCCCATCGCGATCTTGCCGTCCGGCACGAGCACCGCGCAGACCATGCCCGCGCGCGTCGCGTAGGCGGCCGCAGAGGCAGACGTGTTGCCGGTCGACGCGCACACCACGGCCTTGGCGCCGCGGGCGGCGGCGGCGGAGATCGCCGCCGTCATGCCGCGGTCCTTGAACGACCCGGTCGGGTTCATGCCCTCGACCTTGACGTAGACCTCGGCACCGACGCGCTCGGACAGCACCGGGGCGGCGACGAGCGGCGTGCCGCCCTCCCCCAGGGTCACGATGTGCGTCTTGAGGTGCTCGGGCAGGTGGTCGGCGTACTCGGCGATGACGCCGCGCCACTGGTGGGCCATCAGGCTCCCTCGACTCGCAGGACGGACACGACCGCACGCACGACGTCGAGGCCGGCGATGGCCTCGACCGTGTCGGCGAGCGCTTGCTCGCTGGCGGCGTGCGTGGTGATGAGCAGGCGCGCGACGTGGTCCTCGGGCGCCGGGGTCTGGCGGACGGCCTCGATCGAGACGCCGTGCTCGGCCAGGACGGCCGCGACCTGCGCGAGCACGCCGGGCTGGTCGCGCACCTCGAGGCGCACCTGGTACCGCGTGCGTGCCGCTGCGGCCGGGAGCACCGGCAGGTCCGCGTAGGACGACTCGACCGGGCCACGTCCACCGAGCACGCGGTGGCGGGCCACGGACACGACGTCACCCAGGATCGCGGACGCCGTGGGCGCACCGCCGGCTCCGCGTCCGTAGAACATGAGCTCGCCCGCCGCCTCGGCCTCGACGAACACGGCGTTGAACGCGCTCCGCACGCCCGCGAGCGGGTGGCCCGCCGGCACGAGGGCCGGGTGCACGCGCACCTGGATCCCCTCGGTGCCGTCCTCGGCGGTGTTGCGCTCGGCGATCGCGAGCAGCTTGATGACGTGCCCGGTGCCCTCGGCCCACGCCACGTCGTCGGCGGTCAGCGAGGTGATGCCCTCGCGCTGCACGTCATCGATGGACACGCGCGTGTGGAAGGCGAGCGACGCGAGGATCGCCGCCTTTGCCGCGGCGTCGAAGCCCTCGACGTCGGCCGTCGGGTCGGCCTCGGCGTACCCGAGCGCCTGGGCCTCCTTGACAGCCTGGTCGAGGTCCAGCCCGTCGGTGGCCATCCTGTCGAGGACGTAGTTGGTGGTCCCGTTGACGATGCCGAGCACGCGCCGGACGGTGTCGCCCGCGAGCGACTCGCGCACCGGCCGGACGATCGGGATGGCACCGGCGACGGCGGCCTCGAAGTACAGGTCGACCCCGGCCGCGTCGGCAGCGGCGTAGAGCGTGGGACCGTCCTGGGCGAGCAGCGCCTTGTTGGCGGTCACCACGGAGGCGCCGTGCTCGATCGCGCGCAGGATCAGCGAACGCGCGGGTTCGATCCCGCCCATGACCTCGACCACCACGTCGGCCCGTGCGACGAGCTCCTCGGCGTCCGTCGTCAGCAGCGCAGCGTCCACGCCGTCGCGCGGCACCGAGGCGTCACGGACCGCGATCCCGACGAGCTCGAGCGGTGACCCGACGCGTGCCGCCAGGTCGTCCGCCTGCTGCGTGAGCAGGCGCGCGACCTGCGAGCCGACGACGCCGCAACCCAGCAGCGCGACCCTGAGGGTGTGGGGCACGGACAGACCTCCGGTTCGGTGGTGGAACTCGCCACAGAATAGGGCTCCGCGACACGAGGCCCGCGCGCCTGTCCACGCGGGCCGCCCAAGGCTCGCGCCCGCAGATCTACAGATCTGCGGCGTTCGCCTCGGCTCGACCCTGCCGGCGGGCATCGTCGAGCGCGGCCTGCAATGCCTCGGCCTCGGCACGTCGGGTTGCGCGCCGGCGGTCGCGCAGCGTCGGGGCGACGACCGCGACTGCGACCACGAGCGCGATCAGCACGAGCCACGACCACGGCACGGCCCACCCGGCCGCGGACGCGGTCACGACCGGGACGGTCGAGGCGCCCACGCCGACGCCCTCCGCGGTCACCGTGATGTCGGCCTGCAGCCGGAACAGCGGCCACACGCCGCTCACCTCGACCTCGCGCTCCAGCACCGAGCCGGGCAGCAGCTCGGGCACGGCGACGGGCGCGGTGCTGGTCGTCGACGCCCCGAACGGACCGGAGACGCGCACGGCGTCCGTCGCCGCGATGCGCGCGTTGCCCGTGTTGGTCAGGGTGTAGCGGACGGTCGCCGTCGACGCCGTGAACGGGTCGAGGCTCTGGTGGTAGTCGATGCTCGGCGCGGAGACGGTCAGCGCCGGGGTCAGCGCACCTGACACGCGCAGGTGCATGCGGGAGCCGAGCCGCGAGTCGAGCGCGACCTGCGAGCCGGAGCCGGTCGACACGAACGAGGTCACGACGCCGCCGGTGTGGTCGCCGGGGGTCGCGTCGTCGGGCACGGTCACCGTGAACGGGACCTTTACCGACGCACCCGGAGCGACCCGCACCGAGTCGGTGTCGAGCGAGACCCACGAGCCGAGGTCCACGGACGGCTCGCCGGCCGGGAGCAGGTCGAGCTGGCCCGAGGAGGTCGTCAGGCCGTCCGCGGCGTAGATCGCGAGCGTCAGCTCCTCGGCGCCGAGGTTCGAGACGACGATCGCGTCCTTGATGACGTCGCCCGGATCGGCCGCGTAGACGAAGTTGGGGCGCCCGGCGCCCTGGGAGGTGTCGGCGGGCGCCACGGCCCACGTGAGCTGGCCGTCGTCGGCCGCGGTCGCCGCACCGGCGGTGGCCAGGGTCAGCGCGCCGAGCGCGATCGTCATCGTCGTGATCGCAGCGGCGAGTCCGCGAAACCTCATGTCGTGCCCCTCTCAGTCACGTGCGGCCCGACCCCGAAGGGTCGGGCCGCACGCAGGTGTGCTCGGGTCAGCTCAGCGCGGTGAGCGTGAGCGTCGCGGTGTAGCTGCCGGGCGCGACGTCGGCCGGGGCGACGAGGTCGAGCTTCGCCCCCACGGTCACCTCGCCCTTGGCGTGCCCGGTGGCCGCCGAGACCAGCGTGCTCGTGCTGCGCAGACCCGACGTGGCCGTCGAGCCCGCGCTCACGGCGGAGCCTGCCAGCGCACCCGCACCGTTGTTGGTGACTTTCGGCGTCCAGCCGAGGGCCTGACCGCCGAACGTGTGAGCGCCGTCCGCCGAGCGGAAGTTCCCGGCCTGGCCCGCGAGCGAGAACGCCGGGGCGTTGTCGCGCGTGTCCTTCACGACGATGGTGGGCAGCTCGCCCGTCGCGGTGAAGCCCTGCGCGCCTGCGGCGGCCGTGCCGAGGCTGACCGCGCCCGAGCCCTGGATGGTCCACGCGAAGACACCCGGCTCCGGCTCCGGGTCCGGCGCCTTCGGCACGTCGACGCCCACGCTGACGTCGCCGACGAACGAGATGGGCACGAAGATCTCCTGCCCGGCGTTCGCGCTCGCACCGCCCGCGGCGTAGACGTAGATGCCGTAGTTGCCGGACGTCGCCGTCGCGGCCTTGACGTCGAGCGTGGCGGTGAACGAGCCGTCAGCCTTGAGCTCGACGAGCGAGGGCGCCTGCGTCGGGTAGTCGGCAGCGACCTGCGTGAGCGACGCCTGCGGCAGCGCCCACTTCTGGCTCGTGACGGGACGCGTGCTCGACGCGGCACCCGCGGACGGGCGCCACACGTCGGCGAACCGGCCGAACGTCACGTAGACGCCGGTCGAGGCGCCGGGCGTGACCGGCGGCCGCGTCGACTTGTTGACGTCCGGGTCGAAGCCCGTGCCCGTGATCGTCACGGACTCGGTGCCCGCGCGGTCGAAGCCCGAGGTCTTGGACACCGTGATGCTCGGGTTCCACACCTGTGCGGGCGCGTCGAGCGCTGCCGAGACCGAGAAGCCGTCGAGGTCCGAACCCGCCGCGAGGAAGCCCTGGAGCGCGGTCGCGCCGGCGGCGCTGAGCTTGACGCCCGTGCCGGTCACGCTCACCGAGTCGGCGTCGACGTCCACGTCGACGCCGATGATCGTGCCGAGCACGACGTCGTCGCCGCCCGAGGTGCCGCCGGTCGTGAGGGCGACGGAGAGGTCGCCGACGAGGGTTCCGACGCCGTCGGCGACGACCACCGTGACGTCCTTGACCGTGGCGGTGAAGGTGTGGGCCGGGTAGTGGTAGACGACCGAGCCGGACGTCTCGATGCGCACGTCGTCGGCCGACGTGACGGAGCCGCCCGTCACGGGGAACAGGTAGGGCTTCGAGGCGTCGTTCCCGGCGACCGCGGCGGTGCCGGCCGCGTCGAACGTCGCGGGCGCGCCCACGGTGATCCGCTCGGCGGCGGGCAGCGGGTTGCCAGCGCCGCCGACGTACGAGCGGAAGGCCTGGCGGAAGCCCCAGGCCAGGTCGCCGCTGCTCGCCGTCACGGTCTTGGCGTCCGCGGCGCTGGCGGGCAGGGCGATCACGGCGGCGGTGGCCACGAGCGCGAGAGCGCCCGCACCGGCGACCGCTCGCGCGGCCCGTCCGGTTCGTGTGTTCACGGTGGTGAGTCCTTTCGTCGGGGAGGTCAGGGGCGTGCGTCGCCCCGGGCCTGACGGTCAGTAAGGTTAGCCTTGCCTAATTACGCGAGCAACAGCCGTCTCATTTCCACGGCCAGGCGAGCCAGCCGCGACGGAATCCCACGGCGCCCACCACGGCCCCGATCGCGAGCAGCGCGAGGCCGGCGAGCAGCAGCGGGTCGCGAGTCGCGTCCCAGCCGGTCGCTCCCGCCGCGACCGGGATGAGCGGTGTCGTCGCGGTCAGGCTCGCTGATGCGACCACGGGGATGCCCTGCGGATCGACGGTCGCATTCACGGGCTGGCCGGTGACGGGTCCGCCCCCACCCCCGCCAGCAGCAGGGGTGCCGGTGCCGGGCGACGCGTCGTCGGGCGGCGTGACCGCGGGCTCCGAAGGCGTCGGCTTCGGCGTCGGCTGCGGGCCTGTCGACGGCGGGGTGACGGGCTCGTCGGCGTCGTAGCTGACCGTGACCGGCAGCGCGACCTTGAACCGGTCCCGCGCGCCCCCGCTCGTGTACCAGTACGACGACTGCCCGGTGAGCTGCTGGAACGCCACGAAGTCGCGCGGGAACGAGCCCCAGAACTCCGCGTTCTCCGCCGTGCGCGCCGGCTGGTCGACCCCGGCGGCCACCCCGACGTAGTCGGGTGCAACCGTGAAGCCGGCGATCCCGAGGTCGAGCCGCTCGAACGTCGCGAGCGTGATGGGTCGAGGCTCGACCCGCGACCACACCGAGGCGTCCTCGCGGGAGGTCGCGTAGCCGGAGCCCGTCGCGGTCAGCGTGCCCACGCCGTCGACGACCTCGAGCACCGGGTCCGACGCCGTCCAGTAGGTCAGGCCGCCGTACATCGCGACGGTGAACGACCCCCGCCAGCGGATCGTGGCGCGGCCCGCGCGCTGGTCGACGACGCCCGCGCCGCCGTCGATCACAACCTGGCTCTGCGTCGTGGGCGACAACGGCGACGTGGTCACCGCTTCTCCGCGCGCGTCGAGGCACTTGGTCGCCCACGTCGCGAGCTCGTAGGTGCCGTCCGCGCGCTGCTTCTCGATGCGGACGCCGCCCGAGCGGGAGTGGTACAGGTCGTCGGCGGCCGTCCAGGCGTGCGAGCTGCCCGCGTCGCCAGCCTCGCCCGCGGACAGGAAGTTGCAGCCGAACGCGTGCGCGCCGCTGCTCGCCTCGTCGTTCAGGCCCCAGCGCAGCTGCGCGTCGTCGACCACGAACTCGTGCGCCGCGGGGATCTCGACCGAGACCGTGACCTGGTCGTCCGACGCCGCGAGCGCGGCGGGTGCAGCGACGGCCCCGGCGCCGACGGCGAGGGCGAGCGCGAGAAGGCCTCGCGACACGCGCCTCATGCGCGTGCCCCGCGACGACGTCGACGCGCGGCCACGAACGACGAGACCAGGAACCCGAGGAGCGCGAGCGCGAGGACGCCGACCCCGACGGCGATGGGCGAGGTGGGCTGCGCGGGCTCGACGGCGTTCGCCTGCGCGGCGGCGGTCACGGGGTCGGCGATGGCCTGGAACTCCGCTCCTGCGACCTGGCCCGACGCCGCCCCCGCGAGCGAGAACGCCTGTGTGCCGGGCCGCAGGTCGCCCGGGAGCTGCACGATGCCCGCGACCTCGCCGTGCGCTCCGGCGGTCAGCGGGCCCACGGCCGCCAGACCCGCACCCAGCGTGCCGACCACCTGCTCTCCCGGCAGGAAGCCCTGCCCGGTGAACGACAGCACGCGCCCGACGACCACGGTCCGCTGCTCGAACCCGAGGGTCGCGGGGGTGCCGGCGACGGCCGCCGCGGACGTGGACGGGGACGGTGCCGTCGACGCGCTCGCTCCGGGCTTGGCGGCGGAGCTCGTCGGCCGGGGGCTCGAAGGCTTCGCGGCCGCCGCGAACGAGACCCGCGTGAACGTCTCGTTGTTCTTGTTGGTCACCCCGTGGGCGCCGAACGTCAGCACGCCGCACGTCACCTTGGTGCAGTCGATCGCGCGGCTGCGGCCGTCCCGGTCGACCGCCTCGAACCGCGCGCCCGGGATCGTGAGCGTCGTCCGCCACGACCCCGACGCGGAGATCTCCCCGCCGTTCGCGGCCGACTCGGTGTCCGACCCGGGGAAGGCGACGAACTTCTGGTAGCCCTTGTTGTCCTTCGACTCGCTGTCCGGGACGTAGAGGTAGTCCTTGCCGGTCACTCCCCCGCGGCTGGGCCGCCACGACGACGTGTCGTCGACCCAGCCGAACACGACGTAGATGCCGCCGAAGCCGCCCTTGACCGACTGGAACCCCGAGCCGCTGACGGTCACGGTCGTGGCCGAGTCGGCGGCGGGACGGCCACCGGACAGCGTCACGCGCGCCGCGGCGGATGCGGGGCCCGCGGCAGCGACGAGAGCGCCGGCGGCCACCGTGAGCGCGGCGAGCGCCGCCGTGACGCGGTGCCTGGTCATCGGACCTCCTGGACGATCGGGGCGAGGGCGGCGGGCGAGGGTGCGCGCACCGGCAGGACGACGAGCTCGTCGCCGCCCGGGCGGCGGATCACGTCGACCGGGTGGCGGTACACCTCGGTGAGCAGGTCTGCGGTCAGCACGTCGGCCGGCGGGCCGTCCCCGCGCACGCGCCCCGCGTCGAGCACGACGACGCGGTCGGCGTACGCGGCGGCCAGCGTCAGGTCGTGCAGCACGACGACGACGGTCGCTCCCTCGCGCGCCCAGCGGCGGGCCTCTGCCAGGAGCGCCTCCTGGTGACGGATGTCGAGCGCGGCGGTCGGCTCGTCGAGCAGCAGGACGCCCGGTTCCTGCGCGAGCGTGCGCGCGAACGACGTCCGGGCCTTCTCGCCGCCGGACAGGGTCGGGAAGCGCCGGGTTGCCAGGTGCGTGACGTCGGCCGTCTCGAGCGCCGCGGCCACCACCGAGTCGTCGGCGTCCTCGCGCGACGTCCCGCGCCACGGCGCGCGGCCCATCCGCACCACGTCGGCGACCGAGAACGGGAACGACAGCCGGTTCTCCTGCAGCAGCACGGCTCGACGGCGCGCGAGCTCGTCGAGGCGCAGCGCTCGGACGTCGACCGTGTCGAGCTCGACGACGCCCTCGTCGGGCACGGTGTCGCCCGCAAGGACCGACAGCAGCGTCGACTTGCCCGCTCCGTTGGGACCGACGAGCGCGACGAGCTCGCCCGCACCGAACTCGACGTCGACCCCGTCGAGGATGCGCGCGGCACCGAACCGGACGTGCACGCCGACGGCGCGCAGCACCGCGCTCACGCCCAGCCTCCCGCGCTGCGGCGCGTGCGACGGATGAGCCAGAAGAAGAACGGGCCGCCGACGAGCGCGGTCAGCATGCCGATCGGCAGGTCCGCGTACGGCACCGCGGTGCGCGCGACGAGGTCGGCCGCGAGCAGCAGCACGGCGCCGCCGAGCGCGCTGGCGGGCACGAGCACGCGGTGCCCCGGTCCCGCCGCCATCCGGACCAGGTGCGGGACGACGAGCCCGACGAACGCGATGATGCCGCAGAACGCGACGGCGCCCGCGGTGAGCAGCGCGACGAGCAGGATGCACACCACGCGCAGCCGCTCCACGTCCACGCCGAGGTGCCGCGCAGACCTCTCGCCCAGCGCCAGCAGGTCGAGCCGCCGCGTTACCAGCAGCGCGCCCGCGATGCCGATCGCGACGATCGGCGCGACCACCGCGACGTACGGCCAGCGCGTGCCGTTGAGGCTGCCGAGCTGCCAGAACACGATCTGCTCGCGCGCCTGGGTGTCGCCGAGGAAGGTGAGCAGCGCGAGCGCCGCGCCCGCGACCGCGTTGACCGCGACGCCCGTCAGCACGAGCGTCACGACCTCGGTCCGGCCGTTCTCGCGCGCGGTCGCGTACACGACGATCGTCGTCGCGAGCCCGCCGACGAATGCCATCGTTGCCACGGTCCACTGCCCCGCGAACGCCCAGCCGAACACGATGACCGCGCACGCACCCACCGCGGCCCCCGCGCTCACGCCCACGACCCCGGGGTCGGCGAGCGGGTTGCCGAACACGCCCTGCATGAGCGCACCGGCGGTCGCGAGCGCCGCGCCGACGAGCGCGGCCATCACGACGCGCGGGAACCGGATGGTCCACAGCGCCGCATCACCGTTGGGGTGCGCCGGGGTCGGGCCCCAGTCCAGGCCGAGGTGGTGCAGCAGCGAGCCGACCACCTCGCTGGGCGCGACGTGCAGCTGACCGAGGCCGGCCGAGGCGATCGCGAGCACGACGAGGGCCAGCGCGAGCCCGACGAACAGGCCCGTGGCGCGGGTGCGGGCGGGCGCGACGGCGACCGGGCGCTCGAGCGTGCTCGTCATGCGGCCGGGGCGTAGAGCGCGACGGCGAGCGCGTCGAGCACGTCGGCGGTGGACGGTCCGAAGGAGAGCACCTGGGTGTCGTCCATGTCGACGATGCGCCGGTGCTCGCCCGCGGGCGTGTTCGCCACGGCGGGCAGCCGCTCGAGCAGGCCGTCGACCCCGCCCACGGACTCGAGCCCGTTGGACATCACGAGCACGACGTCGGGCGCGGCCTTGACCATGCCCTCGTCGGTCATCGGCTTCATGCCGTCCCAGCCGATCTCGGTGGCGACGTCGACCGCGCCCACGGCGTCGATGAGCGCATCGGCGCCCGACTCCTTGCCGAACAGGTAGTAGACGCCCGCCTGGCCGCGCACGTAGAGAAAGACGATCCGCAGCTTGTCGGCCTTGGCCTTCGGCGCGACCTTCGCGATCTGCGCGACCTTGGCGGTCACGGCCGCCTCCGTGCGCGAGGCGAGCTTCTCGCCCTCGTCGGGCACGCCGAGCGCGCCCGCGACCTGCCGGATGAGCCCGCCCACGTTGTCGAGCCCGCGGTGGGAGTCGACGACGACCACCGGGATGCCCGCGTCGCGCATCTGCAGGATCACGTCCCACGGGCCCAGGCTCGTGTCGGTGATGATGACGGTCGGCGCGAGAGCGAGGATCGCCTCGCCGGACAGCTCGTGCCCGTTGGCCGTGACGAGCGGCTTGTCGCTGATCTCCGCGTAGCTCGACGACGTGTCGCGCCCGACCACGTTCTTCCCGAGCCCGAGGTCGTACACGATGCGCGACGTCGAGCCGTAGATGTCGAGCGCGAGGATGCGGCTCGTGTCGGTCACGGTGACGACCGTGCCCTGCGCGTCCGTCACGGTTGCCGGCAGGGACGGCTTCGGGTTCGTCGCGACCGGGTCGAGCGCCGCGTCGGCGACGACGGCCGTCGTCGGGCCCTCGATCGCCTTCGGGTCGTCGACCGGTGTCGCGTGCTCGAGCGTGGTGCCGCCCGTCGCCGTGGAGGGTCCGCTCGCCGCGGCGTCACCCGAGCAGCCGGCGAGCAGGGCCAGCACTCCGGTCAGGGCGGCAGCGACCAGGGCGGAGCTACGACGGGGCGCACGCATGTGGGCGGTCCTCGAGGTTCGGGGGCTAGGACGTAGGTGATCCTAACCTTACTTAGTGCGACCTAAGTCCCTTGCCTCGATGTGGCGTGCTTCACGTCCTCAGCCCTGGTCGAGCGCCAGCAGGTCCTCGACCGTCTCCCGGCGCAGCAGCACGCGCGACGAGCCGTCGGCCACCGCGACCACGGGCGGGCGCGGGACCTGGTTGTAGTTGGACGCCATCGAGCGGCCGTAGGCACCCGTCGCCGCGACGGCGAGCAGGTCGCCTGCGCGCACGTCACCGGGGAGCTGCACCTCGTGCACCACGATGTCGCCCGACTCGCAGTGCTTGCCGACCACGCGCGCGAGCACGGGCTCGGCCGACGAGAGCCGCCCGACGATCTCCGCGTGGTACTGCGCGCCGTACAGCGCGGGGCGGATGTTGTCGCTCATGCCGCCGTCGACCGAGACGTACGTGCGCGTGCGGCCGTCGTCGATCCGCACGGGCTTGACCGTCCCCACCGTGTAGAGCGTCAGGCCCGCGGGGCCGACGATCGCGCGGCCGGGCTCGATCGAGAAGCGCGGGAGCGGCGTGCCGAGGCCGGCCGCGCTCGCGGCGACCGACGCGGCGACGTCCTTGGCGATGCGGTCGGGGTCGAGCGCGACCTCGCCGGGCAGGTAGGCGATGCCGTAGCCGCCGCCGAGGTCCACCTCGTCGACGAGCACGCCCGTGCGCTCCGCGAGCTGCGCGCGCAGCGTGAGCACGACTCGGGCCGCGACCTCGAAGCCCGACGGGTCGAGGATCTGCGAGCCGATGTGCGAGTGGATGCCGAGCAGGTGCAGCTCGGGGCGCGCGACCACGCGCAGCAGCGCGGTCATCGCGGGGCTGTCACCGTGAAGCGTTTCGCCCGCTGAGGGGGCAGAAGGCTTCACGGTCTCGCGCGCCCCTGATCCGCCCGCGACCGACAGGCCGAACTTCTGGTCCTCGTGCGCGGTCGAGATGTACTCGTGGCCGCCCGCGTGCACACCCGTCGTCACGCGCACCATCACGGGCGCCACGAGGCCGCGCGCGCCGGCCAGGTCCGCCACACGGTCGATCTCGACGAGCGAGTCGACGATGATCCGGCCGACGCCCTCCTCCAGCGCGGTGACGATCTCGGCGTCCGACTTGTTGTTGCCGTGCAGCCCGATGTCTGCGCCCGGGACTCCCGCGCGCAGCGCGATCGCGAGCTCACCGCCCGTCGCCGTGTCGACGCGCAGGCCCTCCTCGTGCACCCAGCGCGCGACGGCCAGCGAGAGGAACGCCTTGCCCGCGTAGTACACGTCGACCCCGGCGCCGATCTCGGCGAAGGCGGTCTCGAACGCCCGCCGGTAGCCCGACGCGCGCGAGCGCAGGTCAGCCTCGTCGAGCACGTAGGCGGGGGTGCCGTGCTGCGCGGCGAGGTCGTGCACGCTCACCCCGGCGACGGCGAGGACGCCGTCGTCGGACCGGGTGACTCCGCGCGACCAGGGCTCGCCGGTCACATCCGCTCCGGCGCGGAGACCCCGAGCAGCGCGAGGCCGTTGGCCAGCACCTGCCGGGTCGCGTCGTTGAGCCACAGCCGCGTGCGGTGCACGTCGCTGACCTCCTCGTCGCCGAACGGGGTGACCCGTCGCTGGTCGTACCACTTGTGGTACGCCCCGGCGAGCTCCTCGAGGTAGCGCGCGACGCGGTGCGGCTCGCGCAGGTCGGCCGCCTGCGCGACGATCCGCGGCAGCTCGGCGATCTGGCCGAGCAGGACGGCCTCCGACGGGTGGTCGAGCAGCGCGGCGTCGAAGCCGTCCTCGCGGCGCACGCCCGCGTCGGCCGCGTTGCGCGCCACGTTGACGGTGCGCGCGTGCGCGTACTGCACGTAGAACACGGGGTTCTCGTTGGTCGCCTTGGCCAGCAGGTCGAGGTCCAGGTCGATCTGGGAGTCGACCGACGAGCGCGCCAGCGCGTACCGCGCGGCGTCGACCCCGACCGCGTCGACGAGGTCGGCCATCGTCACGACCGTGCCCGCACGCTTGGACATCCGGACGGGCTCGCCGTCCTTGACGAGGTTGACCAGCTGGCCGATGAGCAGCTCGAGGTTGACGTGGGGCGTGTCCCCGAACGCCGCGCACACGGCCATCATGCGGCCGACGTACCCGTGGTGGTCCGCGCCGAGCATGATGAAGACGCGGTCGAAGCCACGCTCGCGCTTGTCCAGGTAGTACGCGATGTCGCCGGCGATGTAGGCGGCCTCGCCGTCCGACTTGATGACGACGCGGTCCTTGTCGTCGCCGAAGTCGGTGGTGCGCAGCCAGGTGGCGCCGTCCTGCTCGAAGACGTGGCCGAGCTCGCGCAGGCGGGCGACCGCACGGTCTACGGCCCCGGACTCGTGCAGCGAGTCCTCGTGGAAGTAGACGTCGAAGTCGACGCCGAACTCGTGCAGCGACTCCTTGACCTCGCCGAACATGAGCTCGACGCCGCGAGCGCGGAACGCCTCGGTGGCCTCGGCGTCGTCGAGGGTGCGCGGGTCCGGCTCGCCCGCGGCGATCGCGTCGGCGATGACCTGGTCGGCGATCTCGGTGATGTACTCGCCGCCGTAGCCGTCCTCGGGTGCGGCTTCTCCCTTGGCGCGGGCGAGCAGCGAGCGCGCGAAGCGGTCGATCTGCGCGCCGTGGTCGTTGAAGTAGTACTCGCGCGTCACGTCGGCGCCGCTCGCGGCGAGGACGCGGGCGAGGCTGTCGCCCACGGCGGCCCAGCGCACGCCGCCGATGTGCAGCGGGCCGGTCGGGTTCGCGGAGACGAACTCGAGGTTGATCTTGACGCCGTCCAGCGTCGTGCCGCGGCCGTACGCCGCACCCGCGTCGAGCACGGACCGCGCGAGCTCGCCCGCTGCCGCCGCGTCGAGGCGGATGTTGAGGAACCCGGGACCGGCGACCTCGACCTCGGCCACGCCCGCGGTCTGCCGCAGCCGCGCCGCGAGCTCCTCGGCGAACGCGCGCGGGTTGGTGCCCGCCTTCTTCGCGAGCTGCAGGGCCACGTTGGTCGCCCAGTCGCCGTGCTCACGCTGCCGGGGTCGCTCCAGGTGCACCGTCGCCGGGACGTCGGCGGGCGCGAGTGCGAAGGTGCCGTCGTCGACGGCCTGCACGAGGGCGGCCGTGATGGCCTGGGCGAGCTGCTCGGGGGTCACCCGCCGAGTTTACCGGCGCGACGAGGCGGGCTCGCCGGACGTTTCGCCAGGCGGGCCGATCATCGTCGGGCGGCAGGCGAACCACGCCGCGACCAGGAGGACGACGAGGCACCCGAGCAGCACGGCGATCGGCACGTGCCACGCGCCCGTCGCTTCGTACAGCAGCCCGATGCCGATCGGGCCCAGCCCGGCGATGACGTAGCCGGTGCCCTGCACCATGCCGGACAGCGCGACGGCCGTGGCGGGGCTCGTGCTGCGCAGGCCGATGAGCGCGAGCAGCACCGGGAACGACGACGGCCCGATGCCGAGCAGCACCATCCACGCGGCGGTGCCCTGCGCGGGCGACGCCCACAGCCCGACGTACCCGATCGCCCAGCACGACACGAACGCGACGACGAGCGGGTACGGGTTGCGCATGCGCTGCGCGAGCACGGGCCCGAACAGGGACATCGGCGCGCCCAGCACGGCGAACACCGCGAGCCAGCGCCCGCCCTCGTCGGCCGGCAGCCCGGCATCGGCCAGCAGCGTCGGCAGCCAGGCGAACCCCACGTACGTGCCGAGCGAGTTCATCGCGAACATCACGACCATCGCCCACGCCTGCCGCGACCGCCACACCGCGCGGACCTCGCCGCCGCCGGTCTCGCCCAGGGGGCCGGGACCGCTCGGGGCGGGCGCCCTGGAGATGATCGACCGCAGGTGCGCCCGCGCGGACGCCGAGCGGGCGATCACGAAGACCCACGGGATCGCCGCGGCGAGGCCGACGATCGCCCACACGCCGACCGCGACGCGCCAGCTCGTCGCGCGGGCGATCGGGAGCGCGAACAGCGGCGGGAGAGCGGTACTCACCGACAGGGCGACCGAGTAGGCCGCGGTCACGGCGCCGATCCGGTCGGGGAAGTACCGCTTGACCAGCGGGGGCAGCAGCACGTTGCCCATCCCCATGCCCGCGAGCGCGATCATCGACCAGCCCAGGAACGCCGGTGCGGACGACGACAGCGCGCGGGCGACCTCCCCGAACGCCGACAGCACGAGCGCCGCGATCATCGTGGGCTCGAGCCCCCACCGTCGCGCGAGCGGGGTGGCGAGCGAGCCGAAGATCGCGAACGAGATGACCGGGATCGTGCCGAGCAGGCCGAGCTGCGCGGCGGACAGGTCGATGTCGTCGCGGACGATGTCCACGATCGGCGACACCGAGGCGACGGCGATCCGCAGGTTCAGACCGACGAGGACGATGCCGAGCAGGACGACGAGCCGCCCACGCCAGGGCGCAGGCGCGACAGATGACACGAACGACACTCCCGATCTGGCACGCCCCTGCGAACTTGCACCTGGATGGGGTCTGGCGAAGTCGCACGTCCCGGTGTTGACTGCTCGGCATGCCTGGACACGGAGCCTAACCCGCATGCCCCGACGTGCCGGACTCATCGATACGACGGTCAGCGAGCTCCGCGAACGCATCTCCACCGGTCAGTGGCCCGTCGGCGCGCGCATCCCGCCCGAGCCGCAGCTCGTCGAGCTGCTCGGCGCCGGCCGCAACACGGTCCGCGAGGCCGTGCAGTCGCTCGTGCACGCCGGGCTGCTCGAGCGCCGCCAGGGGTCCGGGACGTACGTGCTGTCGACCTCGGAGATGGCCGGGTCCATGAGCCGCCAGCTCGCCGACGCGCGCCAGCGCGACGTGGTCGAGGTGCGCCGCGCGCTCGAGGTCGAGGCCGCCCGCCTGGCCGCCCGGCGACGCACCGCGTCGGACGCAACCACTTTGCTCGACCAGCGCGACGAGCGAGCCGCCGCCTACGCCTCGGCCGACCTCGAGGCGATGGTCGCGACCGACCTCGCGCTGCACCGCACGATCGTGCGCGCCGCCGGCAACCCCGTGCTCGTCGCGCTCTATGAGAACCTGCTCGACGCCATCGGCGAGAACATCCGGTTCAACTTCGTCACCGACGTGCACGGGCACGACTCGCACGACGCGCTCATCGACGCGATCATCACGCGCGACGACGAGGCCGCCGTGCTCGAGACCTCGCGCTACCTGACCGCGCTGCTCGGCGAGTCCTGACGTCTGCGGCCCTCGGACCGCGTTGAAGTCGCGGCCGGTTCGGCTGGTAATGTCGTCGCCGCACCGCACGCCGGTGTCCCGCGCCCGTAGCTCAGTGGATAGAGCGTCTGCCTCCGGAGCAGAAGGTCGAAGGTTCGAATCCTTTCGGGCGCACGTCAGAAGGCCGCCGACGAACACAGTCGCGCGGCCTTCGTCGTCTCCGACCCAGTGCCGAGCGTCGTGGAGGAACCGGTGAAGCTGCTGCTGACGTCGGGCGGGATCACGAACCCGAGCATCCACGCGGCGCTCGAAGACCTCCTCGGCAAGCCCGTGTCGCAGTCGCGCGCGCTCGTCGTCCCGACCGCGCAGTGGGGCCATCCGATGTGCGGGCCGGCGTCCGTGCGCAGGCTTGTCGCCGCGGGGTCCGACTCCCGCGACTTCACCGGCCTGGGCTGGGCGTCGCTCGGGGTGCTGGAGCTGACGGCGCTGCCCAGCATCGGTGCCGAGCGGTGGGTCCCCTGGGTCCAGGAGGCCGACGTGCTGCTCGTCGACGGCGGAGACGCAACCTACCTGGCCCACTGGGTGCGCGAGTCCGGGCTGCTCGACGTCCTGCCGTCGCTCCCGGACCTGGTCTGGGTGGGCGTCAGCGCCGGGAGCATGGTGATGACGCCGCGGATCGGTCCGATGTTCGTCGAGTGGTCGTCGGCACCCGACGACCGCACGCTCGGCCTCGTCGACTTCTCGATCTTCCCGCACCTCGACGCGTTCCCGTCCAACACGCTGGCCGCCGCCGAGCGATGGGCAGCGGAACTCGCGGGCCCGGCCTACGCCATCGACGAGCAGACGGCCATCAGGGTCGACGGCGGCTCGGTCGAGGTGATCTCGGAAGGCACCTGGACCGCGTTCGGGGTGTAGTCCCTGGACGTTCCCGACGGCGCAGCTACGACCAGGCCTACGGACCGGTGCCCTGGTCGAGACGGGACTGCTTGGACGCGATGAGCCACTCTCCCGAGGGGGCACGAACGAGCTCGACTCGGAACCGAGCGGGCGCACTGCAGCTCTCGGTCGCGTCGATGCGCGTGTAGCACTCCGAGCCCGAGACGAGCGCGTGCGCCGACTGGTCGTCCGCGTCGATCCCCAGGAACTCCGCGACCTGGAACCGCGCCGCTGTGTACGCGAAGGCTGCTCGGGTCTCGGGATCCGTGACCATGTCCGCGATGCCGCTCTCGATCAGCGGCAGGTCCACGGCTGCACGCTTGGGCACCGCCACGGCCTCGAGCTCCGCCCGGCGTCGGTCGGAGTCCGCGGCCGAGAGGTTGAGTGCCGCAGTCACCGCACCCGCGTCGTCCACGACGACGCGACCGACGTTGTCCTCGCGCTCGATCAGGCTGGGTAGCGCGCTGCGGACGCTCCGGACGTCGGCCGCACTCCCGCGGTCGTCGAACGCGGTGAACGGTCCGGACGACTGCCCGCAGGCGCCGGTCAGGGCAGCTCCGAGGAGCACGGAGACGGCACAGATCGACCGCCTCGCGAGGGGCCTCCGCTTGCCGATCACGGCTCGGTGGGCACGCCGTCGGCGAGCCAGTGGAACTTGGCGCGCAGCGCCGCGGGTGCGGCGTCGAGCGCCGTCCGGATGCCGCTCTCGCCGTCCACGAAGTGCGACCAGCCGTCGAAGTGGGCCGGGATGATGACGCGCGCGTCGAGCTGCGCGACGAGTCGGACCACCTCGGCGCCGGTCATCGTGTAGTGGATCGGCCCTGTGATCCCGAAGCGCACGCCGCCGCCGTTGACGATCGCGACGTCCACGGCGAGCTCGCGTGCCGCCTTGAGCAGCCCGGGGTACAGCACGGTGTCGCCCGTGACCCACAGGTCGTGGCGCTGCGCCTGCGGGCGCCGGACCGCGAAGCCCACCGCGTCGCCGACGATCGGGCGGGCGAACCGTGGACCGTGCTGGCACGGGGTCGCGGTGACCTCGAGCTCCGACCCGCCTGCGCCCTTCAGCCTCACGGCCTCCCCCGGAGCCAGACCCCGGGTGTTCGGCAGCTTGAGCCGGCGCGCGCCCTGCCTCGTCGTGAGCACGTGCGTCGCGACGGGCAGCATGGCGCGACCCGCGTCGTCGAGGTTGTCGGGGTGCTGGTCGTGGCTGAGCAGGACGAGGTCGACCGGGCCGATCTCCGCCAGCGGGATCGCGGGCGCCGTCGTCTTGGTGCTCGACGTGCCGTACCCGAACTTGTAGCGCCGGCCAGGCGCGTCGAACGTGGGGTCGACGAGGATGCGCCAGCCGTCGAGCTCGACGAGGAGCGACGGGCCCCCGATGCGCGTGACCAGCATCGTCACGCCGCGTCGAGGCTGGTCGCGTGCTCGAGTGCCCAGGTCAGGGCCTGGTCCGCCACGGCCTCCCAGCCGGGCTCCGCGCACGTCCAGTGCGACCGGCCCGGGAACTCGACGTAGTCCGTCACGGCCGGCGACTTGCGCCACCGCTTGGCGTTCGACTTGTTCACCGCGGGCGGCATGATGTGGTCGTCGCCGCCCCCGATGAACAGCAGCGGCGCCCGGTCGACCGAGTAGTCGGCCCACGTGGCCTGGTGGCCGGGCCGGTAGTTGGCGAGCAGCCCGTACGCCCACACCCAGTTCCCCGGGGCGGCGATCGCGTAGCGCTCGTGCACCTCGTCGGACTCGGCGCGCGGGAGCGTGTTGGCGAACGCGTAGTGCCACTGGGCGGGCGTGAAGGAGACCGCGCGGCGGAAGTTCGCCGGGTTCTTCAGGATCGGGAAGAGCGAGCGCACCATCGACAGCGGCGTCACGCGGACACCCTCGGTGGGCGCGGAGTCGATCACCACACCGGCCGCGCCGAGCCCGCGGGCGAGCAGCAGCTGCGTCAGGATGCCGCCGAACGAATGGCCCATGAGGATCGGCGGCTTCGGCAGCGCCTCGATCACCGCGGCCAGGTGGGCGACCGTCTCGGGCACGGTGAGGTTCGCGATGAAGTCGGGGTTCTCGCGCAGGGCCTCGACCTCGATCTCGAAGCCGGGGTAGGCGGGCGTGAGCACGGTGTAGCCCTGCGCCTCGTAGCGCGCCTTCCACCCCTCCCAGCTGCGCGGGGTCACCCACAGGCCGTGGATCAGGACGATCGTGTCGGGCGCTTCGGCGGCCATGGGCTGTTCCTCCGTCGGGGCGTGCGGGACCGGTCATGTCGGGTCATACGCCCAGAAACCTGGACTCGCGAGGATGCTATCGGGCGCCGCCCCTGGCGGGCGAGCCTCACGGGTGCATCCGTGCAGGTGACAGCGCTGCGCCGGCGGCCATCCGCGTCGTGCGGATGGCCACCGGTCCCCTCACACGCGGGCCGCGACCCGCTCGGGCGCGGGCAGTCCCAGGTTGTCGCGCAGCGTCGTGCCGTCGTACTCCGTGCGCAGCGAGCCGCGCTCCTGGAGCAGCGGGACGACGTCGTCGACGAACTCGTCGAGCCCCGTCGGCACCAGGTGCGAGCCGATGACGAAGCCGTCGGACGCGTCGTTCTGCACGAAGTGGTCGAGCGAGTCGGCGACCTGCGCCGGCGTGCCGACGAACGTGCCGTGCGTGAACTGCTCCAGGACCGTCTGCCGCAGGGACCAGCCGTTAGCCTCGGCCTGCGCGCGAAGCCGCGCGACCGTCCCGGTGCGGTCGGCGTCGAGCAGCGCACGTCCGGCGATGAACGAGGGCGCGTCGAGCGCAGGCTCGACGTCCGGCAGCGGCCCCTCGGGGTCGAACCCGGACAGGTCGCGGTTCCAGATCTGCTCGAGCAGGATCTGCGCGGTGCGGCCCGTGACCTGCTCCTCGCGCACCCACTGCTCCTTCTCGCGGGCCTCCTTCTCGGTCGCGCCCAGCACGAACGACGCCGACGGCAGGATCTTGAGGTGGTCGGGGTTGCGCCCGAAGCCGGCGGCGCGCGCCTTGACGTCCTGGTAGTACTCGCGCGCCTCGTCGAACCGGCCGAACGGCGAGAAGATCGCGTCCGAGCTGGCCGCCGCGAAGTCGCGGCCCTGCGAGGAGACTCCCGCCTGCAGCACGACGGGGTGGCCCTGGGGCGGGCGCGGCACGCCGAAGCGGCCCGCGATGTCGAACTGCGAGCCCGCGTAGGCGAACCGGCCCGCGTCGGCGCGGGAGAACTCGCCGGAGGCCTTGTCCAGCACGAGGTCGTCGTCGGCCCACGAGTCCCACAGCTCGCGCACCACGCGCAGGGTCTCCTCGGCGCGCTCGTATCGCTGCGAACGGTCGAGGAACCCGCCGCGACGGAAGTTCGCCCCCGTGAACGCGTCGAAGCTGGTGACGACGTTCCACGCCGCGCGGCCGCCCGAGAGGTGGTCGAGGCTCGCGAGCTGGCGGGCCAGCTCGTAGGGCTCGTTGAACGTGGAGTTGATGGTCGCCGCGAGACCGAGGTGCTCGGTCACCGCCGCGAGCGCGGCCAGCACCGTGAACGTGTCCGGACGCCCGATGACGTCCTGGTCGAAGACCTGGCCGTCGCGCTCGCGCAGCGCGAGGCCCTCGGCGAGGAAGAAGAAGTCGAAGCGGCCGCGCTCGGCGGTCCGGGCCGTGTGCTCGAACGACGAGAAGTCGATCTGGCTGCCCGACTCGGGCAGGTGCCAGAGCGTGTGGTGGTTGACGCCGCCGAGGTAGGCGCCGAGGACGATCTGCTTGCGGGGCTTGGTCATGGTCTGCTCGCTCTCTGCTGCTGGGCCGTCAGACGGCGGCGGCGAAACGGTTGGGGACGTCGGTGGGCAGGCCGATCAGGCCGCGCAGGGTGGCCGCGTCGTACTCGGCGCGGGCCAGGCCGCGTCGGCGCAGCTCGGGCAGGACGTCCGTGACCAGGGCGTCGAGGTCGTCGGGGAGGACGGCGGGACGGAACCGCACGCCGTCGTAGCCGAGGTCGAGCCAGGCCGCGACGACGCCCACGACGTCGGCTGCAGAGCCGACGACCACCCGGGCATCGGTCTGCCACTGGCCCGCACGCTGTTCGAGCCTGGCGAGCCGCTGGCCGGCCGGCTCTGCGGCCGTGTCGAGCACGACCGCGAGGTCGGCGACGACGCGGAGCCGCTCGCCGGTACGGCCCACCGCGTCCTGGACGGCCCGGACCTCGGCGAGGATCGTCGCTGCCGATGTGTCGTCCTGCGGCGTCACGAACACGACGTCGGCGGTCCGCGCCGCGAGCTCGTACGGCACCGTCGAGTGCGCGAGCGCGGTGACGACGGGCTGCCCCTGCGGCGGGCGCGGCGTGATCGACGGGCCGCGCACCGAGAACCACCGCGTCTCGACGTCGACGTGGTGGACCTTGTCGCGATCGATGAACCGGCGGGTCTCGACGTCGCGGATCTCCGCGTCGTCCTCCCAGCTGTCCCACAGCGCGCGAACCGTCTCGACGGCCGCCCCCGCCTCCGCGAACTGCTCCGCGATGTGCTCAGTGCCGCGGCCGGCCGCGAAGTCCTCGTACGTGAGCTCGGGGAACTCGCGACGGCCGGTCAGCGCGGCCTCGGCCGACGAGCCCGACACGCGCACCTGCCAGCCGGCGCGACCCCTGCTGACGTAGTCGAGCGTGGCGAGCGCCTTGGACACGTGGAATGGCTCGGTGTGGGTCGTCGTCACCACGGGCACGAGGCCGACGTGCTGCGTCACGGGCGCGACGCGCGCCGCCACGAGCTCGGCGTCGAGGCGCACCCGGACGCGGTCCGTGCGCTCGCCCGTCGGGTCGACGAACGGGTCGATCGGGACGCCGAAGCTGTCCTCGAAGGTCACGAGGTCGACGATCCCTGCCTCTGCGCGTCGGGTCAGGTCCACCCAGTACGCGCTGTCGGTGAGCCGGTCCGGTCGGGCGTCGGCCTCTCGCCACGCGGCCGGGTGCCAGCCCGCGCCGTCGAAGGCGATCGCGACGATCGGTGTGGTCCTGGCTGCCATGGAGCTCTCCCTCACGGTGCGGCACCGCCCTGGCCGGGTCGGCGAACGCCCGCGACCGTAGGTCTGGCGCGGCGATTGCCAAGGGCCTGATCCGGTCGTCTCGCATCGTGGCCGCACGCCCGTCACCAGCCGGGTCGCGGTCGTTCTGCCAGACTCGGCGCGTCGGTCGTTTCGCGGGACGGAGGTGGGCGCGCGGTGCTCTCCGCTCTTCGTCGGACGTGGTGGCGCGTGCTCGACTACAGCGCCGTGTGCCGCTGGCAGGTCGAGGCGCTGGTCTCGCGAACCCGGCCCGACGAGCTCGTGCGTGACTCCGGTCGGCAGGTCGTCCTGCTGCCGGGCGTCTACGAGCCGTGGCGCTTCCTGCTCCCGTGGGCGACGCTGCTGCACGAGCACGGCGTCTCGGTGCACGTTTTGCCTGAGCTGGGGATCAACCGCCGACCGATCCCGGCTACGGCCGTGCTCGTCGCGCGCTACCTGGCCGACCACGACCTGCGGGACGTCACGCTGCTCGCGCACAGCAAGGGCGGGCTCGTGGGCAAGCTCGCGATGTCGCAGGCGGACCCGGACGGGCGGATCGGCGAGCTCATCGCCGTCAACACGCCCTTCGCGGGGTCCCGGTACGCACGCTGGTTCCCCGTGCGGGCGGTGCGCGCGTTCGCCCCGACCAACGCGACCATCCTCGAGCTCGCGGCCGAGGTCGAGGTCAACGCGCGCATCACCTCGGTCTTCAGTTTCTGGGACCCGCACGTCCCGGACGGCAGCGCTCTGGCGGGCGCGACCGAGCTCGAGCTCGAGACGCCGGGGCACTTCCGGCCGCTGACCGACCCGCTCCTGACGGCCCTGCTCGTCGAGCGCCTCGCCTGAGCCCTCAGGGGTCGCGGGGAAGCTGCAGCACCCGGGTGAACCCCGGCTCGTCGGGGTCGTCGACGATCTCGACGCCGTCCAGCCACGACTCGATGACGTGCGCGAGCTCGCCAGGGTGGCTGAAGTTGATCGCGTGCGCCGCGCCCTCGATGAGCGCGACCGTGACGTGGTCAGGCGCGAGCCGGCCGACCTCCCTGACCCGGTAGGGCGGTGCCATGAACGGGTCGCGGCTGCCGATGACCGCGAGCGACGGCACCGGGGTGTGGATGAGCCGCTCGAGCGACGGGAAGCGGGTGAGCTCGCTGAACAGGTTGAACGTGTTGACCGGTCCGAAGCGCAGGTAGTCGGGGACGGCGATCCGCGCCATGCGCGGGTTCTCCCGCACGCCGTCGATCGCGAGCTGCTTGATCGCCCGGCGGAGCGGCTGGTTGTGCACGCCGCCCGCGGGAGACACGAGCACGATGCGGTCGACGCGGTCGGGGAACGAGTGCGCGACCTCGAGGATGACCGGGCAGCCCATCGAGTTGCCGACGAGCACCACTCGGTCGAGCTCGAGCGCGTCGAGGAACTCGACGAGCGCGGTCGCGAGGGCGGGGATGCCGAGGGTGTACTCGCGCGGCTCGCTCTTGCCGTACCCCGGCAGGTCGGGAACGACGTTCGTGGCCCGGGTGGCCAGGCGTCGCGCGGTCGGCAGGAGGTAGGTGCCCGAGATCGCGAACCCGTGCACGTGCACGATCGGGACGGCGTCCGGCACCGCGTCGCTCACCCGGTAGGCGAGCCGGAACCCGGCGACGTCGATCGACTTCTCGCTCCACCCGGGTCCGATGTCTGGCACGCCCCGATCGTGGCAGAGCACGCGGCGGTTGGCGACGGTTTGCGCAGGTGCTCGCCATCCGGGACGCACGACACCGACGGTTGACCGCCCCCGCGCCGGTTCCTACCCTCCCGCGCAACCGAACCCCAGGAGCCTGTGCGATGACCTCGATCCGTTCCCTCGCGTTCCTCACGCCGGGCAACTTTCCCGACGACGACCCGTACGCCGGTCTGGAGGAGACGCTCGGCCTGTTCGCGTACGGCGAGCAGCTCGGCTACCGCGGCGCATGGATCCGCCAGCGCCACCTCGAGCACGGCGTCTCGTCGGCCGCGACGTTCCTCGCGGCGGCGACCCAGCGCACGACGACGATCGAGCTCGGCACGGCCGTCATCCCCATCGGGTACGAGAGCCCGTTCCGCCTCGGGGAGGACCTGGCGACGGTCGACGTGCTGTCCCGCGGGCGGCTGCAGGCCGGTTTCAGCGCCGGTACGCCGCCGCACCTGGAGCTGCTCGGCGACAAGGTGTTCGACGGCGGCGGCCAGGACGTCGACTTCTCGCACAGCCGCATCGAGCGGCTCGCCGAGGGCCTGTCGGGGGCGTACCTCGGCGACGAGGACACCCGCATCCACTCCCCCGGCAACGTGCAGCGCCCGCGCCTGCAGCCGCACAGCCCGGGCCTCGTCGACCGGCTCTGGTACGGCGCCGGCTCGCGGCGCTCGTCGGTCTGGGCCGCCGAACGCGGGCTGCACCTGCTGACCGGGAACATCGTGGCCGGCGAGGACGGCGACGACTTCGTCACGGCGCAGCGCGCCAACCTCGCCGCGTTCCGCGCGGCCTGGTCGGGTGCGTCGGCGCCGCGGATCGCGCTCGGCAGGGTCATCGTGCCGACCGACGGCGCGGACCGCGCCACCCGCGAGCGCTACCGCGAGTACGCGGCCTCGCGCCACGAGCGCACCCTCGGCCCGCAGGGTCCGCGGCGCACGCTGTTCGCGCCCGACCTCGTCGGCCCGGCCGACGAGATCGCCGAGCGACTGCTCGCCGACGCGGCCGTGGCGGAGGTCGACGAGCTGCGGCTCGAGCTCCCGTACGAGTTCTCGCTGGCGGACTACGAGCAGATCCTGCACGACACGGTGACCCTGATCGCCCCGCGCCTGACGGCCGCCACGCCGGCGCAGCGCTGACCGCCCAGACCGTCACTCCGGCGCGAGTCCGTGACGTCGAGCTCACGGATTCGCGCCGGAGTGACGGTTTCGGCGCAGAGCGGCGTCAGGCGGCGGCTGTGGCCGCCTCGCGGTCTCGCTTGGCGACCTCGTCCTTCACGATCGGGATGACGTAGCGCCCGAAGTCGATCGCGTCGTCGAGAAGGTCGTAGCCACGCGCGGAGACGATCCGCACGCCCAGGTCGTAGTACGCGAGCAGGGCCTGCGCGACTGTCTCGGGCGTGCCGACCAGCGCGTTCGAGTTGCCTCCGCCGCCGGTCGCCTTGGCCGTCGCGGTCCACAGCGCGGTGTCGTAGCGCTCGCCCTGCTCCGCGATCTCGAGCAGCCGCTGCGAGCCCTTGTTCTGCGGCGCACCGGTCGTCCAGCGCGCGAGCGCAGGCCCGGCCGACGCCTTGCGGGCCTCGATGCGGTCGAGGATGCGGTGCGCCTTCTCCCACGCGAGCTCCTCGGTGGGCGCGATGATCGGCCGGAACGCGGCGTGGATCCTCGGCGGCGTGGTGCGGCCCGCGGCGGCGGACTCGGCGTGGATGCGCGCGATCTGCTCCGCGGTGCTCGCCAGCGGCTCTCCCCAGACGGCGAAGATGTCCGCCTCGGCGGCGCCCACCCGGTACGCGGCGTCCGACGAGCCGCCGAACGAGATCGTCGGGCTGCGGCCCTCGAACGCCTTGCCGTCGAGCACGAAGTCGTCGAAGTCGTAGAACTTCCCGTGGTGGTCGAACGGCTCCGTGCTGGTCCACGCGCGCTTGACGATCTGGATGTACTCGCGCGTGCGTTCGTAGCGCTCGTCCTTGGTGAGCCGGTCCCCTTCGCGCGCCTGCTCGTGGTCGCTGCCGCCGGTGATGAAGTGCACCGACAGCCGGCCCTGGGAGACCTGGTCGAGCGTCGCGAACGTCTTCGCCGCGAAGGTCGGGTAGGACACGTTGGGTCGGTGCGCGAGCAGCAGCTCGATGGAGTCCAGACGACCGGCGAGGTAGCCCGCGAGCGCGGAGGGCTCCAGGCCGCTCGACCCGTACGCGAACAGCACGCGCGTCCAGCCGTTGTCCTCGTGGGCGCGCACGAGGCGCTCGAGGTAGCCCAGGTCGACGGGCTTCGTGGTGGGGGCGGTGGTCTCGGAGGCGTCGCTCGTGGTGGCGATGCCGAGGAACTCGACGGGCATGTTCAGGCCTTCCGGTCGCGGATGGCCCGGAAGATAGGCAGCGCCCCCACCTGGGTCAACGCCTGGCGACGGCTGCTCACGATACGGACGAAACGAATCATGGGACCTTTGCCCCAAGAGGTTCGAACGGCAGGTCAATACCGTTTTAGGTGTCGAGATTGAGCAGGGCTCCAGCCCCCTCAGCCGACGACCAGACCATGTCGACCCGGGGAGTAACGGTGACTAGCACCGGCACGTCGTCCAGCAAGTCCAGCGCACGCAAGGCCCAAGAGGTCGTCGCACCCGTCGCGACGACGACGAACGAGGCGATCGACCAGCTCGTCGCGAACGCCACCAAGGCGCTCGCCGAGTACGCGACCTTCACGCAGGAGGACGTCGACCGCCTCGTCAAGAAGGGCTCCGTCGCGGCGCTCGACCAGCACGGCGTGCTGGCCCAGCTCGCGGTGCGCGAGACCGGACGCGGTGTGTTCGAGGACAAGGCCGTGAAGAACATCTTCGCGTGCGAGCACGTCACCAACTCGATGGCCGAGCTCAAGACGGTCGGCGTCATCCACCGCGACGAGCTCAACGGCATCACCGAGATCGCCGAGCCCGTCGGCGTGATCTGCGGCGTCACCCCGGTCACCAACCCGACGTCGACCGCGATCTTCAAGTCGCTCATCTCGCTCAAGACGCGCAACCCGATCATCTTCGCGTTCCACCCGAGCGCGCAGGAGTCCTCGGTCGCCGCGGCTCGCGTGGTGCGCGACGCGGCCATCGCGGCCGGTGCCCCCGAGCACTGCATCCAGTGGGTCGAGTCCCCCTCCATCGAGGCGACCAACGCGCTGATGAACCACCCCGGCGTCTCGATGATCCTGGCCACCGGCGGCAACGCGATGGTCCGGGCCGCCTACTCGTGCGGCAAGCCCGCCCTCGGCGTCGGCGCCGGCAACGTCCCCGCCTACATCGAGAAGTCGGCCAAGCTCAAGCGCGCGGTCAACGACGTCGTGCTGTCCAAGGCGTTCGACAACGGCATGATCTGCGCGTCCGAGCAGGCCGTGATCCTGGACGACGAGATCTACGACGCCGCCATGGCCGAGTTCGCCGTGCTGCACGCCTACCGCGCCACTCCCGCCGAGAAGACGATGCTCGAGAAGTTCATCTTCGGCGTCGAGGCCGGTGGCGAGAACTGCGCCGGAGCCAAGCTCAACGCGTCGGTCGTCGGGCAGTCGCCCGTGTGGATCGCCGAGCAGGCCGGCTTCACCGTGCCCGCCGACACCTCGATCATCCTGGCCGAGGTCTCCGGTGTGGGCCCGAGCGAGCCGCTGACCCGCGAGAAGCTCGCGCCGGTGCTGGCGGTGCTGCGCGCGTCGACCACCGAGCAGGGCATCAGCCTCGCCGAGCAGATGGTCGAGTTCGACGGCCTGGGCCACTCCGCGTCGATCCACACGCGTGACCACGCGCTGACCGAGGAGTTCGGCCGCCGCGTGAAGGCGATCCGCGTCATCGAGAACGCTCCGAGCTCGCTCGGCGGCATCGGCGACATCTACAACGCCTTCATCCCGTCCCTGACCCTCGGTTGCGGCTCGTACGGCCACAACTCGGTGTCCAACAACGTCTCGGCGGTGAACCTCATCAACATCAAGCGCGTCGGCCGCCGGAACAACAACCTGCAGTGGTTCAAGGTCCCGGCCAAGACCTACTTCGAGCCGAACGCGATCCGCTACCTCGCGGACATGCCGGACGTCGAGCGCGTCACCATCGTCACCGACGCCACCATGACCACGCTCGGCTTCGTCGACAAGATCATCGACGTGCTCAACCGTCGCCAGACGAAGGTCGCGCTGCAGATCATCGACCAGGTCGAGCCCGAGCCGTCGGTCAAGACCGTCAAGGCCGGCGCCGCGCAGATGCGTCACTTCCGTCCCGACACGATCATCGCCCTGGGCGGTGGCTCGCCGATGGACGCCGCGAAGGTCATGTGGCTGCTGTACGAGCACCCGGAGATCGACTTCTCCGACCTCAAGCAGAAGTTCTTCGACGTCCGCAAGCGCGCCTTCAAGTTCCCGGTGCTGGGCGAGCTCGCGCAGCTCGTCTGCATCCCGACCACGTCGGGCACGGGCGCCGAGGTCACGCCGTTCGCGGTCATCTCCGACCCCGACGCGGGCAAGAAGTACCCGCTCGCCGACTACGCGCTGACCCCGTCGGTCGCGATCATCGACCCGGTGCTGACGTCGAAGATGCCCGCGTCGCTCGCCGCCGACTCCGGCTTCGACGCCCTGACGCACGCCACCGAGGCCTACGTCAGCGTCTACGCGAACGACTTCACGGACGGCATGGCCCTGCAGGCCATCCGCCTCATCTTCGAGAACCTCGCGCAGTCGGTGAACGGCGACCCGTCGGACCCGGCCACCAAGGACGCCCGCGAGAAGATGCACAACGCGGGCACCATCGCCGGCATGAGCTTCGGCAACGCGTTCCTCGGGATCGTGCACGCCATGGCCCACGTCGTCGGCTCGACGTACCACCTGGTGCACGGCCGGACCAACGCGACGCTGCTGCCCCACGTGATCCGCTACAACGGCACGGTGCCGACCAAGCTCACGAGCTGGCCGAAGTACGAGCACTACGTGGCCCCGGAGCGGTTCCAGCAGATCGCCGCGATGCTCGGTCTACCGGCCGCGACGCCGGCCCAGGGCGTCGAGTCGTACGCGCTGGCCGTCGAGGCGCTGCGGTCCAAGGTCGGCATCCCGTCGTCCTTCCAGGCGCAGGGCGTCTCCGAGAAGGAGTTCATCGCGCGCCTCGACGAGGTCGCGATGGGCGCCTACGAGGACCAGTGCGCACCCGCCAACCCGCGCATGCCGATGATCGACGACATGAAGGACCTGTTGACGGCGGCCTACTACGGAACGTCGCTGGAGGACGTCCGAGGCCGCAAGAGCGGGCGCTCCGAGGACTGACCTCCTCGCGGTAGCCGGCCTCCCCTCCACTTCGCCGCTCCGCTCGCCCGCCACGACGCCCCGCTGGTCCACGCGACCGCGGGGCGTCGGTTTGCCCTGAGCACCCCCGATGGCGCACGGTGGTGACCTCGAGAAACCTGGAGGTTCCGCGTGCGCCGCTCGCCCCGCCTGCTCGCCCTGGCCGTCGCCGTCCCGCTCGCATCGGCGCTCGTCCTGGCCGGATGCTCGAGCGACGACCTCGACCAGGCCTCCCAGCGGGCGAAGGACGCCGCCAGCAGCGCGCGCGCCACGCTCGACGACCTCAAGTCGCGCGTCGACGACGCGAAGGCAGCGGCCGACGACGCGCGCGCCAAACTCGACTCGGTGCACGACACCCTGGCGTCGGGCGACGCCAAGGCAGCGAAGGCGGTCGACGACGCGCGCGCGGCGGTCGCCGAGGCGCAGGCCGCCCTCAAGACCGCGGCGGCGCAGAGCGGCGACAAGGCGGATGCCGCGGTCGCACAGGCCCAGGCGAAGGTGGACGCCGCGAAGGCCCAGCTCGCCACCGCCAAGGCGAGCGCGTCTGGCGCTGCGGCCGACGCGATCCAGGCAGCCTCCGACCAGCTGGACAAGCTCGCGGAGTCGCTGAGCTCGGCCCACAGCTGAGCCCGCATGTGCCCCGGGAGGCGGTTCTTGCACCTGATCCGCCATCCGAACGGGTGAATTCGACGCTCGTCGGCGCGGGATGTTGTACCTGACGGCCGACGTGCCGATCTTGAAGGTATGGCCATCCGCAGCAGGGAGATCCGCCGCCACCATCAGGTGGAGTGGTGGATCGTGGGTGCGTTCGTCTCGGTGGGTCTGATCGTCGTCGCCGGTCTGGCCGCCGCCACCGGGATGTACTGACCCGTTCCGGGAAGCCCGGCGCCCCGGGCTCGGACACGCCCTACTGTTGCCCGCATGACTTCTCGCTGGCGTGACGTCGCCGCCGCGACGGGCCTGCTGGGTGCCGACGGAACCCCGAGGGCGACGATCTTCGCCGAGATGAGCGCGCTCGCCGCGCGCACCGGCGCGATCAACCTCGGACAGGGCTTCCCGGACGTCGACGGGCCGGCCTCCGTCGCGCAGGCTGCCGCGGACGCGATCGCCGCCGGCGCGAACCAGTACCCGCCCGGGCCCGGCATCGCCGAGCTGCGCGAGGCGATCGCGGAGCACCAACGGCGGCACTACGGCATCGCCCTCGACCCCGACCGCGAGGTGCTCGTCACCACCGGCGCGACCGAGGCGCTCGCAGCCGCCGTCCTCGCCCTCGCCGGCCCGGGCGACGAGGTGCTGACGCTCGAGCCGTTCTACGACTCCTACGCGGCCGTCATCGCGATGGCCGGCGCGGTCCACACCACCGCCCCGCTGCGCGCGACCGACCACGGCTTCCGACTCGACGAGGCAGCGCTGACCGCCGCCTTCACCGACCGCACGCGCATCGTGCTGCTCAACACGCCGCACAACCCGACGGGCACGGTGCTGACGCGCGACGAGCTCGCGGTGGTCGCACGGCTCGCCCAGCAGCACGACGCGCTCGTCCTGACCGACGAGGTGTACGAGCACCTGACGCTCGCGGGGCCTTCCGGCAGGCCGCAGCACGTGCCGATCGCGACGCTGCCGGGCATGGCGTCCCGGACGCTGACGGTCTCGTCGGCCGGCAAGACCCTGTCGTTCACGGGCTGGAAGATCGGCTGGATCAGCGGGCCCGAGCACCTGGTCACCGCCGTCCGCACGGTCAAGCAGTTCCTCACCTACGTCTCGGGGGCGCCGTTCCAGCCCGCGGTGGCGTTCGCGCTGGGCGACCCGGGCGTCGCGGAGTGGGTCGACTCGCTGGCCGCGTCGTTGGCCAGTCGTCGCGACCTGCTGTGCGACGGGCTCGCGGCGGCCGGCTTCGACGTCGTCCGGCCCGACGGCACGTACTTCGTGCTCGCGGACGCGGCGGGGCTCGGCTACTCCGACGGCGCTGAGCTGTGTCGCGAGCTGCCCGCACTCGCCGGGGTGGTCGGCGTGCCCGTCACGGCGTTCACGCGCCACCGCTCGTCGGCGGACGACGCGCTGCGCTCCTGGGTGCGGTTCACGTTCGTCAAGCGCGAGTCCGTGCTGCACGAGGCGGTCGACAAGCTCGCGGGTCTTCGGCGCTAGCGAGCGCCGTTCGCGCCGACGGTTCGGCGCGCCCTGGCGACGATCGTGCGCAGCCACCTCACGCCGCTCCCTTGCGGCGTCGCCATCTCGTCGTCACCCCTCAGATCGTCCAGCCATCGGTCCATCCGCAGCCAGGCGACGCCGTGCTCATCTGGCGGGAGGAACTCGTCGTCGGCCTTGGGCTCGCACACGCCGACCTGGACCAGGTAGAAGGCGATGTCGTCCGGAGTCCTGTCCCTGAGCAGCTCGGGCCCCGTTCGCAGCATGTCGACATCGAGACGGAGACCTCTGAGGCGACCGTCTCCCGCGAGCGCGAAGACCACCTCCACCGAGCTGTCCGACGTCGCCGTCGCGGCGAGGTGCGCAACATGACCCCGAAGGTGCTCCCGGCGGCCCTCGTCCTCGGTCGCGTCGACGACCTGATCAGCCCAGGAAGCTCGTCCCGCGATCATCGCGCCCCCTCCCTCCAGAGCCAGCGTGCGCGAACTCGGCTCGGATGCTAGCCGCGCACCCCCGGCGAGGCGGTCATGATTACGTGCGCTCCGCAGGCTGGTCGCGTCCTATCGTGACGGCATGCCGACCCAGGTCATCGTCCTGAACGGTGGTTCCAGCTCGGGCAAGTCCACGATCCTGCAGCACCTGCAGGTGGTGCTGCCCGACCCGTGGGTGGCCGCCGCGATCGACACATTCGTCGACTCCCTGCCGCCGTCGGTGCGGGACGCCGAGGACGGGATCGCGTTCGGCGAGGACGGGGACGTGAGCATCGGGTCCGCGTTCCGTGACCTCGAGGCCGCGTGGATGACGGGCGTCGCGGCGATGGTCCACGCCGGCGCGCGGGTCATCGTCGACGACGTGTTCCTCGGCGGGCCGCAGTCTCAGGGGCGCTGGCACGCGGCGCTCGACGGGCTCGACGTGCTGTGGGTCGGGGTCCGCTGCGACCCTGCCGTCGCCGCGGCTCGGGAGGCGGCGCGGGGGGATCGGGCGGGCGGCATGGCCGCTCTGCAGGCGGAGGTCGTGCATCGCGGGGTCCGGTACGACGTCGAGGTCGACACGACGCGCGCCGATCCGCGGGACTGCGCGAGGCAGATCGCCGCCCAGGTCGGCTGACCCCACCTGTCGGCGGCTCGTGCGACGCTGGCCCCATGTGCGGTCGCTACGCCTCCTTCCGTGAGGACCAGGCCCTGGCCGACGAGTTCGCCATCGCGACCGTCGCCGACGAGCTGCGGCTCCTGCCGCCCTCGTGGAACGTCGCCCCGACCGACGGCGTGCGGATGGTGGTCGAACGGGCCGACCGCGAGACCGGCGAGATCACCCGCCAGCTCCGGGTAGCCCGTTGGGGGCTCGTGCCGTCGTGGGCCAAGGACCCGAGCGTCGGCAACAAGATGATCAACGCGCGCACCGAGACCCTGGCCGAGAAGCCCGCGTTCAAGCGCGCGTTCGCGACCCGGCGCGCGCTGCTCCCCGCCGACGGGTACTACGAGTGGAAGAAGCCCGAGGCCGGCGCGACCAGCAAGCGCAAGCAGCCCTTCTACCTGCACCCGGGCGACGCCTCGCCGCTCGCGCTCGCGGGGCTCTACGAGTTCTGGAAGGACCCGTCCAAGGACGAGGACGACCCGTCGCGGTGGCTCGTGAGCGCGACGATCATCACGCGGCCCGCGCTGCCCGCGCTCGCGCACATCCACGACCGGCAGCCGCTCATGCTGCGGGCCGAGGACTGGGCGGCATGGCTCGACCCCGCGGTCGGGGCCGACGGCGCGCTGGACCTGCTGTCCGCGCAGCCGCCGACCATCGTCGCGACCCCGGTGTCGACGCAGGTCAACGCGGTCGCCAACAACGGCCC
>JBCECL010000011.1:49070-52339 GCA_039207135.1 Brevundimonas sp.
GTGCTCAGCGCGCAGCGCTGAGCCGCACCGGCTGCACCAGGCCGAGCCCGTGGAGCTCGACCGGTTCGAGCGGCTCGAGCACCACGCCGGGGTCGTTCGCGAGCGCCTGCGCGGTCTCGGTGTCGACCAGCACCGTGCTCGGCTCGGCGATGTCCGTGAGGCGGGCCGCGAGGTTGACCGTCGGACCGAACACGTCGCCGAACCGCGACAGCACCCGCCCCCACACGAGCCCGACCCGGACCGGCGTGACTCCTCGCGCGCCGTCGGCGAGCCCTGCGAGGCGCACGTCGTCGCTGTCGAGCTCCCTGCCCAGCGCCTCGGCCAGCCCCAGCGCGACGCGCGCACCGGTCGACGCGTCGTCGGCGACGAACAGCACGGCGTCACCGATCGTCTTGACCACCCGGCCGCCCGACGCCGTCACCACGTCGCGCGCCGCGGCCTCGAAGCGCTGGACGAACTGCGAGAGGTCGGTCGAGCCGAGGCCCGCCGTGCGACGCGTGAACGAGACCATGTCCGCGAACCCGACCGCGCGAGCGAGCGGCAGCGCGGTGCGGTCCGGGCCCGGGTCGCCGAGCTCGGCGAACTCGGCGGCGTACCGGCCGGCGATCGCGGCGAGCTGGCGGCGGTAGGAGTGCACGAGCTGGGCCTCGAGGATGGGGGCGAGCTCGGCGAGCCGGTCGAGCACCAGCAGCCGGGCCGTCGCGTCGTCGAGCTCGTAGCGCGTCGACATGTCCTCGACGAGCGCCTCCACCTGCCACAGCGCCAGGCGGTCCGAGGTGTGCCCCAGGGCCCGGGTCAGCGTGATGACGGTACGCAGGTCGAGGCCGCTGTCGCGCACGAGCGAGACCACGCGGTCGATCGCCTCGGCGTCGTGCTCGGTGTAGACGTCGTCGTCGGCGTCCGCGTGCGGAAGCCCGAGCGTGCTCCAGAACCCGCGCACCACGTCGAGGCCGATGGAGGCGCGATCGGCCAGGTCCTGCGCGCTGTACGTGCGCGGCCCGCCGAGAAGAGCCGCGTCGATCTCCTCGACCGTGGACTCGACGGCAGCCCGCTCGGCTGCGTCGGCGTGGGGCGTCTCACGGTCGTCGGGCACGGGTCGAGGGTAGTTCAGAGGTCGCGAACGTGGTGCACGTCACCCGCGAGCACCCGGTGAGTCTCGCCCGCCGCGTCCAGCACGACGAGCGCGCCGTGCTCGTCGAGCCCCGTGGCCTGCCCCTCGAGCTCGACACCGCCCGGCAGGCTCACGCGCACCTGGGTGCCGATCGTGCGGCACACGGCCGCGACCTCGTCGGCGAGGCCCGAGGCCACCGCGTCACCGTCGGTGTCCCACCATCGCTCGGCGATGTCCGCGAGCGCGCCGACGAGCGCGACGAGCACACCCTCGCGGTCCACGTGCTGCGCGCCCGCGAGCGCGAGCGACGACGCCGACGGCACAGGCAGCTCGTCGGGCGTCTGCGAGACGTTCAGCCCGATGCCGACGACCACGGCAGTCCCATCGGGCGTGGTCACGGCCTGCGCGAGGATCCCGCCGACCTTGCGCACCGCACCCCAGCCCTCGACCTCCGTCTGCGCGGGAACCAGCAGGTCGTTGGGCCACTTGAGCGCCGCCGGGACGCCCGCTGTCGCGCGGATCGCGTTGACGGCGCCGAGGCCGGCGAGCAGCGGGAGCCACGCGAGCCGCTCGGCCGGGACACGCGGACGGACGACGAACGAGCAGGTCAGCGACGTCCCAGCCGGGCTGTCCCACGTGCGCCCGTCGCGCCCGCGGCCCGCGGTCTGGTGGTCCGCCACGAGCACCCCGATGCCGGGCCACGCGGCGACGTCGCTCTCGAGGTCGGCGACGACATCCGCGTTCGTCGACTCGGTGCTCTCGACGAGCTCGAAGTGGTCGAGCGGACCGTCCGGGGCGAGCAGGAGCGAGCGGAGCGCGTCGCCATCGAGGGGCGCGCGTCGTGCTGCGTCGTCGGCCATGTCGTCATCGTCGCAAACCGCGTGCGCCAACGGGAGGGGTTGGAGGAAACCTACGACGCGACACACGCGAACCCGTCACCCGCCTGCACACACTTGGGAGGTCTCGACAACTAGCCTCGTCGGGTGACACAGACGACCCCCGCGACCGCACGCACCACCGCGACGAAGCTCGCCGACCTCGCCGAGCGCGGCCGGACGGCCGAGGCCGCCGAGCAGGCGGCTGCCGAGCGGCAGCACGCGCGGAGCAAGAAGACCGCCCGCGAGCGCATCGAGGCCCTGCTCGACGAGGGCTCGTTCACCGAGATCGACGCGTTCGTCAAGCACCGGTCGGTGAACTTCGGGCTCGACAAGAAGCGGATCGCGGGCGACGGCGTCGTCGTCGGGCACGGCACGGTCGACGGCCGGCCCGTGGCGATCTACTCCCAGGACTTCACCGTGTTCGGCGGGTCGCTCGGCGAGGTGCACGGCCAGAAGATCACCAAGGTCATGGACCTCGCGCTGCGCACGGGCGTGCCGCTCATCGGCATCAGCGACGGCGGTGGCGCTCGCATCCAGGAGGGTGTCGCGGGGCTGACGCAGTTCGCGGAGATCTTCCGCCGCAACGTCGCCGCGTCGGGTGTCATCCCGCAGATCAGCCTGATCCTCGGTCCGTCGGCCGGCGGCGCGGTGTACTCCCCCGCGCTGACGGACTTCATCGTCATGGCCGACGGCACGTCCAACATGTTCATCACCGGCCCGGACGTCATCCGCGCCGTGACGGGCGAGGACGTCGGCTTCGAGGAGCTCGGCGGCGCGTCGACGCACAACACGCGCTCGGGCGTCGCGCACTACATGGCCCACGACGAGGACGACGCGCTCGACTACGTCCGCTCGCTGCTGGCCTACCTGCCGCAGAACAACCTCACGGACCCGCCGCTGTTCCCGCACGAGGCGTCCCTGTCGGTGTCCGACGAGGACGCTGCGCTGGACACGCTCGTCCCGGACTCCGACAGCCAGCCGTACGACATGCGGACCGTCGTGGAGACCGTGCTCGACGACGGCGTCCTGCTCGAGGTGCAGCCGCTGTACGCGGGCAACGTGATGATCGGCTTCGGGCACGTCGAGGGGCACCCGGTCGGCATCGTCGCGAACCAGCCGCAGCAGATGGCCGGGACGCTCGACATCAACGCCGCCGAGAAGGCCGCGCGGTTCGTGCGGACCTGCGACGCGTTCAACATCCCGGTGCTCACGTTCGTCGACGTCCCCGGCTTCCTGCCCGGCACCGACCAGGAGTGGAACGGCATCATCCGCCGCGGCGC
>JBCECL010000012.1:0-12856 GCA_039207135.1 Brevundimonas sp.
CGTCCGAACCCGCGGTCCCTGAGCTCGAGGTCAACATGCACCGCCGCCCATCCGCCGTGAGGCGCTGCGAGCAATCCAACGCGGGACGTCGTGTTGGGCGGTTGCGGGTGCGCCGCGGCGTGTCCGCGCGACGCGCATCGCAGTTGTTGCTGCGCGATGACCCGAAGCGGACCGAGAACGCCGGAGCGAACTAGAAGAGGTCCGGTTCCTCGGCGGAGGTCGGCGCGATCAGGATGACGGCTCCCAGCGGAGGGATGCGCACCGAGGCGGAGTACGGCCGGCCGTAGTGCGGGTCCGGCAGTGCCTCGACCGAGCCGAGGTT
Organism: Brevundimonas sp.; assembly: GCA_039207135.1. Taxonomy (GTDB): domain Bacteria; phylum Actinomycetota; class Actinomycetes; order Actinomycetales; family Cellulomonadaceae; genus Cellulomonas. The sequence continues at coordinate 323 of JBCECL010000012.1, forward strand.
GCCCACGCCGGATCCGCCGTAGAGCTCGGCGTCGGAGTTGAATGCCTCCGTCCACCGGCCCCCCTGCGGAAGTGCGAGTCGGTAGTTCTCGTGCGGGATTCCCGCGAAGTTGACGACGACGACCACGTCCGGCGCGTCGATCCCGTGGCGGATGTACGCCAGGGTGTTGCGGTCGGCGTCGTCGGAGTCGATCCACTCGAATCCCTCGGGGGAGTGGTCGAGCTGCCACAGTGCGGGGTTGGCGCGGTAGACCGCGTTGAGGTCGCGCAGCGCGTGCGACACACCGCGGTGACCCGGGTCGTCCAGCGCCCACCACTCGATGCTCTGCGACTCGGTCCACTCGTTCTGCTGCCCGAACTCCTGGCCCATGAACAGGAGCTGCTTGCCCGGGTGCGTCCACTGGTAGACCAGGAGCGAGCGGATGCCGGCGAGCTTCTGCCAGTGGTCGCCGGGCATGCGCCCGTACAGCGATCCCTTGCCGTGCACGACCTCGTCGTGGCTGATGGGCAGGATGTACTGCTCGGAGTAGGCGTAGACCATCGAGAACGTGATCTCGCCGTGGTGGTAGCGGCGGTGAACCGGCTCCTCCGCCATGTAGCGCAGGGTGTCGTTCATCCAGCCCATGTTCCACTTCAGCCCGAACCCGAGGCCGTTGAAGTCGGTCGGCGCGGTGACGCCGGGCCATGCGGTGGACTCCTCGGCGATCATCATCGTGCCGGGGCTGCGCCGGTAGGCGGTGGCGTTGGCCTCCTGCAGGAACGAGATCGCGTCGAGGTTCTCGCGGCCGCCGTACCGGTTGGGCCGCCACTGGCCCTCGTTGCGCGAGTAGTCGAGGTAGAGCATCGAGGCGACGGCGTCGACGCGAAGGGCGTCGACGTGGAACTCCTCGAGCCAGTACGACGCGTTCGCGACCAGGAAGTTGCGGACTTCGGCGCGGCCGAAGTTGAAGATGTAGGTGCCCCAGTCGGGCTGCTCGCCGAGGAGCGGATCGGGGTGCTCGTAGAGCGCCGTCCCGTCGAAGCGGGCCAGCGCCCACTCGTCCTTCGGGAAGTGGCCGGGCACCCAGTCGACGATGACGCCGATGCCGGCGCGGTGCAGCGTGTCGATGAGGTAGCGCAGGTCGTCGGGGTGGCCGAACCGTGAGGTCGGGGCGAAGTACGAGGTGACCTGGTAGCCCCACGACGGCCCGTACGGGTGCTCGGCGACGGGCAGGAACTCGACGTGCGTGAAGCCGAGGTCGAGCACGTACTCGGTCAGCTGGTGTGCGAGGTCCCGGTAGGACAGGCCCGCGCGCCAGGAGCCGAGGTGCACCTCGTAGACGCTCAGCGGGCCGGTGTGCGGGTCGTTCGTCGTGCGCGCCTGCATCCACTCGTCGTCGGACCAGCGGAAGGCGGACTCGACGACGACGGAGCCCGTCGCCGGCGGGAGCTCGGTGCCGCGGGCCATCGGGTCGGCCTTCTGGCGCCACGAACCGTCGGACGCGAGGATCTCGAACTTGTACCGCGTGCCGGCCGTGATCCCGGGGACGAACAGCTCCCAGATCCCGCTGTCGCCGAGCGACCGCATCGCGTGCGTCGCGCCCTGCCAGTAGTTGAAGTCACCGATGACCCGCAGAGCTCGCGCGTTGGGGGCCCACACCGCGAACGACGTACCGTTGACCTCGCCGAGCTCGCCCGGGTACGTGCGGACGCTCGCACCAAGGACGGTCCACAGCTGCTCGTGGCGGCCCTCGCGGATCAGGTGCCGGTCGAGCTCCTGGACCGTGGGGAGGAACCGGTAGGGGTCGTCGACCTCGCTCGTCGTCGTCCCGTACGTGACCTCGATCCGGTAGTCGGGGACGTCGCTCCCCGGGATCACCGTCACCCACACGCCGTCCAGCTCGTGCGTGAACTCGTAGCGCCCCGTCGCGGTTCGCAGCGCGACGACGTCGGCCATGGGCTTCAAGGTACGCACGGTGACCCCCGACTCGCCGACGTGCGGGCCGAGAACGGAGTGCGGGTCGTACCACTCGCCGTGCGCGACGGCGCGCAAGGTTTCGGAGTCGACGGGGACCGGGGACGACGCGACCGGGCTCATGTCCCTACCCAACCACTAGCGAGCGTGCGCCGCAGGCCTACGCGCCGACGAGAACCGGTATCGCTGCACGTGAGGCGGGCAATCTCAGGGTGCTGGACGCTCGCCCGAACCTCGGCGGACGAGGTGCACGGGGACCTCGATCGTGCGCGCGGGCGCGTCGGGGTTCTCGAGGCGGTCGAGCACGCACTGCGCAGCCCGGCGTCCGAACTCGCGCATGTCGTAGGCGACGACGCTGAAGCCCAGCACGTCCGCGAGGTCGAAGTCGTCGAAGCCGACGTAGGCGAGGTCCGAGCGATCCGTGCCGATGACGCGCAGGAGGGCGGCGCTCGCGCGGTTGTTGCCGGTCATGATCGCGGTCGGCGCGTCGTCCTGGTTCAGGACCTCGCGGATGGACGCCTCGAAGTCGTGCCCGTCGCCCTCGATCCGCTCCCAGTGGGCGGTCTCGTGCACGCCGACCCTGGCGAGGGCCTCGCGGTAGCCGGCGAGCCGTTCGAGGTTCGTGTACAGGTCTCCCGGGCTGCCGACGTAGGCGATGCGTCGATGCCCGAGCGCCGTGAGCGCGTCGACGGCCGTCGCGGCGCCGGCGCGGTTCTGCAAGAGCACGGCGTCGGCGAGCAGGGCCGCGGGCGGGCGGTCGACGCAGACGATGGGGGTGCCCAGGGCGCGCTCGTGCTCGAGGTACTCCTGCGAGCGGGCGATGGGCACCACCACCAGCGCGCGGACGCGCTGTGCGAGCAACGACCCGACGACTCGCTCCTCGGCGCTGGGGTCGTCCTCGGTCGCCGTCAGGACCATGGTGAGGCCCTCGCGCGCGAGCTCGCGCTCCATCGCCGCGCCGAGCTCGAAGTAGAAGGGGTTCGTGATGTCGCCCATGACGAAGCCGACGGTCTTCGACACGGCGCCGTGCCGCAGGTCGCGGGCCAGGAAGTTGGGGCGGAAGCGCAGCTGTGCGACCGCGGCCTCGACGCGCGCCCGGGTCTGCGGTGCCACGGTGTCGGTGTTCGTCACCACGCGCGAGACCGTCTTGGCGCTGACGCCCGCGAGCTGGGCGACGTCGGCCAGCGTCGCGCGGGTCGAGCCGGACGGGGCGCCGGCAGGCTGATCGATCTCCACCACGGCCGCACACTAGCAGCGCTCACATGCTGCGTCGGGGAGATCGCAGGGGCGAATGAGGCCAAGGGCCGCGTAAATGCCGGCGCTCGGGAGACGCACCGAGGAGCAGGACGCGTGCCAGGATGGGCCGAGGCGAAGCTATGATGAATGTCAGCGATGTCATCGGGTCCCATGGCCACGTAGCTTCGCTGCCGAGCGCGGTGCTGCGCCACGTTCGGCAGTCCATGCCTGCCGCGAGGTGGGAGCGGACATCGCGCGGTCGGATCGCCGCGCGCGACTCGTGACCGGAGGACACGCGTGATCGCCTGGCCCGACCTGCCCACCCACCGCGACTGGCTCAGCCGTGAGCTGACCAGGCTGCTGGACTTCGGGCGCGAGCTCCCGGTCTCGACCGGTGGTGCCGCTTGGCTGGACGACGACGGCCACCCGGATCCGTCGCAGCCCGTCCAGGCCTGGATCACCGCCCGGACCGCGCACGTCTACTCGCTCGCCTCGATGCTCGGGTACCCGGGCGCCGGCGCGATCGCCGACGCCGCCCTCGCCGGGCTGACCGGACCGCTGCACGACGACGTGAACGGCGGCTGGTACGCCGATGCGGGCCCCGGTGCCGAGGAGGGGACCAAGGCGTGCTACGACCACGCGTTCGTCGTGCTCGCCGCCTCGACCGCGACCCTGGCGGGGCGCGCGGGCGCTCGCGAGCTGCTCGACGAGGCGTTGGACGTGCTGCGCACGCGGTTCTGGGACGACGAGGCCGGCATGTGCGTCGACGCGTGGGACCGTGAGTTCACGACGATCGACGGCTACCGCGGCGTCAACGGCAACATGCACTCGGTCGAGGCCATGCTCGCCGCGTACGACGTGACCGACGACCGCGCGTGGCTCGAGCGCGCCTCGCGGATCTGCACCAACGTCGTCGCGAACGCCGCCGCCAACGAGTGGCGCATCCCCGAGCACTACGACGCGAGCTGGGTGCCGCAGCCCGAGCTCAACGCCGACAAGCCCGGCGACAAGTTCAAGCCCTACGGCGCGACGATCGGCCACGGCCTGGAGTGGGCGCGGCTGCTGCTGCACGTCGAGGCAGCCGGTGGCGAGGTGCCCGGTGGCGGCGTCGCGGCTGCGACGGCGCTGTTCGACCGCGCCGTCGAGGACGGCTGGGCGGCCGACGGCGCGCCCGGGTTCGTCTACACGACCGACTGGGCCGGCAAGCCCGTGGTCCAGGACCGGATGCACTGGGTCGTCGCGGAGGCGACGGCCGCCGCTGCGGCGCTGTACGCGCGTACCGGCGAGGCCCGCTTCGCCGAGGACTACCAGGTGTGGTGGGACTACGCCGAGGAGTTCGTCATCGACCGCGAGCGTGGCTCGTGGCGTCACCAGCTCGACGGCGACAACGTGCCGACGGCGACCGTCTGGCCCGGCAAGGCCGACCTCTACCACGCGGTGCAGTCCGTGCTGATCCCGCGGCTGCCGCTCGCGCCGGCGATCGGGCGCGCCGTCGCCGAGGGTCTCGTCTCGTGAGCGTCCTCGTGGTCGGCGAGGCGCTCGTCGACATCGTGCGTCGAGCCGACGGCACCGTCGTCGAGCACCCCGGCGGGAGCCCCGCGAACGTCGCGCTCACGCTGGGTCGGCTCGGCCGTGCGCCGCGGCTGCTCACGTCCTTCGGTGACGACGAGCGGGGGGCGGGGATCCGCGCCTGGCTCGAGGAGTCGCGCGTGGACGTGCAGGTCGCGCCCGCCGAGCGGACGTCGACCGCCATCGCGACGCTCGACGCCACGGGCGCGGCGAGCTACGAGTTCGACCTGACGTGGGACCTCGGCGACGTCGAGGTCGAGCCCGCGGACGTGCTGCACATCGGGTCCATCTCGGCCGTGCTCGACCCGGGCGGGCGCCAGGTCGCCGAGCTCGTGGCGCGCGTGCGCCCGACGACGACCATCACGTACGACCCCAACGCGCGTCCCGCGCTGATGGGCGACCCGGCCGAGGCTGCTGCGCGCGTGGGTGAGCTCGTCGCGCTCTCGGACGTCGTCAAGGTCAGCGACGAGGACGTCGCCTGGTTCCACCCGGACGTCGAGCAGGACGCAGCCGTGCAGGCGTGGCTCGACCTCGGGCCCGCGTTCGTCGTCGTGACGCGCGGTGGCGAGGGGGCAACCGTGTACCGGCAGGGATCGTCGGCGTGGGTGACTGCTCCGAAGGTCGACGTCGTCGACACCGTGGGTGCGGGCGACACGTTCATGGGCGCGCTCATCGACGGGCTCGTGGGCGCCGGTGTCGCGGGAGACCGTGCAGCGCTGCGGAGCATCGATGCCGACGTGCTGGCGCAGATCCTCGAGCGCTGCGCGCGTGCGGCTGCGATCACCGTCTCGCGCAGCGGGGCCAACCCGCCGTGGGCGGCGGAGCTGGACTGAGGTCGGACCCGCCCGCGGGGCGGGTGAGGCGTCAGCCCACGAGGCGGTCGAGTCCCGCGAGCGGGATCGCGAGCCAGTCCGGTCGGTTGCGCGCCTCGTACACGGCTTCGTAGAGAGCCTTGTCGAGCTCGAGCGCACGCACGAGCACGTCGTCTGCGGGCGACGACCCGTAGCCCGCCGCCAGCGCGTCGCGGGCCTCGGTCGCCCAGGCGGCCCCGGTCGCGCCGCCCACGGCCGCGGCATAGTCGACCGAGCGCAGCAGGCCGGCCAGGTCCCGCACGGCGAGGTCGGGACGCGTGCGCTCGTCGAGCGGAGCCAGCGGCTCTCCCTCGAAGTCGGTGATCCACCAACGCTCGCCCGCGCGGAGCACCTGGCCGAGGTGCAGGTCGCCGTGGACGCGCTGACGCGGAGGAGTGGACGGCAGGGCGCGGACCTCGTCGAGCACGCGCTCCACCCCGGAGGCGTACGACGCCAGCCGCGGTACCGCGGAGGTCGCCCACGAGTACCGCTGCGCGATGCCGTCGGCGACCAGCCGTGGGCCGTCGGGCGCCTCGACCAGCGGGAAGGCCCGCGCGAGCGCGGTGTGCATGGTCGCCGTCACCTCGCCGAGCTCGCGCGCGAGCCCGGCGAACGACTCGTCGCGCGACGCGAGCTCGCGCGCGAGCTCGAAACCGTCGGCCGCGCCCGCGACGAACGCGCTGAGTGCGCCGAGGTAGCCGCGTCGTGGCCGGCCGTCGGCGTCGACCCACTCGCCCTCGAGCCAGGCCAGCGGGGCCGGGACGTGCGTCCAGCCGTGCTCGACGAGTCGGCGCGGCACGTCGACGTCCGGGTTCTCGCCCGGCTGCAGCGCCCGCAGCACCTTGAGGATGGCGGTGTCGCCGAGGATCACGGAGGTGTTCGACTGCTCGCCGGAGACGACCCGGGCGAGGGCCGGGTCGGCGTCGGTGCCCGGCCCGTCGGCCGCGGCCAACCACGCGCGCACGAAGCGCTCGTCGGCGGCGCCGTCGCGCACGTCGAGCCCGTCGACGACGCCGATCTGCTCGCCCGAGCCGGGGCCGAGCACGAGCGGGACCTGAAGGAGCGCGTCGATCGAGCCGGCGCGAGCGCGGACGAGGAGAACGCGCACGTCGTCGGCCAGCGGCAGGACGCCCACGAGCGTGAGCGTCGCGGCCGCGCCCTTGGCCGGGAACCAGCGCCGGCCGGGGAGCCACGGCGCCAGCACGGCGAGCAGACGCTCGTCGCGTTCGTCGACCGGCTGCGCCGCGAGCGTCATACGAGTTCCGGGGCGTCCTCGAGCGCGAGCCAGAAGAACTCGCGCGACCCGAGCGTGAAGGTCGCCGTGCCGTCCTCGCTGATCGCGCCGAACTGCGCGCCGCCGAAGACGTCCCGCAGCGGCCGGCCCGCGTGCGCCGGGAGCTTCACGGTCGCCTGCCGGGCGGTCGAGGCGAGGTTGGCCAGGACGAGCAGCGTCTCCTCCTCGCTCGAGCGGACGAACGCGAGCACGGACTCGTTGTCGCAGTCGAGGAACTCGACGTCGCCCAGCCCGAGCGCGGGGTGGGCGCGCCGGACGGTGAGCATGCCGCGCACCCAGTGGAGCAGGCTGCCCGGCTGGGCGAGCTGCGCCTCCACGTTCGTGTGCCCGTAGTGGTAGACGAGCGACTGGATCAGCGGCAGGTACAGCTTGCCCGGGTCGGCCGTCGAGAAGCCGGCGTTGCGGTCGGGCGTCCACTGCATCGGGGTCCGCACGGCGTCGCGGTCGGGGAGCCAGATGTTGTCGCCCATGCCGATCTCGTCGCCGTAGTACAGGCACGGGCTGCCCGGCAGGCTCAGCAGCAGCGCGTGCGCGAGCTCGATCTCCTTGCGCGAGTTGTCCAGCAGGGGCGCCAGGCGGCGGCGGATCCCGACGTTCGCGCGCATCCGGGAGTCGGGCGCGTACCAGCCGTACATCGACGCGCGTTCCTCGGTCGAGACCATCTCGAGGGTCAGCTCGTCGTGGTTGCGCAGGAACGTGCTCCACTGCCCGCCGCGAGGGATCGCGGGCGTGTCCGCCATGATGTCGACGATCGGCGCGGCTCGCTGGTCTCGCATGGAGTAGAAGATCCGCGGCATGACCGGGAAGTGGAAGCACATGTGGCACTCGGGCTCGTCCTCCGAGCCGAAGTAGTGCACGACCTCCTCGGGCCACTGGTTCGCCTCGGCCAGCATGATCCGGCCCGGGTACTCGTCGTCGATCATGCGCCGGACCTTGCGCAGGAACGCGTGCGTCTCCGGCAGGTTCTCGCAGTTGGTCCCCTCGGCCTCGAACAGGTACGGGACGGCGTCGAGCCGGAACCCGTCGACGCCCAGGTTCAGCCAGAAGCGGCCCACGTCGAGCATCGCGTCCACGACGCGGGGGTTGTCGAAGTTGAGGTCGGGCTGGTGGCTGAAGAAGCGGTGCCAGAAGTACTGGCGGCGCACGGGGTCGAACGTCCAGTTGGACGTCTCGGTGTCGACGAAGATGATGCGTGCGTCCTGGTAGCGCGTGTTCTCGTCGGACCAGACGTAGAAGTCGCCGTACGGCCCCTCGGGGTCCGAGCGGGACGCCTGGAACCACGGGTGCTGGTCGCTCGTGTGGTTCATGACGAGGTCGACGACGAGTCGCATCCCGCGCGCGTGCGCCTCGGCGATGAGCTCGGTGAAGTCGGCGATCGTGCCGTACTGGGCGGCGATCGCCGTGTAGTCGGCCACGTCGTAGCCGCCGTCGCGCAGCGGGCTCGGGTAGAACGGCGGGAGCCACAAGCAGTCGATGCCGAGCCACTGCAGGTAGTCGAGCCGGTTGATCAGCCCGCGCAGGTCGCCGCTGCCGGCCCCGGACGAGTCCGAGAAGCTGCGCAGCATGACCTCGTAGAACACCGCCTTGCGGTACCACTCGGGGTCGTCGGACAGACCGCCGGTGACCACCGCGGGCACCTGCGGCTGGCGGGTCGGCGGGAGCGTGATCTGCGCGGTCGTGGGCGCAGGCTCGCGCACGCGAGGCAGGGCCGAGGTCCGTGCCGGGGGCTCGGTGCTCATGGCACCTCCAACGCCAGGACGTGTGCGGGCCTGACGGCCGGGTCCAGCCGGACGAACGCGGACGAGCCCCAGGTCCACTCCTCGTGCGTGAGCAGGTCGCGGGCGGTCACCTGCGGCGGAAGGCCGAGCGCCGACAGGTCGATCTCGACGCTTCCCTCGCGCGTGTTCCACGGGTCGAGGTTCACGACGACGAGCACGGTGTCGGCGTGCCCCGTCGGCGAGTGCTCCGCGGACAGGTGCTTGGAGAACGCCACCGTCGCGTCGTCGCTCGTCGGGTGGACGCGCAGGTTGCGCAGCTGGCGCAGCGCGGGGTGGCCCCGGCGGATCTGGTTGAGGTTGCCGAGCAGGAGCGCGATGCCCAGGTGGTCGGCCTGGGACCAGTCGCGTGGCTTGAACTCGTACTTCTCGTTGTCGATCTGCTCGTCGACGCCCGGTCGCGGCACGGACTCGACGAGCTCGTACCCCGAGTAGATGCCCCACGTCGGGCTCCCCGTCGCGGCCAGCACCGCGCGGACCGCGAACCCCGGTCCGCCGGCGGACTGCAGGTAGGGCGGCAGGATGTCGTGCGTCGTCGGCCAGAAGCTCGGTCGCATCCACGCGCCCTGCTCGCCCGAGACCTCGGTCAGGTACTCCTCGATCTCGGCCTTGGTGTTGCGCCACGTGAAGTACGTGTACGACTGGTGGAAGCCGATCTTGGCGAGCGTGGCCATCATCGCGGGGCGCGTGAACGCCTCCGACAGGAAGATGACCTCGGGGTGGTCCTTGCGGACATCGGCGAGGAGCCACTGCCAGAAGTCGAGCGGCTTGGTGTGGGGGTTGTCGACGCGGAAGAGCGTGACGCCGTGGTCGATCCACACCTGGAGCACGCGCCTGATCTCCGTGGCGATGCCGACCGGGTCGTTGTCGAAGTTCAGCGGGTAGATGTCCTGGTACTTCTTGGGCGGGTTCTCGGCGTACGCGATCGTGCCGTCGGCCCGTGTGGTGAACCAGTCGGGGTGCTCGCTCACCCACGGGTGGTCCGGCGAGCACTGGAGCGCGATGTCGAGAGCGACCTCCATGCGGAGCTCGCGGGCGCGGGCGACGAACGCGTCGAAGTCGGCGAACGTGCCGAGGGTCGGTTCGATCGCGTCGTGCCCGCCGTCGGCCGAGCCGATCGCGTACGGGGACCCCGGGTCGCCCGGCTCGGTGAGGAGCGAGTTGTTGCGGCCCTTGCGGTTGCTCGTGCCGATCGGGTGGATGGGCGTCAGGTACACGACGTCGAAGCCCATGCCGGCGATGCGGGGCAGCTCCTCGGCGGCCGTGCGCAGCGTGCCCGAGATCCATTTACCGGTGCGCTCGTCGAAGCGGGCACCGTGCGAGCGCGGGAAGAGCTCGTACCACGACCCGGCGAGCGCGAGCGGGCGGTCCACCTCGAGCGGGTACAGCGGCGACGGGCTCACGAGGTCGCGCAGCGGGGTGCGCGCGAGCGCCTGCTGGACGCGCTCCGCGAGGGCGAGCTCGAGGCGCTGGTCGGGGGACAGGTGCACGTCGTGCAGCCCGGCCTCCACCTCGCGCAGGACCGCCGCGTCGTCGGCGGGCATCTCGGCGCGCGTGCTCGCGCGCAGGAGCAGCAGTGCGCCCTCGGCGAGCATGAGCTCGACGTCGACGCCCGCGGCGATCTTGATCGTGGCGTCGTGCACCCAGGTGGCCCACGGGTCCGACCAGCCCTCGACACGGAACGACCAACGGCCTTCGCGGTCGGGCTGGAGCCGAGCCTCGTAGCGGTCCAGCCCGGGGGCGATGTCCACCATCGGCGCGCTCGAGTGGTCGCGGCCCTCCGGGTCGACGAGCACGGCGGTCGCCGCGACGGCGTCGTGCCCCTCCCGGAAGACGGTCGCCCGGACGGGGAACGCCTCCCCGACGACAGCCTTGGCCGCGAACCTGCCGGCCTCGGCGACGGGGGCGACATCGACGACCGGGATGCGCCCGATGGGCGCATGCGTCGGGGCGGCCGGCTTGGTCGGGGCGAGGTCGGCCACGGGCGCGGTCGGCAGAGCCGAGGAGCCCGGGAGCACGACGTCGGGGAGCGCGGGCTTGCGGCGGCCGTTCGAGCGCCGTCCGGCGCTCGCGGGGGTAGTCGTCACAGTTCCCGAACCTATCCGGCCGCACCCTTCTCCGGCATCTGCAACGCAGCGGTGGACACGCGAGGAGTCCCCAGGCGGGATCAGTCCAGGGTGGCCGCGAGCGCGCGTCCCGACGTGCGGCCCGTGAAGAGGCAGCCGCCGAGGAACGTCCCTTCGAGCGCGCGGTGGCCGTGCACGCCGCCGCCGCCGAACCCGGACGCCTCGCCGACGGCCCACAGCCCCGGGAGCACCTCGCCGTCGGCCCGCAGCACGCGGCCCTCGAGGTCGGTGTGCAGCCCGCCGAGCGTCTTGCGCGTGAGGACCGACAGGCGCACGGCCAGCAGCGGCCCGTGCGCGGGGTCGAGCAGGCGGTGCGGCTTGGCGACCCGGATGAGCTTGTCGACGACGAACTCCCGGGCCCGAGCGGTCGCGATGACCTGGAGGTCCTTGCCCAGCCCCGACTCGACCTGGCGGTCGCGCTCGACGATGAGCTTCTCGAGTGCGTCGCCGTCGATCCGGGCACTGCCCGACAGGGCGTTCATCTTCGCCGCGAGCTCGTGAGGCGTGTCGGCCCAGAGGAACTCGTCGGACTTCTCGGCGAAGGCCTCGACCGGCCCGACCGCGCCGGGCAGCACGCGCTGCAGGAGCTGCGGGATGCTGCGGCCCGTCAGGTCGGGGTTCTGCTCCGAGCCGGAGAGGGCGAACTCGCTGCCGAGGATCGTCTTGTCGAGCACGAACCACGAGTGGTCGTCGCCGCGGCCCGTGATGTGCTGCAGCGCGCCCAGGGAGTCGAAGCCCGGGAACAGCGGGACGGGGAGCCGGTTGCCGTCCGCGTCGAGCCACAGCGAGGACGGGCCCGGCAGGATGCGGATCCCGTGCCGCGACCACACCGGGGTGTGGTCGGTGATGCCCTCGGGGTAGTGCCACATGCGGTCCTCGTGCACGACGGCGGCGCCGGCGGAACGAGCGGCCTCGATGCCCGATCCGTCGACGTGGTCGGGGACCCCGGACAGCATGCGCTCGGGCAGACGCCCGGCCGATGCCGGCCACAGCGAGCGCACGAGCTCGTGGTTGGCACCGACGCCACCGGTCGCGAGCACGACCGACGCCGCCGAGAGCTCGAAGGGCGCCGAGACCTCACGCGACGAGCGGACCGCGCGCGGCACGTCGTCGGGCACCAGGACCTCGCCGCGCACGCCCGTGACTCGTCCGTCCGTCGTGACCAGAGACGTGACCCGGTGCCGGAAGCGGACGTCGACCAGCCCGGCCGCCCGCGCGTCGAGCAGCGCGCGCACGAACGGTTCGAGGATCCCCGGACCGGTTCCCCACGTGACGTGGAAGCGCGGGACGGAGTTGCCGTGGCCGTCGGCGAGGTAGCCGCCGCGCTCGGGCCACTGGACCAGGGGGAACCAGCGCACGCCCTTGCCGTGCAGCCAGCCGCGCATGTCACCCGCGGCGAAGTCGACGAAGCCCTCGGCCCAGGCGCGGCCCCAGCGGTCGCTGCCGTCGGTCGCGAAGGCGGCCGAGCCGAACCAGTCGGCGAGCGCGAGCTCTGCGCTGTCGCGGACCCGCAGGCGCCGCTGCTCGGGGGTGTCGACCATGAACAGGCCGCCGAACGACCAGAACGCCTGGCCGCCGAGGGAGGCCGCGGGCTCCGCGTCGAGCAGGGTCACGTGGTGGCCGGCCGCGGTGAGCTCGGCGGTGGCGACCAGGCCGGCAAGGCCGGCGCCGACGACCACGACATCGGAGTGCGTCATGGTCGTACGGTACGCCGCCTGGACGGATGTCCA
>JBCECL010000012.1:12956-25454 GCA_039207135.1 Brevundimonas sp.
CCACGACATCGGAGTGCGTCATGGTCGTACGGTACGCCGCCTGGACGGATGTCCAGAAGTTAGGCTCCGGTGTCGTGACGTACGAGCTCAGCACCGACGTGGCACGCCTCGACCGGGACACCGTGTGGCGCATGCTGTCGACGCAGGCGTACTGGGGCCGATGGCGCTCGCGGCAAGACCTCGAGGTGCAGATCAACGGCGCGTGGCGGATCGTCGGCGCGTTCGTCGAGGGCACGGGCGAGCAGGTCGGTTTCGCTCGGGCCGTGTCGGACGGTGTGGGCTTCGCCTACCTCGCCGACGTGATCGTCGACCCGGAGCACCGCGGACGCGGGCTCGGCCGGCGCATCGTGTCCACGATGATCGACGACGGACCCGGCGCGGACTTCCGCTGGACGTTGTTCACCGCCGACGCCCACCCGCTCTACCGCGACTACGGCTTCGCGGAGCCGGGCGCCTCAGCGATGGTGCGGCAGGCCCGCGGCATTCAGGCCGGCAGGTAGACCCGCAGGCTCAGGGCCTCGAGAGGCGCGGCCTCACCCGCGGGGGTGTGCAGCGCCCCGGCGATCGCGGCTGCGCGGCGCTCGGCCGGTCGCTCCCACACCGAGTCCCAGGCGAGCTCCCACCGGTCGTCCGGCCTCCCGGGCAGCGTGACGTCGACCGGCTCGAGCGAGCCGTTCACGACGAGCAGGACCACGTCGTCGTCGTCCACCGCCGACCGCAGCATCTGGATCGTCCGGATCGACGGGTCGTGCCAGCGCGCGTGGTCGAAGGCCGTGCCCTTGGCGTCGTACCAGGCCAGGTCCGGTCGTCGGCCCGGCACGGGGGATCGACCGGTGAAGAACCGCGGCGAGCGCAGCGCAGGGTGGTCGCGTCGCAGCTGGAGCAGGAAGCGCGACGTCGCGAGCAGGTCCTCGCGGCTGTCGGACAGGTCCCACTTCACCCACGAGATCGAGTTGTCCTGGCAGTACGCGTTGTTGTTGCCCTGCTGGCTGCGACCCATCTCGTCGCCCGCCGTGATCATCGGCGTGCCCGCCGCGAGCACGAGGGTGGCGAACAGGTTGCGGATAGAGCGTCGACGCAGCGGTGCGATGTCCGCGGCGGGGGAGTCGGCGTTGACGGGCCCCTCCACGCCGTGGTTCCACGAGCGGTTGTCGTCGCTGCCGTCGCGGTTGCTCTCGCCGTTCGCGGCGTTGTGCTTGTGGTCGTAGGACACGAGGTCGGCGAGCGTGAAGCCGTCGTGCGCCGTGACGAAGTTGATCGAGGCGACCGGGCCGCGCACGAGCGGTGGGTCGCTGTGCCCGAACAGGTCGACCGAGCCGGACAGGCGCGTCGCGAGATCGCGCACGCGGTGCCCCGGGAGCCCGTGCGCCGCGCGCGCGGGGTCCGCGAGCCAGAACGATCGCGACGCGTTGCGGAAGCGGTCGTTCCACTCGCCGAACGGCAGCGGGAACTGGCCGGTGCGCCAGCCGCCCGGGCCGATGTCCCACGGCTCGGCGACCAGCTTGAGCCCGTGCAGGCTCGGCGAGGCGGCGGCGGCCACCAGCAGCGGGTGGTCGGGGGTGAACCCGTCGGCGTCGCGCGCGAGGGTGACCGCGAGGTCGAAGCGGAAGCCGTCGACTCCCACCTCGTTCGCCCAGAACCGCAGGGAGTCCAGCGTCATGCGCACGACCGCGCTGCGGCGGAAGTCGAGCGTGTTGCCGGTCCCGGTGACGTCGGCGAGCGCCGCGGGGAAGCTGCCGTCGTGCACGTAGTACATGGTCGCGTCGAGGCCGCGCCACGAGACGTGCTGCCCGGGCAGGCCGCCTTCGCAGGTGTGGTTGTAGACGACGTCGAGAAGCACCTCGATGCCCGCCTCGTGCAGCGCGTGCACGGCGCCGCGGACCTCGGCGAGCACGGCGGCCGGGCCCTGCTCCTGGGCGGCCGCGGTCGCGTAGGGCGCGTGCGGCGCGAAGAAGCCGAGGGTCGAGTAGCCCCAGTAGTTCGTCAGGCCCTTCTCGACGAGGTGCGGCTCGCTCGCGAACGCGTGGATCGGCAGCAGCTCGAGGGTCGTCACGCCGAGGCGCACGAGGTGGTCGATGACGGCCGGGTGCGCGAGGCCCGCGTAGGTGCCGCGCAGCGCGGGCGGGACCTTGTCGTTCAGCATCGTCAGCCCGCGCACGTGCGCCTCGTAGACGACCGTGCGGTCCCACGGCACCCACGGACGGTTCGCCGCCGGGTCCGGGCCGGGCAGCGCACGGGTGTCGACGACGACGGAGTACGGCACGAACCCGGCCGAGTCGCGGTCGTCCGCGGGGCCGTACGGGTCGCCCGTCAGGTCGTCGGCGACGACGTGCCCGTAGGTCTGCGGGCCGTACGTCATCTCGCCGACGAGGCCGCGAGCGTAGGGGTCGACGAGGAGCTTGGCGGGGTTGTGGCGCAGACCGGCTGCGGGGTCCCACCCTCCGTGCGCGCGCAGCCCGTAGCGCTGACCCGGCCGCACGCCGGGGACCTCGGCCGTGAACAGGCCCTGGGCCGGCCCGTCGAGGCGGACGCGACGCTCGTTGCCGTCGTCGTCGAACAGGCACAGGTCGACGGCCGTGGCATGCGTCGCGAGCACGGCGACGACGATCCCGTCGTCGCTCACGTGGACCCCGAGCTGCGGGGGTCGGCGGTTGGCGCGTGCGGACGTCACGGTCAACATCATGAAGGACGCGTGCAACGTAGGTGTTTCGTGGCGTGTCGTCGAGCTCGCGCGACATCGCCGGTTTCGCCTGGCGAACACCGACCACCGCGGGTCCCCATGGCCGGGGTAACGTTCCGGACGTGAGAATCGTCGTCTGCGTCAAGCACGTCCCGGACATCCAGTCGGACCGCACCCTCGATGCGTCGGGGCGCGTGGTGCGCGACGGAGGTGACGGCACCCTCAACGAGCTCGACGAGAACGCGCTCGAGGCAGCGCTCGCGCTGGCCGAGGCCGCCGGCGGCGAGGTCGTCGCGCTGACCGTCGGCCCGGACGACGCCGTCGACGCGGTCCGCAAGGGCCTGCAGATGGGCGCGGACGAGGCCGTCCACGTGCTCGACGACGCCATCGCCGGCTCGGACGCGATCGGCACCGCGCGCGTCCTCGCGGCCGCGATCAACCACGTCGGCGCGCAGGCGCCGGTCGACCTGGTCGTGACCGGCATGGCCGGCCTCGACGGGTTGACCTCGCTGCTGCCGTCGGCGCTCGCGGCCCTGCTCGACCTGCCGGCCCTGCCGCTCGCCGCCGAGGTGACGGTCGAGGGCACGACCGTGCGCGTGCGGCGCAACCTGGACCACGCGAGCGAGGTGCTCGAGGCCGCGCTGCCCGCCCTGGTCTCCGTGACCGACCAGGCCAACGAGCCGCGCTACCCCAACTTCAAGGGCATCATGGCGGCCCGCAAGAAGCCGGTCACGACGCTGACGCTCGCCGACCTCGGCCTGTCGGGCTCCGAGGTGGGCACCGCCGGCGCGCGCACCGAGGTGCTCGAGGCCGCCGCTCGGCCGGCGCGCGAGAACCGCGTGCTCGTCAACGACCAGGGCGACGCGGGCACCCAGCTGGCGGCGTACCTCGTCGCGAACCAGCTCGCCTGAGCCCCCACTGCCAACCACCGCCGGCTCAATCACCGCCGAACCCCA
This sequence comes from Brevundimonas sp., assembly GCA_039207135.1. Lineage (GTDB taxonomy): Bacteria > Actinomycetota > Actinomycetes > Actinomycetales > Cellulomonadaceae > Cellulomonas. The sequence goes on from JBCECL010000012.1 coordinate 16,593, forward strand.
AGCACCGAGGACAGCACACGTGACCGACACCCTGGTCCTGCTCGACCACTCCGCCGACGGCACCCTGCGCACGCCCGTGCGCGAGCTCGTGACCCTGGCCCGCGGCCTGGGCGGTGCGATCCACGGCGTGTGGGCGCAGGACGGCGCCGAGCTCGACGCCGCGACGATCGCCGATCTCGGAGCGCTCGGCGTCACGCAGGTGCACCGGGTGTCGGCCGACGCCGACCTGCACCTGTCCGCGGTGCTCGCCGAGGCCGTGGCGAGCCTGCTCGACGCGACCGGCGCGGGCCTCGTGCTCGCCACGTCGGCGTTCGAGAACAAGGAGGCCGCCGCGCGGCTCGCGGTTCTCACCGGCGCTGGCGTCGTGACCGACGCCGACGGGCTCGTCGTCGAGGACGGGCGGCTCGTCGCGAGCAAGACCGTGTTCGCCGGCACGTGGAACACACGGTGCGCGATCACCGCGCCCCTCGCGATCGTCACCCTCAAGGCCAACTCGATCGCCGTCACGCCCGCGGACGAGCCCGTCACGCCCAGCGTCGTCGACCACGCCGTCACGGTGAGCGAGAGCGCGCGCCGGGTCAGCCTCGTGGAGCGCACCGAGCGCCCCGCGAGCGGGCGGCCCGACCTCGGCAGCGCGCACGTGGTGGTCGTCGGTGGCCGCGGCACCGAGGGCGACTTCACGCTCGTCGAGGAGCTCGCCGACGTCCTGGGTGGCGCGGTCGGCGCGACCCGCGTCGCGACGGACGAGGGCTGGATCGGCCACGACGCGCAGATCGGCCAGACGGGCGTGACGATCTCGCCGCGCCTCTACATCGGCGTCGGCGTCTCGGGCGCGGTGCACCACCGCGGCGGCATGCAGGCCTCGGGAACGATCGTCGCGGTGAACTCGGACCCCGACGCCCCCATCTTCGAGATCGCCGACTACGGCATCGTCGGGGACCTCAACGACGTGCTGCCCCAGCTCACGGCCGAGCTCCGGCGCCTGCGCGCCTGAGCCTCAGGTCAGGTCTCTGAACCACCGCACGGTCGCCATGCCCTGTGCGGCCTGGAAGCGGCGCAGGTTCGGGATGCCCGGTGGTGCCGGCTGCAGCGAGCTCCACACGAAGTAGCCCGCGAGGCCGGCCAGCCCGGCGCGGAGCTCGTCGTCGGAGACGCCCTCCGAGCTGGGCTGCGAACGGAAGAGCGTCGCGGGATCGCCGCCGCCCTGCAGCGCGACGCTCGGCAGCATGAAGGCAAGGTCGATCCACGGCGCGCCGACGCTCGCGTGCGGCCAGTCGATGAGCCACACCTTCTGGTGGTCGGGGTCGATGATGACGTTGTCCGCGCGCAGGTCGCCGTGCACGAGGCCGTCGCCCGAGACCGCGCGCAACGCGTCCTGCTCGCAGCGCTGCAGGAGCTCGAGGTTCGCGCGGGCCCATCGGCCGACCTCGCCGCTCGCCCGCTCGCCGCGGTCCTGCTCCGCGTCGTCCATCGCGGCGACCTTGCGCCACCCCGTGAAGTCCTTGGCGAGCTGGTCGTCGGTCCGCGGCAGCTGGTGACCGGGCAGTGGCTCGGCCTGGCTCAGCGACGACACGGCGTCGAGCACTCCGGCTAGGTCGGCCGGCTGCCACGGCAGCTCGGGGGAGCGGCCGTGGACGACGTCGAAGCCGAGGATCACCCAGTCGCCGTCGTCCGACGACCACTGCAGGCGAGGCGCGGCGACATCCTTGGGCAGGAAGGGGGCGACCCGGGCCTCCGCGCGCGCGAGGTCGGGCGAGCCCGGGTTCTGCTCGCCGGACACCGCCTTGACGAACACACCGCGGCCGTCGGCGAGCTCGAGCACCGCGGCGAACCCGGGAGAGAACCCGCTCGTCGCACTGATCTCGGCGGTGACCTGCGCGCCGGCGAGCTCCGCGATGCGAGCCCGCACGTGGCGGGGCAGGTCGCGCCAGTCGAGCCTCTGCCCGCTGAACGCGACCGGCAACGCGATGACGTCGTCGGCACTCACGCCGCACATCCTGCCAGGTCGCGGCACCCGCGCGACCGCGATGCCCACCGCAGTTCGTAGACTGGCGCCGTGACCCGTGACGTGACCGCCTACCTCGACCATGCGGCGACGACGCCCATGCTCCCTGCCGCGGTCGATGCGCTCACCTCCGAGCTGGCCCGCACGGGCAACCCGTCGTCCTTGCACGCCTCGGGGCGAGCGGCCCGGCGCGTGGTGGAGGAGTCGCGCGAGTCGCTCGCCGCGGCGCTCGGTGCGCGGCCCTCGGACGTCCTGTGGACCTCCGGCGGGACCGAGGCCGACAACCTGGCGGTCAAGGGCCTGTTCTGGGCCCGTCGTCGCGAGGACGCGGAGCGCCGCCGGATCCTGGTCTCCGCCGTCGAGCACCACGCCGTGCTCGACCCGGCGTTCTGGATGGCCGAGCACGCCGGTGCGGAGCTCGTGCTCCTTCCCGTCGATCGCGACGGCGTGCTCGAGATCGAGGCGCTGCGCGAGGAGCTCGAGGCGCACGGCGACCAGGCCGCGCTGCTGTCGGTCATGTGGGCGAACAACGAGGTGGGAGCGCTCCAGCCGCTCGACGCGGTCGTCTCGCTCGCTCGCCGGTTCGGGGTGCCCGTGCACGCCGACGCCGTGCAGGCCGTCGGGCAGGTTCCTGTCGACTTCGCCGCGTCGGGGCTCGACGCGCTCACGGTCAGCGGGCACAAGGTGGGTGGTCCGGGTGGCACGGGCGCGCTGATCGCTCGGCGCGGGCTGGAGCTCATGCCGGTCCAGCACGGCGGGGGTCAGGAGCGGGGGGTGCGTTCGGGGACGCTCGACGCCGCGCTGCTCGCCTCGTTCGCGGCCGCGGTGGACCAGGCCGTCGCGATGCGCGACGTCACCGCTCCGCGCGTCGCGGCGCTGCGCGACCAGCTCGTCGCGGGCGTGCTCGAGGTCGCGCCGGGCGCGGTGCTGCGGGGTCCGGCCGACACCGCGCGGCGGTTGCCGTTCAACGCGCACTTCACGTTCCCGGGCTGCGAGGGCGACTCGCTCCTGTACCTGCTCGACTCGGCCGGGGTCGAGGCGTCCACCGGCTCCGCGTGCCAGGCCGGCGTGCCGCGCCCCTCGCACGTGCTGCTCGCCATGGGTGTCGACGAGCACGACGCGCGCGGCGCGCTGCGGTTCTCCCTGGGCCACACCTCGTCGGCCGCCGACGTGGCCGCGCTGCTCGAGGCGCTGCCCGCCGTCGTCGACCGCGCGCGGGCCGCGGGCCTGGCGGCGGTGCGCTGATGCGCGTCCTTGCGGCCCTCTCGGGCGGCGTCGACTCGGCGGTCGCCGCCGCGCGCGCCGTCGACGCCGGGCACGACGTGGTCGGCGTGCACATGGCGCTGTCCCGCACGCGCGACCAGTTCCGCACCGGCTCGCGCGGCTGCTGCTCGATCGAGGACGCGGGCGACGCACGCCGGGCCGCCGACGTGCTCGGCATCCCGTACTACGTGTGGGACCTGTCCGAGCAGTTCGAGCAGACCGTCGTCGCCGACTTCCTCGCGGAGTACGAGGCCGGCCGCACGCCGAACCCGTGCGTGCGGTGCAACGAGCACATCAAGTTCGCCGCGCTGCTCGACAAGGCCGTCGCGCTCGGGTTCGACGCCGTGTGCACGGGTCACTACGCGCGCGTCGTCGTGCAGGCCGACGGCACGCGCGAGCTGCACCGCGCGCTCGACGAGGCCAAGGACCAGTCGTACGTGCTCGCGGTGATGGGTCCCGAGCGGCTCGCCCGGTCCATCTTCCCGCTGGGCGACGTCGCCTCGAAGGACGAGACCCGCGCCGAGGCGGCCGCACGGGGCCTGTCCGTGTCGGCCAAGCCCGACTCCTACGACATCTGCTTCGTCGCCGACGGTGACACCCAGGGGTTCCTGCGGTCGCGGCTCGGCTCGCGGCCCGGTGAGGTCGTCGACACGGCGGGCGAGGTGGTCGGCGAGCACGACGGGGCGTACGCCTACACGGTCGGGCAGCGGCGCGGGCTCGCGCTCGGGCGCCCCGCGGCGGACGGCAAGCCGCGGTACGTGCTCTCGATCGAGCCGGTGAACAACCGGGTGGTGGTGGGCTCGGCGGACGAGCTGCTGGTCGACGTGGTGTCGGCCGACCGCGCGGTGTGGTTCGCGGCTCCGGGGGAGGACTTCGACTGCGAGGTCCAGGTGCGCGCGCACGGCGTCCCGGTCGCCGCGCGGGCGCGGGTGGACGGCGAGCTCGTCGAGGTGACGCTCGTCGACGGGCTGCGCGGCGTCGCACCCGGGCAGTCGCTCGTGCTCTACGCAGGCTCGCGCGTGCTCGGCCAGGCGACCGTGACGGCGTCCTCGCGCGCCCGTGCGGCTGCGCGATGACGGGAGTCAGCGGCGCGGGCCAGTGGCCCGGGCTGGACGCGCTCGAGGCCGCGTCGGTGGTGGTCGGCGACCTCGTCGACCTGCCCGACGGGCTCGTGGGCATGCCGTTCGCGCCGACCCTGCCCGCGCGCGGACCGTGGGGCGAACGCGTCGGGCTCGCGAGCGGGCTGCTGCTCGACCTGCCCGCCGAGCTCGGCCCGCACGGCTGGAAGCTCGCCGACCGGCCGGGCCGTGACCTCGCGCGGGTGCAGGCGTACGCGCGGGAGGACCTGGACGCGCTCGCGGTCGCCGCGCACGGGTACGCCGGACCGCTCGTCGTGCCCGTGCTCGGACCGCTCACGCTCGCCGCGTCGGTCTACCTCGCGCGCGGCGACCGGGTGCTGTCCGACGCCGGCGCGGTGCGCGAGGTGGCCGAGTCGTCCGCCGCCGGGCTGGGCGAGCACCTCGCGGCCGTGCGCCGCGCGGTGCCCGCTGCCGAGCTGACCGTGCTGGTGCACGAGCCCCTGCTGGCCCAGGTGCTCGCCGGCGTCCTGCCGACGTTCTCCGGGTACGCGGCGTTGCGCCGGGTGCCCGGGCCGGTCGCCGCCGAACGCCTGGCGTCCGTGGTCGCGGGCGCGCGCGGCGGGGGCGCGGGGAGCGTTGTCGTGCACGGCGGGACCGCGTGGTCGTCGTTGCCCGCGCTGCGGGCGTCGGGGGCTGACGGGTTCGCGCTCGGGGTGTCGGGCCTCGGCGAGCCCGGCTGGGAGCGCGTGGCGGAGGCGGTCGAGAGCGGGCTTCGGCTGTGGGCGGAGGTCCCGCCGCAGCAGTCGTCGCAGTGCGCCGGCCCGGACGTCGTCGGCCAGGCCGACGTCGTGACCCGCCCGTGGCGCTCGGTCGGGCTGCCCGCCGCGGGGCTCGCCGAGGTCGTCGTGCTCGCCGGGGACCCGCCGACGCAGGCCACGCCCGACGATGCGCGCGCGGCGCTCGCTGGAGCCGTGCGGTGCGCACGGATCGTGATCGAACGGAGCCAGGCATGACCGACCCCGACCTCGCAGCCGCCCGACGGGTGGCGCTGCGCCGCTCGGCAGCGATGCTCGCGACGACGCTCGCCGCGATCGTCGGCATCGTCATCCTCGTCGTGAGCTGGGTGTCCGTCGCCAAGACGACGCTGCTGGTCACCAACGACGGCACCGAGCCGTGCCTCGTCGCCTACGGCGCGAAGGAGGGGCCGCTGGACGGCGCCAGCGTCCACTACGACTGGTTCCCCGCGCGCTCGACCTGCTCGTGGGTCGTCGACGGCACGCGCGAGGAGGTGGTGGTCGCGGAGGCGTCGGGCACGACGACGGCGCTCGCCGCGGTGCTCATCGTCGGCGGCGCGGCCGGGACGGTCGGACTGGTCCTGGCCGGACGGCGCCGCGCGCGGCGCTGAGTTCCGCGCGTGTGGGTGGTGCACGCGATGATGGGCGGGTGAGCGACGAGACCCAGATCCCCGCTGATGCCCGCCGCAGGTGGACCGAGCTGGCGGACCTGATCGCTGCCGATCAGTTCGCCTACTACGTGCGCGACACCCCCACCTCGTCGGACGCCGAGTACGACGAGCGCCTGCGTCAGCTCGAGGCGCTCGAGGACGAGCACCCCGGCCTGCGCACGCCGGAGTCACCCACGCAGCGCGTGGGCGGCACGTTCTCGACGGAGTTCACGTCCGTGGACCACGTGGAGCGGATGCTGTCGCTCGACAACGCCTTCTCGCTCGACGAGGTCGCCACGTGGGCGGACCGGGCGCACCGTGACCTCGAGACGTCGGCCCCGCTGCACTACCTGTGCGAGCTCAAGATCGACGGCCTGGCGATCGCCCTGCTGTACGAGCGGGGACGCCTGGTGCGCGCGGTCACGCGCGGGGACGGTCGAACGGGCGAGGACGTGACGCTCAACGTCCGCACCATCACCACGATCCCCGACACGCTGGCCGGGGACCCGACGACGCACCCCGAGCTCATCGAGGTGCGCGGCGAGATCTTCTTCCCGGTCGCGGCGTTCACCGCGCTCAACGAGGCGCAGGTCGCGGCCGGTCGCCCGGCGTTCGCCAACCCCCGCAACGCCGCTGCCGGGTCGCTGCGGCAGAAGGATCCGCGCGTCACGGCCGGGCGCGACCTGCGGATGTACGCGCACGGCATCGGCGCGTTGCGCTGGGCCGACGGCAACGGCCCGGGGATCGAGCGGCAGTCGCAGGTGTACGACCTGCTGGCCGGGTGGGGCATCCCCGTCTCCGGGCACACGCGCGTGGTCGAGGGGCTCGACGGGGTGCGGGAGATGGTCGCCTACTACGGCGAGCACCGGCACGACGTGGAGCACGAGATCGACGGCATCGTCGTCAAGATCGACGAGCTCGTGCTGCAGCGCCGGCTCGGCTCGACGAGCCGCGCGCCGCGGTGGGCGATCGCGTACAAGTACCCGCCGGAGGAGGTCAACACGCGGCTCGTCGCGATCGAGGTGGGCATCGGCCGCACCGGGCGAGCCACGCCCTTCGCAGTGATGGAGCCGGTGTTCGTCTCGGGCAGCACGGTGCGCCAGGCGACGCTGCACAACCAGGACGTGGTCAAGGTCAAGGGCGTGCTGGTCGGGGACGTCGTGGTGCTGCGCAAGGCCGGCGACGTGATCCCCGAGATCGTGGGCGCGGTCGACGCGCTGCGCGGCGACGGCTACCCGCGCGTCGAGTGGCAGATGCCGACCGAGTGCCCCGAGTGCGGGACCCCGCTGCGGCCCATGCGCGAGGGCGACGTCGACCTGCGCTGCCCCAACGCCGAGTCGTGCCCCGCGCAGGTGCGCGGGCGGGTCGAGCACATCGGCTCGCGCGGCGGCCTCGACATCGAGGCGCTCGGCGAGGTCACGGCGGCGGCGCTGACCCAGCCGGACGTGCCGTCGACCCCGCCGCTGCGCACCGAGGCGGACCTGTTCGACCTGGTCGGCTACGGACCGGACGCGTCCGACGACGAGCGGGCCGTCGTGCGCGAGCGGAGCCTCGCCGTCCTGGGCGAGATCGAGGTCGTCGTGCGCGACCCCGAGACCGGGCTGCCGCGCGAGGACGAGGACGGGAACGTGCGCCGCCGCACGCCGTTCCGCAGACGCCTCACGTGGACCAAGGCGCAGCGCGCGCAGGCGGCAGAGGAGGGGCGCGAGCTCGCGTCCTGGGGGCCGTCCGAGGCGGCCCGCACGCTGCTCGACGAGCTCGACCTGGCCAAGGAGAAGGAGCTGTGGCGCGTGCTCGTGGCGCTCAGCATCCGCAACGTCGGCCCGACCGCGGCGCGCGCGCTCGCGCAGGAGTTCCGCTCGATGGACGCGCTGCGCGAGGCGCTCGGCGACGACGCGCGCCTCTCCGGGGTCGAGGGCGTCGGCCCGACGATCGCGCAGTCGCTGCGGGACTGGTTTGCCGAGCCGTGGCACGCCGACATCGTCGACCGGTGGGCGGCGGCCGGGGTGCGGATGCGCGACGAGGTAGCGGCCGGTCAGGAGCGCACGCTCGAGGGTTTGACGATCGTCGTGACCGGCGGCCTCGAGCGATTCAGCCGGGACGAGGCGAAGGAGGCCATCCTGAGCCGCGGCGGCAAGGCTGCGGGCAGCGTCTCGAAGAAGACCGACTACGTGGTGGTGGGAGAGAACGCCGGCTCGAAGGAGACCAAGGCGCGCGAGCTCGGGCTGCGGATCCTGGACGAGGCGGGGTTCGAGGCGCTGATCGCGCACGGGCCGCAGGGCGTCGCGCTGCCGGGCGAGCCTGCGGACGAGGCGCCTGCCGCGACCGAGGTGCCTGATGCGAGCGAGGAGTCCGCGTGAGCGCCGCGCCCGTCATCTCCGTCGCGTCGGGGCGGCAGATCGCCGATGCAGGCGCGCTCACTGCCGAGGCGTACTTCGCCGATCGCCTCGTGGACCCGGAGGAGGACTACGCGCTCGAGCTGCGGGACGCGGAACGCCGGGCGGTCGAGGCCACACTGCTCGTCGCGACGATCGAGGCGTCCGACGGCTCGGCCGTCGTCGTCGGGACCGTGACGCTCGCGCCCTACGGGACGTCGTACGCGGAGATCGCGGAGCCGGGCGAGCTCGAGATCCGCATGCTCGCGGTCGCACCCGAGGCCCGCGGCCGCGGCATCGCCGAGGACCTGATGCGTGCCGCGCTGCGCCAGTGCGTGACGGCGGGCGCCAGGCGCGTCGTGCTCTCGACGCTGGACGCGATGCACACGGCTCACCGGCTCTACGGGCGGCTGGGCTTCGTCGCGCAGCCGGAGCGCGACTGGGGCCACGAGGAGATCCACCTCCGGGTGCACACGTGGACGCCGCCTCAGGCACCCGGCGTGCTCGTCGAGCTGGCGACGTGGCCGCCCGCGCACGTCGAGGTGACGGGAGGCGGCTGGCGCGTCGGGGTGTCCGCAGGAGTGACGCGTCGAGCCAACAGCGCGCTGCCGCCCGCCGCTGGGTCGGCCGCCGCAGGGCCGTTCACCGCAGGGTCACCCACCGCAGGGCCGCTCGCCCAGTCAGGAGACGTGCCCG
>JBCECL010000012.1:25554-51982 GCA_039207135.1 Brevundimonas sp.
TTCACCGCAGGGTCACCCACCGCAGGGCCGCTCGCCCAGTCAGGAGACGTGCCCGGCGCGATCGATGAGGTCGAGGCCGTCTACGCCGCAGCAGGCCTGCCGAGCATCGTGCGCGTCGGGCTCGGCGACGCGGTCGTCGAGGCCGAGCTCGACGCGCGGGGGTACGTCGTCGCGTCGGACACCGACGTGCTGGTCCGCGAGCTCGCGAACGCGCCCGAGCCGGGGCGCCCCCACCTGCACGTCGGAGTCGCACCGGCGCCCGACCGCGCGTGGCTCGGGCTGTGGCTCGGGGCCAAGAAGGCTGATGCGGATGCGGACCTGGCCCGGCGGATCCTGGTGGGCGCGCCAGCGGACTACCTCACGGCGGTCGTCGACGGGCGGGCCGTCGGTGTCATCCGCGTCGCCTACGCCGAGGACTGGGCGGGGCTGTCCTGCCTCGTCGTGCTGCCTGACTCGCGCCGTGGCGGGCTCGGGCGCGAGCTGACGCTGCGGGCGCTGGCCGCCGCGCGCGCGAACGGCGCCCGGCGTGCGTTCCTGCAGGTCGAGTCGCACAACGTCGCGGCATCCCGGCTCTACGGCAACCTCGGCTTCCAGCCCGCCGACGCGTACCGCTACCGGGAGATCGCGCTCGAGCGGATCAGCGGGCCGCCCACAGCAGACCGCGCTCGATGATCGCCCGCACCTGAGGGATCTCGAGGTCGGCGAGCTGGTGCCCCGGCGTCGAGACGAACACGCGCCCCGCGCCCCACAGCCGCGTCCACACGGCGGGAGAGGTGATCGGCGCGTGCCACTCGTCGCCGGGACCCGGCGTGATGGTCGTCGTCGCGAGCACCTCGTTGAGCGGGTCCGTGAGCAGCCAGTACTGCTCGGAGTGGAGCGCGAAGTCGCCGATGCCCTCGACGATCGGGTGGTCGGGGCGCGTGATCTCGATGGTGTGCTCGACCAGGTTGTTCGGGTGCGCCGCGAACTGCGCGCCGACGAGCTGGAGGTAGTCGGTGGCGACGCGGAACGAGTCCACGATGCCGCCGTGCCAGCCCGCGAAGCCCGTGCCCGCCGCGACGGCCGTGCGCAGGCCGCGCAGCTCGTCGGCCAGGATGTCGCCCATCGTCCAGCACTGCACGACGAGGTCGGTCGCGGCCATGAACTCGGCGTCGGCGTACACCTCCAGCGACCCCTCGACGGTCACGTCGAAGTCGTGCTCGCGCAGGTACGGCACGAACAGGTCGGCGGCCTCCTCCGGGGCGTGGCCGTCCCAACCTCCGCGCACGACGAGTGCCCGACGGGTCACGATCTCCTCCAAGGGTGTTGATCAGGCGATGTGTGCGTCGATCGCGGCGGCGGAGAGCACGTGCTCGGCCGCCATCGCGCTCGCACCGAGCACACCGGCGCGTCCGGCGGTCCTGGACGCGACGATGCGCAGGTGCTGCGTGGCCAACGGTAGCGACCGGCGGTAGACCACCTCGCGGATCCCGGCGATGAGGTGCTCGCCGGCTTCGGCGACCTGGCCCCCGATCACGATGACGGACGGGTTGAGCATGCTCACGCACGCGGCGAGCACGCCGCCGATGTGCCGCCCGGCCTCGCGCACCTCGCGGCTCGCGTCCAGGTCGCCCGCCCGGACGAGGCTGACGACGTCGACGCCCGTGCTCGCGGGCGTGCCGAGGGCGGTCAGCGCCGAGGCGATCGCCGGGCCGCTCGCGACGGCCTCGAGGCAGCCGGTGTTGCCGCAGCGGCACGGCAGGTCGAGGCCGCCGGGCACGGCGATGTGGCCGAGGTCGCCGGCCGAGCCCTGCGCGCCGCGGCGGATGGCGCCGTCGGAGATGATGCCCGCGCCGATGCCGGTCGCGACCTTGACGAACAGCAGGTGGTCCACGTCGGACCACTGCGAGGTGTGCTCGCCGAGCGCCATGATGTTGACGTCGTTGTCGACGAGCACGGGCACGTGCAGCTTGCGGCCCAGGATCCCCGGCACGTCGGCGTCGTCCCAGCCGGGCATGATCGGCGGGTTGATGGGGCGGCCGGTGGAGTGCTCGACGGGCCCGGGCAGGCCGACGCCCACGCTCACGAGGTCCGACTCGGGTCGACCCGCGGACGCGAGCAGCTGGTGCGCGAGCTCGACGACGCGACCGAGCACGGGCTCGGGCCCTTCCGCGATGGCGATCTGCTCGGCGTGCTCGGCCAGCACCTCGCCCGCCAGGTCCGTCAGCGCGAGCCTCGAGTGCGTGGCGCCGAGGTCGACGGCCAGCACCACCCGGGCTGCCGGGTTGAAGCGGAACGTCGCCGGGGGACGACCTCCGGTCGAGTTCGCCTCGCCGGCGGGCGTCACGAACCCGGAGGCGAGCAGCAGGTCCACGCGGGCCGCGATGGTCGAGCGCGCCTGACCCGTGAGGGTGGCCAGGTCGGCGCGGGTGCGCGGCGCCCCGTCACGGAGGAGCTGGAACATCTCCCCGGCGCCCGTCGGCCTCGGGGCGAACTTGGTCAGCTCGTCCATGCGCACAGTGAACCACCCTTGATTCCGACGTCGGCAACGCGACTCTCCACGTGTCGGGCACCGGCTTGTGCAGATCACGTTCGCATAACTCTGCCACACAACTTCCATCTTTTGCTTGACGCTCGACAGAAGTACCCCTAGTTTCGTCCGCATGGTCACAGACGACCCACAGAACTCCGCCCTGTTGACGATGCGCGGCATCGTCAAGCAGTTCCCTGGAGCACGAGCGCTCGACGGCGTCGACCTCGACGTCCGCGCCGGCGAGGTGCACTGCCTGCTCGGCCAGAACGGCGCCGGCAAGTCGACGCTGATCAAGGTGCTCGCCGGGGCGCACCAGCCCGACGAGGGCGAGATCCTGCTCGACGGCGCGCCCGTGACGATCCACAACCCCGTCGCCGGGCTCAAGCTCGGCGTCGCGACGATGTACCAGGAGCTCGACGTCGTCGACGGGCTGTCCGTCGCCGAGAACGTCTACCTGGGCCACGAGCTCGCGACCGGGGGCTTCTCCCAGCGCCGCACGGCGGCGCAGAACACCCGCAAGCTGCTCGCGCGCCTGGGGCACTCGAGCATCTCGCCCCACCGTGAGGTCGGCACGCTGTCCGCCGCGGGCAAGCAGATCGTCAGCATGGCCCGCGCGCTGTCGCACGACGCACGCGTCATCGTCATGGACGAGCCGTCGGCCGTGCTCGACTCCGAGGAGGTCACGAACCTCTTCCGCGTGGTCCGCGACCTGACCGCCGACGGCGTCGCGGTCGTCTACATCTCGCACCGGCTCGAGGAGATCCGCCAGATCGGGGACCGCATCACGGTGCTCAAGGACGGTCGCACCGTGGCCCGCGGTCTCGCCGTGGCCGACACCCCGACCGCCGAGCTGATCCGCCTCATGACGGGCCGCAACGTCGAGTTCGCCATCCCGCGCCGCCCGCCCGTGGCGCCCGACGCCACCACGCTGCTGAGCGTCGACGGTCTCGGTCTGCGCGGCTCGTTCGAGGACGTGAGCTTCGACGTGCGAGCAGGGGAGGTCGTCGGCCTCGCGGGTCTGGTCGGTTCCGGTCGCTCGGAGATCCTCGAGACCGTGTTCGGGGCGCGTCGGGCCACGGCGGGAACCGTCACGGTCGGCGGGCGCTCGCTGCGTGCTGGCTCGGTGCCGGACGCGGTGCGCGCGGGCATCGGCCTGTGCCCGGAGGAGCGCAAGAGCCAGGGTCTGCTGCTCGAGGAACCCGTCTACCGCAACATCACGTTGTCGACCTTCGCTCGCACGGCCAACGCCGGCTTCCTCGACGAGGGCGCCGAGAAGCGCGAGGCCGAAGCACAGATCGAGGCGCTCGACGTCCGTCCCGCCGACGGCGACCGCCCCGCGCGCACGCTGTCGGGCGGCAACCAGCAGAAGGTGCTGCTCGCGCGCTGGCTCGTGCACGGCTGCCGGGTGCTGCTGCTCGACGAACCCACGCGCGGCGTCGACGTCGGAGCCCGCGCCGAGATCTACGCCCTGATCGCGCAGCTCGCCGCGCAGGGGACGGCGGTCCTCGTCGTCTCGAGCGAGATCGAGGAGGTGCTCGGCCTGTCCGACCGCGTCCTCGTGGTGTCCGAAGGTCGCGTGGTCCACGAGGGACCGGCGGCCGAGATCGACGAGCACCGCGTGCTCGACCTCGTCATGGAAGGAAGTGCCGCGTGAGCGAGCAGGACGTCACCGCCAAGGTGCCCGCAGCGGACGAGTCCGCCCGGGTCGAGAAGGCGACGGGCGACGAGAAGAACCAGCGTCAGTCGTTCTTGCACGGCGCCGCCGGCCGCAACCTCGGGCTGGTCATCGCGCTCCTCGCGCTGTCGATCGTCGGCGTCATCACGGCCGGGGACCGCTTCCTCAGCGTCGACAACCTGCTGACGATCCTGCGGCTCGCCGCGGTGCTCGGTGTGCTGAGCATCGGGATGACCTTCGTGATCACCGGAGGCGGCATCGACCTGTCGGTCGGCTCCGTGGTCGGCCTCTCCTCGGTGTGGGCGAGCACGCTCGCGACGCAGACGATGGCCGAGGACACCCACTGGCTCGTCATGGTGGGCGTCGCGCTGCTCGTCGGCCTCGGCGCCGGCGTCGTGAACGGCGTGCTGATCGCCTACGGCAAGGTCGTGGCGTTCATCGCGACCCTGGCCATGATGGTCTCGGCGCGCGGGCTCGCGGAGATCATCGCGAACCGCCAGACGCAGGTGGTCAAGGTCCAGGGCTTCCTCGACGTCTTCCGCTCCGACGTGCTCGGCGTGCCGATGCTCGTGTGGATCTTCGCGGTCGTCGCCGTCGTGGGCTGGATCGTGCTCAACCGCACGACGTTCGGTCGCCGCACGATCGCCGTCGGCGGCAACCCCGAGGCGGCCCGCCTCGCGGGCATCAACGTCAAGCGCCACACGATGTACCTCTACGCGCTCGCGGGCCTCGCGGCCGGCATCGGCGGCGTCATGATGCTCGGCCGCACGACGGCCGGAAGCTCCACCAACGGGCAGTACTACGAGCTCGACGCCATCGCGGCGGTCGTCGTCGGCGGCACCCTGCTCGCCGGCGGTCGCGGCACCATCGTCGGCACCGTCCTCGGCGTCCTGATCTTCACCACGCTCACCAACGTGTTCACGCAGAACAACGTCTCCAGCTCGGCGCAGAACGTCGCCAAGGGCGTGATCATCGTCGTCGCCGTGCTGCTCCAGCGACGCATCGCCGAGCGCTCCCGAGCCGGCACCACCTGACCCAGATCGTCACCCGCAACCCCACCGCAGCACCTGATCAAGGAGGATCGTCATGTCTGCAGCACCCCTGCGCCGTCGTTGGCTCGCCATCGCCGGCACCGCGGCCGCACTCACGCTCGTCGTGGCCGGTTGTACGTCGAACACGCCGAAGGACGACCCGACGAGCGAGGCGCCGAGCGCCACGGCGGACCCGGGCGGTTCGACGGGCAACGACGAGCCGGGCGACAAGGTCGTCATCGGCTTCTCGGCCCCCGCCGCCGACCACGGCTGGATGGGTGCCATCACCAAGGGCGCCGTCGCCGAGGCCGCCAAGTACTCGGACGTCGAGCTCAAGCAGGCCGAGGGCACCAACGACGTCAACGTCCAGATCAGCCAGATCGAGCAGTTCATCAACGACAAGGTCGACGCGATCGTGCTGCTGCCGTTCGACGGCGCGGCGCTCACCGAGGTGGCCAACAAGGCCATGAAGGCGGGCATCCCCGTGGTGAACGTCGACCGCGAGTTCTCCGACCCGAACGCCGCACGCACCACGGTGCTCGGCGACAACTACGGCATGGGCGTCAGCGCGGGCGACTACATCTGCGACCAGCTCGGCGGCAAGACCGACGCCAAGGTCGCCGAGATCGCCGGCATCGACTCGCTCCCGCTCACGCAGGACCGCAGCAAGGGCTTCGCCGACGCGCTGGCCACGTGCGGCCTGAAGGTGTCGAACCGCGTGGCGGCCGACTTCACGGTCCAGGGTGGCAACGCCGCGGCCGCGAGCCTGCTGCAGGCCGCGCCCAAGCTCGACGCCATCTGGAACCACGACGACGACCAGGGCGTCGGCGTCCTGGCCGCGATCGAGGAGGCCGGACGCGACGAGTTCTTCATGGTCGGCGGCGCCGGCTCGAAGAACGTCATGGACGCGATCAAGGCCGACAACACGGTCCTCAAGGCGACGGTCATCTACCCGTCCACCCAGGCGGCCGACGGCATCAAGCTCGCGCGGCTGCTCGTGCAGGGCAAGTCGATGAGCGACCTCGTCGAGGTCGAGGTGCCCCGCAAGGTCCAGCTGTACGCCCCCGTGGTGACCAAGGACAACGTCGACAAGTACCTGCCGACGGCGTTCGAGTCCTGACATCGACCGGGCGGGCCGTCGCAGCCCTGCGGCCCGCCCGGTCCCGTCACGGTCCCCGGAGGAGGCTCCAGTGACAACAACGAACGATGCCCCCCGCCTCGGCGTGGGGATGGTGGGCTACGCCTTCATGGGCGTGGCGCACTCGCAGGCGTGGCGCAACGCGCCCCGGTTCTTCGACCTGCCCATGACCGTCGACATGGCGGTCGTCGCGGGACGCAACGAGGCCGCGGTGCGCAAGGCCGCGGTGGTGCAGGGGTGGCGCGACGTCGAGACCGACTGGAAGGCGCTCGTCGTCCGCGACGACGTCGACCTCGTCGACATCTGCACCCCCGGTGACACGCACGCCGAGATCGCGATCACGGCGCTCGAGGCCGGGCGGCACGTGCTGTGCGAGAAGCCGCTGGCCAACTCGGTCGCCGAGGCCGAGGCCATGGCTGCTGCCGCGGCGTCCGCGCCCGGGATCGCGATGGTCGGCTTCACCTACCGGCGCGTCCCCGCGATCCAGCTCGCCCGGCAGCTCGTCGCCGACGGCCGGATCGGGACCGTGCGCCACGTGCGCGCGCAGTACCTGCAGGACTGGATCGCGGACCCCGCCGCGCCGCTGAGCTGGCGGCTCGACAAGCAGAAGGCCGGCTCGGGAGCGCTGGGCGACATCGGCGCGCACATCGTCGACCTCGCGCAGTTCGTCACGGGGGAGCGCATCACGGGCGTCTCCGCGATCCTCGAGACCTTCGTCCACGAGCGCCCGGTCGCCGACTCGTTCGCGGGCCTGTCCGGGACCTCGTCGTCGGGGGCCACGGGACCGGTGACGGTCGACGACGCCGCCGTGTTCCTGGGCCGGATGTCCGGCGGCGGGCTCGCGACGTTCGAGGCGACGCGGTTCGCCTACGGCCGCAAGAACGCGATCAGGCTCGAGATCAACGGCTCGGCGGGTTCGCTGGCCTTCGACTTCGAGGACATGAACGTCCTGCACCTGTTCGACGCGTCGGAGCCGGCGACGACGGCGGGGTTCCGCCGGATCGTCGTCACTGAGCCCGACCACCCCTACGTCGGCTCGTGGTGGCCGGCGGGGCACGGGCTCGGCTACGAGCACGCGTTCACGCACCAGGTCGTCGACCTCGTCGGCGGCATCGCGACCGGCACCGCGCCCACCCCGACGTTCGCGGACGGCCTGGCCGTCCAGCGCGTGCTCGACGCCGTCGAGCGATCGGCGGCGGCAGACTCGACGTGGACGCCGATCGACACCGCCCT
This sequence comes from Brevundimonas sp., assembly GCA_039207135.1. Lineage (GTDB taxonomy): Bacteria > Actinomycetota > Actinomycetes > Actinomycetales > Cellulomonadaceae > Cellulomonas. Next base: position 33,144 of record JBCECL010000012.1, read on the forward strand.
GTGAAGGACCCTCTGAAGAACCCTGCGACGAAGCCGGAGCGCTGACATGGCACGACCGATCACCCTGTTCACCGGGCAGTGGGCCGACCTCCCGTTCGAGGAGGTCGCCCGGCTCGCGGCGGGCTGGGGCTACGACGGGTTGGAGATCGCCTGCTGGGGGGACCACCTCGACCCCTGGCGCTGGGACGACGACGAGTACGTCGCGGGCCGCCTGGAGATCCTGGAGCGGCACGGCCTGAAGGTCTGGGCGATCTCCAACCACCTCAAGGGCCAGGCGGTGTGCGACGACCCGATCGACCAGCGCCACCGCGACATCCTCCCCGACGTGGTGTGGGGCGACGGCGACCCCGAGGGAGTGCGGCAGCGCGCGGCGACCGAGATGCAGCACACCGCTCGCCTCGCGGCGAAGCTCGGCGTCAAGACCGTGGTCGGCTTCACGGGCTCGAGCATCTGGAAGTACGTCGCGATGTTCCCGCCCGTCTCGCAGGCCGCGGTCGACGCGGGCTACGAGGACTTCGCGAAGCGGTGGAACCCGATCCTCGACGTGTTCGACGAGGTGGGCGTGCGGTTCGCGCACGAGGTCCACCCGAGCGAGATCGCCTACGACTACTGGACGACCGTGCGCACGCTCGAGGCCATCGGCCACCGCGAGTCGTTCGGTCTCAACTGGGACCCGAGCCACTTCATCTGGCAGGACCTCGACCCGGTGGACTTCATCGGCGACTTCGCCGACCGGATCTACCACGTGGACTGCAAGGACGTGAAGCTCCGGCTCGGCAACGGCCGCAACGGCCGGCTCTCGTCGCACCTCGCGTGGGCCGACCAGCACCGGGGCTGGGACTTCGTCTCCACGGGGCGCGGGGACGTCCCGTGGGAGGCCTCCTTCCGGGCGCTCAACGCGATCGGGTACGACGGCCCGATCTCGGTGGAGTGGGAGGACGCAGGGATGGACCGGTTGCTCGGTGCCCCCGAGGCGCTGGAGTTCGTGCGACGCAACGCGTTCGATCCACCTGCGGCGGCCTTCGACGCGGCTTTCAGCTCCCACTGATCGCCGCTCGGCCGCGACGTCGTCCGGGTCCGGGGTTGAGGGGCCTCGGACCCGGACGACGAGGGGTGCTACACCCGCCGCCAGCTCTGGTTGGCCTGGCCGTTGCAGTCCCACAGGATCAGCGCTGCGCCGTTCGAGCCGTTCCACCCGCCGATGTCGACGCAGCGTCCCGACCGGGCGTTGAGCAACGAACCGTCACCGCGCAGCGTGAACTGCTGCGCGGTGTTGCCGTTGCACGTGGCCACCTGGATGACCGTGCCGTTGGCCGTCGCCGCGCCGGCCGCGTCCAGGCACAGGTTGTTCTGCGAGCGCAGCGTGCCACCCGTGAACTCCCACTTCTGGTTGCTTCCGTTGTTGCAGTCCCACACGTCGAGCGCCTGGCCCGGGTTGAACCTGAAGCCCGGGACGTCGATGCACTTGTTGTTCCAGTTGCTCACGACCGTGTTCCCGGAGCCCGTGCCGCCGCCTCCGCCGCCGCAGGTGCCCGAGTCGAGGGTGTCGAGGCGTGCGGTGCCCGCCGCCTGCAGCGACGCCGCCGTCGAGGCCGCCTCGCTGGGCGAGATGACCTGGTCCTTCGCGTAGTAGAACCAGTCGACGTCCTGCGTGTACGTGCTGCGCCCGCCTGTGTGGGCGGCCGTGTCGATGAACCACAGGTTGAAGTTCACGGACATCTTCACGCGGGGCGCCACGGGGTACTGCCCGGTCTGCTCGTCGACCGTGTGATCGCCGAGCAGGGTCCCGTCGATGTAGTACTTCACGTGCCCGTCGGCCACCGTGGTGACGACCGTGTGCCAGCCTGAGTAGCTCCGGGTCTGCTGCGAGTGCTTGTTGTGCGGGTCCCACGGCTCGAGGCGGTAGCCGTTGTAGCTGGTCTGGTACGCGATCGGACCGCCGACGCCCCACCCGCCGTTGGGGAGGTACTCGGTGAAGTCGAGCTCGCTGTACTCGGGGTCGTAGTCGTAGCGCTGCGCCGGCCCGATGGCGAAGAACGTCTCGTTGACGTGGTCGCCGTCGTTGCCGGAGGCGGGGCCGTCGGTGAACTTGATGCGGCTCGCGTAGGTGCCGTTCTGGAACCTGCGCGCGGTGGTGAGCAGCTCCGCCTGCGAGGTCCCGGCGGCGGTGCCGTCGGTGTAGGCCGTGAGGCGCGCGGCTTTGGAGCCGTCCACCGTCGGGAACGAGATGTTGTTGGGGGACCACTGCGCCCCGGCGACTCCGGGGCCCCCGGCGTTGGAGCGTGCTTGCCAGCCGTTCGCCGTCAGAGCGCCGTCGCTCGACGAGCTGTAGCTGAAGTCGTCGAAGAGGGCGCTGCAGGTCGAGGCCGCGTTCGCGGGTACGGCGGTCGCGGCGACGAGACCGGTACCGAGCATGGCTGCACCGACAAGTGCAGTCGTGATCCGTCGAGCTGGTGATGACATGGGTGACTCCTGTCATGGTCGCCAGCAGGGGTGTATCGGCACGCGCCGACGCTGTCACGGTCGGCCACGGTAGTGGTCCGGATTTTGTCCCGGAAGACCCTTATTCGGGCCGGTCCCGTCGCAGCGCTGCACCCACCGGCCGGGCCGGTGGATACTGACGCGATGATCTCGACCGATCTCGCGCTGCTCCTGCGGGCCGCAGGGCTGCGGTGGCAACCGGCGTCCGGAGACCGGTTCGTCGTGCTCGTCGACGGGCTGGACGACGAGGTCTTTACCATCAGCGAGATGACCATCGAGGCGCACTCGTACGACACCGGCACGGTGCTGGGCTTCAACGGCACGACCGAGTGGGCGCTCGACTCCGTCGCGCAGGAGGATGCGCTCTGGCTGCCGCGCGAGGACCAGCTGAGGGACCTGCTCGGCGGCACGTTCCGCTCGCTCGCACGCTCGACGGACGGGACCTACCAGGTGGTGGTCGAGGTCGCAGGGCGGCCGGAGCAGTCCTTCACCGCGGAGCAGGCCGAGGACGCCTATGCGCAGGCGCTGCTCACACTGGTCTCCGCGGCCGTCGATCAGGCGGCCCGGGCGCCCCACTAGACTCCTCGCATGTCCTCCCTCTCTCGCGACGAGGTCGCGCGCGTGGCGGGGCTGGCCCGGATCGACCTGACCTCCGCCGAGCTGGACCGCCTCGCGGGCGAGCTCGACGTGATCGTCGAGTCGGTCGCTCGCGTGAGCGAGATCGCCACGCCCGACGTGCCGGCCACCAGCCACCCCCTGCCCCTGTCGAACGTGTTCCGTTCGGACGTCCCGGTTGCCCCTGTGGACCGCGCCGCGGTGCTCGCCTCCGCGCCCGCCGCGGAGGACGGCAAGTTCCTCGTCCCGCAGATCCTGGGGGAGGACTCGTGAGTGACCTGACCCGGATCTCGGCCGCGGCGCTCGCCGACGTCCTGGCGTCCGGCGAGGCGTCCAGCGTCGAGGCGACGCAGGCGCACCTCGACCGCATCGCCGCCGTCGACGGCGCCGTGCACGCGTTCCTGCACGTCAGCGGCGAGCAGGCGCTCGCGACGGCAGCCGACGTCGACGCGCGCCGCGCCGCGGGGGAGCAGCTGCACGCTCTCGCCGGTGTGCCGATCGCAGTCAAGGACGTCGTCGTGACGCAGGGCCTGCCGACGACCGCCGGCTCGAAGATCCTCGAGGGCTGGGTGCCGCCGTACGACGCGACGCTCGTCGAGAAGATCAAGGCCGCGGGCCTGCCGATCCTCGGCAAGACCAACATGGACGAGTTCGCGATGGGCTCGTCGACCGAGCACTCCGCGTACGGCAACACCCACAACCCGTGGGACCTGGACCGGATCCCCGGTGGTTCGGGTGGCGGTTCGGCCGCTGCCGTCGCCGCGTACGAGGCCCCGCTGGCCATCGGCACGGACACGGGCGGCTCGATCCGCCAGCCCGCCGCCGTCACCGGGACGGTCGGGGTCAAGCCGACCTACGGCGGCGTCTCGCGGTACGGCCTGATCGCCCTGGCGAGCAGCCTCGACCAGGCCGGTCCGGTCACCCGCACGGTGCTCGACTCCGCGCTGCTGCACGAGCTGATCGGCGGCCACGACCCGCGCGACTCGACGAGCCTCGCCGAGCCGCTGCCGGGTCTCGTCGCGGCTGCGCGCCAGGGCGCGAACGGCGACCTGACGGGCGTGCGCGTCGGCGTCATCACCGAGCTGCAGGGCGAGGGCTACCAGCCCGGGGTGCTCGCGCGGTTCGAGGAGTCGCTCGAGCTGCTGCGCCGCGCGGGCGCCGAGATCGTCGAGGTCTCCTGCCCGCACTTCACGTACGCGCTCGCGGCGTACTACCTGATCCTGCCGGCCGAGGCGTCCAGCAACCTGGCCAAGTTCGACGGCATGCGCTTCGGCCTGCGGGTCATCCCCGAGGACAACCCCACGGCCGAGCGCGTGATGTCCGCGACCCGCGGCCAGGGCTTCGGCGACGAGGTCAAGCGCCGCATCATCCTCGGCACCTACGCGCTGTCGGCGGGCTACTACGACGCCTACTACGGCTCGGCGCAGAAGGTGCGCACGCTCATCCAGCGCGACTTCGACGCCGCGTTCGCCAAGGCCGACGTGCTCGTCTCGCCGACCGCGCCCACCACGGCGTTCAAGCTCGGCGAGAAGCTCGACGACCCGCTGGCGATGTACCTCAACGACGTCGCGACCATCCCCGCCAACCTGGCCGGCGTGCCGGGCCTGTCGCTGCCGAGCGGGCTGTCCGACGACGGCCTGCCGGTCGGCTTCCAGGTGCTCGCCCCCGCGAAGGCGGACGACCGCCTCTACCGGGTGGGCGCCGCGCTCGAGGCACTGCTGGAGAACGAGTGGGGCGGCCCGCTGCTGGGTCGTGCCCCGGAACTGGAGACCCGATGAGCGCGCTGGTGGACCTCGTGGACTACGACGAGGCCGTCTCCCGCTTCGACCCGGTGATCGGCATCGAGGTGCACGTCGAGCTCGGCACGGCGACCAAGATGTTCGACGGTGCCCCCGCCGGGTTCGGCGAGGAACCGAACACGTCGGTGACCCCCGTCTCGCTCGGGCTCCCCGGTGCGCTGCCGGTCGTCAACGAGAAGGCCGTCGAGTACGCGATCCGCATCGGCCTCGCGCTCAACTGCTCGATCGCCGAGAGCTGCCGGTTCGCGCGCAAGAACTACTTCTACCCGGACGTCCCGAAGAACTTCCAGACGTCGCAGTACGACGAGCCCATCGCGTTCGACGGCTACGTCGACGTCGAGCTCGAGGACGGCACGGTGTTCCGCGTGGACATCGAGCGCGCGCACATGGAGGAGGACGCGGGCAAGAACACCCACGTCGGCGGCTCCACGGGCCGTATCCACGGCGCGGAGTACTCGCTCGTCGACTACAACCGTGCCGGTATCCCGCTCGTGGAGATCGTCACACGTCCCATCACGGGAGCCGGCGAGCGCGCGCCCGAGGTGGCGCGCGCCTACGTGCAGACGCTGCGGGACCTGTTCCGCGCGCTGGAGGTGTCCGAGGCCCGCATGGAGCGCGGCAACGTGCGTGCGGACGTCAACGTGTCCCTGCGCCCGACGCCCGAGTCGCCGCTGGGCACCCGCACCGAGACCAAGAACGTGAACTCGTTCCGCTCGGTCGAGCGCTCGGTCCGCTACGAGATCAGCCGCCAGGCGGCCGTTCTCGACGCGGGCGCCACGGTCACGCAGGAGACCCGGCACTGGCACGAGGACACCGGCACGACGACGTCGGGCCGCGTCAAGTCGGACGCCGAGGACTACCGCTACTTCCCGGAGCCGGACCTCGCGCCGATCGTCCCGGACCGTGCCTGGATCGAGGAGATCCGCGCGGCGCTGCCCGAGCTCCCGGCCGCGCGTCGTCGCCGGCTGCAGGGGGAGTGGGGCTACGCCGACGCCGAGATGCGGGACGTCGTCAACGCCGGTGCGGTCGAGCTCATCGAGGCGACCGTGGCGGCCGGCGCGTCGCCCGCGGCCGCCCGCAAGTGGTGGATGGGCGAGCTCGCCCGCACCGCGAAGCAGCAGGAGGTCGAGCTGGCCGACCTGCCGATCACGCCCGCGCAGATCGGCGCGCTGCAGTCGCTCGTCGACAGCGGCCGGATCAACGACAAGCTCGCGCGGCAGGTGCTCGAGGGCGTGCTCGCGGGCGAGGGTGAGCCCGAGGCGGTCGTCGTGGCCCGCGGGCTCGAGGTCGTCTCCGACGACGGCCCGCTCCTCGAGGCGATCGACGCCGCGCTCGCCGCGTCGCCGGACCTCGTCGAGAAGATCCGCGGCGGCAACCAGGGCCCGATCGGCGCGATCATCGGCGCTGTCATGAAGGCCACGCGCGGCCAGGCCGACGCCGGCCGTGTGCGCGAGCTGGTGCTCGAGCGCACCCAGGGCTGACACCCTGCCCGGGCGCCGCCGCTGCGGCGCCCGGGCGGTCAGCGTGGCAGGTACTTCTCCTGCGCCGCGAGGTACGCCTCGGCGTCGAAGTCGGTCACGATCGTCTCCGAGATGACGAACCCTTGCACGGCGGCGACGAAAAGCGTCGCCTGCTCGGCCCCGAGAGCGTCGGCCTCCGGCGCGGGCGTGGCGTAGGTGCGTTGGTGCCACGTCGACACGTACGCGCCGATCGTCTCGCGCAGGCGGCGCACGAGGCTCGCCGCGAGGTCCCGCACGGTCGGGTCCGTGACGCCCTCCCCCCAGATCTGCAGCATCACGCCGGTCGTGCCGAACTCCCGCTTCATCGCGGTGACCAGCATGCGTGGGAGCGCGGGTGGGGCCGGCATCGGATCGAGCGTCCTCAGCTTCTCGATCTCGGCGACGCGCGCGTCGACGATCCGGGACGCGACGTCGACGACGAGCGCGTCCTTGCTCGGGAAGTGGCCGTAGATCGCCCCGGCGGACAGTCCGGACTCGGCGATGATCTCGGCCATCGACGTGGCGTGGAACCCCTTGCGGCGGAACGCGCGCAACGCGGCGTCGGCGATCTCCTGTCGGCGGGCGACTCGGTAGTCCTCGGTGACCTTGGGCACACTGCACCCTAAAAACGAATGATCGTTCTTGACAAGTCGTCACCTCGGGTCGACGCTGGTAAACAAGAATGAACGTTCGGTTTAAGGAGTCCGTCATGTCGAACCAGCCGCACACGCCCTGGCGCCGCCTCGTCGCCATGGGCCTCGGCCTCGCGGGAGCGGTGACGCTGCTCGCGCTCGCCTTCCTGTGGCCGAGCGCCACCTCGAAGGCGCACGACCTGCCGATCGCGATCGCTGGCCCGTCGACAGCCGTGGCGCAGGTCTCGGGAGCGCTCGAGCAGCGCGCTCCCGGCGTGTTCGACGTGGTCGCGGCGGACGATCGGGCGGATGCGGTCGGGCTCATCGAGACGCGCGACGTGTACGGCGCGATCGTCCTGGGCGACGAGCCCGAGGTGCTCACGACGAGCGCCGGCAGCGCGGTCGTCGCACAGCAGCTGTCCGCTCTTGCTCCCGTGCTCGGCGCCCAGCTGGAGACCACCGTTCCCGTCACGGACGTCGTCCCGCTCTCCTCGGGCGACCCGCGCGGCACGATCCTGGGCGTGGTGACCCTCCCGCTGGTGATCGGCGGCATGATCGGCGGCATCGCGATCTCGCTCGGCGTGGTCGGCGTGTGGCGTCGGGTGACGGCCGTCGGCGTGTACTCCGTCGTCGGCGGGCTCGCGGTGGCGGGGATCCTGCAGGGCATGTTCGGTGCGCTGCAGGGCAGCTACCTGGTGAACGCGTCGATCGTGGCGCTCACGTTCGCCGCGATCGCGAGCGTGATCGTCGGCTTCGTCTCGATCGTCGGGCGCGCGGGCATCGCGATCGGGCCGGTGCTCTTCCTGCTCGTCGCGAACCCCATCGCCTCGGCCGCGGCGCCCTGGCAGATGCTCCCGGCCCCGTGGGGGGCGATCGGGCAGTGGCTCCCGCCGGGCGCTGCCGCGGCGCTCCTGCGTGACCACTCCTACTTCCCGGCAGCCGGCACGGCCGCGCTGTGGTTGGCCCTCGTGGGCTGGGTCGTCGTCGGGCTCCTGCTCGCGACGGTCGGCCACTTCAAGGACACGGGCGCCGCGACCCGCGCGGCGATCGAAGAGGCGCAGGACGCCGAGGTCGGCTCCTTCTCCTGACGCCGAGTCCGTGACTCCCGCGCGAGACCGTTCACTCGAGGTGACGGTCTCGCGCGGGAGTCGCGGACTCGCGGCGGCTCGATGCGCGGGGATCGGGCGCGCGGGGGCGAGTCGGGCGACGGGCGGGTGAGATGCGCGGGTAACGTCGTCGCCACACGTGCGCCGTACCGTCCGTGGGGACGAGAGGAGACGCCGATGGAGAAGCCGACGCTGCAGGGCGAGATGATCACCCTGCGCCCCATCCGGCCCGACGACGCCGAGGCGATGTGGGAGATGCTCGCGGACCCCGAGGGCAACCGCCTCACGGGCACGACGCGCACGTTCAGCCGCGCCGAGATCGACGCCTGGTGCGCGAGCCGCGCGACCGCCGAGGGGCGGTACGACTTCGCCGTCACGGCCAACGGCGACGACACCTTCCGCGGCGAGATCGTGCTCAACGAGGTCGACGAGGTGGTCCGGTCCGCGAACCTCCGGCTGTCCATGGGCCCCACCTACCGCGGCCGGGGGTACGGCACCGAGGGCATCATGCTCATGCTGGGGTTCGCGTTCGACGGGATCGGCCTGCACCGCGTGGAGCTCGACGTGCTGAGCATCAACGCGCGGGCCAAGTCGCTCTACGAGAACCTCGGGTTCCGGGTCGAGGGTCGCAAGCGCGACGCGTACCGCGACGGCGACGGGTACTGCGACGCCATCATCATGGCGATCCTCGAGGACGAGTACCGCGCGGGCCAGCTGGCCTGACCTGCCCGCACGTCCCGCGGCCACGAATCGCGGCCATCGTGGGGAGCGCTCCCCGAAACGATGCCCGCTTGTGGGCCAAATGTCAGGTTCGCTACGCTCAGGGAGCGCTCTCTCAGCATGGCCGCTGGGTGGCGCCCGACGTGGGCAACGAGGCCTGCGTCTCACGAGAGGTCCACCCCGCATGCGCGTCCTCGCTCGTCGTCGTCCACCCACCTCGTCCGCCCGCAGCCCCCATGCCCGCAAGACCGCGTCGGCCGTGGTCGCCGCGCTCGTCGTCGGAGCGGGAGCCTCCGCGCTCGGCGCGGGCGCGCTGCTGGCCCCGGCATCGGCCGCGCCCGTAGCGAACCCGTCGGTCGTCGCGGTGGGCTCGGGCTCGTACGCGTCGGCGCCGCCCGCGTCCCTCGACTCGACGGACCACGACGTCTCGGGCTGGGTCGACAAGCCGCTCTACATCGACGGGTCCGTGGCCGGGAAGCCCGTGCCCACCAACCAGTGGTGGACCGACCTCGTGGTCAGCAAGTACTCGGGCTCGCTGTGGGCCGATCCGCTGGTCGTCTCGAACTCCGCGTCCGGCACCAAGGTCTTCTACCCGACGGCCTGGAACGCGGACGGCACCGCGCGCGTGCTGTCCGACGAGATCGAGGTGGGGGGTGTCGGCCAGCCTGCGCCCCTGCCCGGCGACGTGGTGATGGCGGACTTCGAGCAGTCGCTCCCGTCAGGCTGGACGGCGACCGGCAACGCGTTCCCTGGCGTCAGCGCCGGGACCAACACGGGTCAGAGCGTGGTGAGCGGGTTCACCGGCAAGGGGCTGGCGAACAGCTTCGTCGGCGGCGACGCGGCCACCGGCACCCTCACCTCGCCCGCGTTCACGATCGAGCGGCGCTACCTCGCGTTCCAGGTGGGCGGCGGCTCGACGGGCGTCGGCGTGCGGCTGCTCGTCGACGGCCAGGCCGTGCGCACCGCGACCGGCAACAGCTCCGAGCAGCTGGCGTGGGTGACCTGGGACCTCAACGACCTGAAGGGCCGTTCGGCGAAGGTCGAGATCTTCGACAGCAGCGCCGGGGGCTGGGGCCACGTGCTCGCCGACCAGTTCGTCCGCACGGACGACGTCGCGAACATCGACACCCGCTTCGCCTCGACGTTCCAGGCGCTCGACGCCAAGGCGCTGCGCTGGGGCGACTGGAACGTGAGCTGGCGGATGACGTCGGGCTCGGGTCAGCGCATGGACGTGACCGCGGCGCGCGGCACGCCGTACGTCTGGTTCGAGACGAACGGCGTGACACCGCAGGTCAGGCTCGGCAAGGACGCGGTCGTCACGGGCCTGGACGGCAAGGCCGTGACCTTCCCCGCCACCGTGGCGGCGCTGCAGGTCACGCAGAACGGCCGCTCGTTCGGGCTCCACCTGCCCGCAGGAGCGCGGGTCGAGCGGTCCGGCGACGTGCTGACGGTGACGTCGACCAAGAACTACCTCGTCGTGAGCGCGATCCCGGCGACGGGCGCGAGCCTGGCCGACCTGCAGGCGCACGCTTTCGCGGTCCCGCGCAGCACGACGATGAGCTACGCGTACGACCCCGCCGCGGGCGAGGTGCGTGAGACGTGGGACGTGAGCACCGACGTCCTCGAGGGCACCGACCACGCCACGATCCAGGGCTGGCTGCCGCACCACTACGTGCAGGCCAAGAACTCGCTCGCGTTCACGGGCTACGGCTACGACGCACCGCACGGCCGGCTCAAGATGACCGTCGGCACGGGCGGCTGGGTGCTGCGGTACCCGTTCACGGGCATCCTGCCCGTCGCGCCCGCACCCACCGGCGACGCCGCGGCACGCGTGCGCACCTACGTCGAGGACTACGCCGGCAAGACCGGCTACGGCGGCGACACGTACTGGGGCGGCAAGGACGTGCTGCAGCTCGCCGAGTACATGACGATGGCCAAGCAGGTGGGGGACACGGGCGCCTACACCGCGCTGAAGAAGTCGCTCACGACCGCGCTCAACGACTGGTTCACGTACACGCCCGGCGAGAAGGAGCACTTCTTCGCGCGCTACCCCACGTGGAAGGCGCTCGTCGGGTTCTCCGACTCCTACGGCTCGTTCCAGTTCACGGACAACCACTTCCACTACGGCTACTTCACGCTCGCCGCCGCGCTGCTCGCGATGGACGACCCGACGTGGGGTCAGCAGTACGGCGCCATGGCCAAGCTCGTCGCCAAGCAGTACGCGAACAGCGACCGCAGCAGCACCGAGTTCCCCTACCTGCGCACGTTCGACACCTGGGAGGGGCACTCCTACGCGGGCGGAACGAGCTCGCCGGGCGGCAACAACCAGGAGTCGAGCTCCGAGGCGATCCAGTCCTGGGTGGGCCTGTTCCTGCTGGGCTCGGCGCTGGGCGACGACCAGATGCAGTCGACGGGTGCCATGGGTTACGTCACCGAGCGCGCCTCGGTGCAGGAGTACTGGCTCGACCAGCCCGGGCCGTCGCTGACCACGGGCAACGCGGGGACGACGAACCGCCCTGCCGCGTACACGCACGGCACGACCGGCATCCTGTTCGACTCCGGCCAGGCGTTCGCGACGTACTTCAGCGGTGACCCCGCGTGGATCTACGGCATCCAGTGGATGCCCACCGGGCCGTGGTTCGGGTACTTCGGCTGGGACCGGACCGCCGCGCGCGAGCTGCTCGGCAAGATGTTCGACGAGCGACCCGGCGTGCTGGCCAAGGACACGGGGGAGGACCTCGCGACCGCGAGGCAGAAGTACGCCTACGACGTGCGCAACTACGTGGCCGGCCGGGACACCGCGCACGCCGCCGACGTGTACGCGCTCATGGGTGACGCGCTCGGCAACGTCGTCCTCGGGTACCTCGCCCAGGCCGACCCCGCGCAGTACGCCGACGTGATCGCCGAGCTCGACCGCCGGGGCGACCCCGTGGCCCGGGGTGTCTCGATGGCGGGGGCGGTGTACTACAACGGCCTCGCGAACGTCTCGCTCGGCCAGGAGGTCGTCAGCCGGCACGTCGCTGCGCCGACGAGCCAGGTGTACAAGAACGGCTCGACCTACACCTACGTCGTGTACAACCCGACCGCGACCCAGCAGAGCTACGCGGTGTACGACGGGGCGACGCAGATCGGTTCGATCTCCGTGCCAGCGCGCACGCTGGTGCGCTCGAACGGCCTTGGCTCGACGCTCACGTCCATCGAGCTCGCGGCGTCGCCGTCGGTGCGCACGGTCGCGCCGGGCTCGACGGTGACGTACTCGGCACGGGGCATCGACCAGAACGGTGCGACGACGAGCACGCCGGGGCTGACCTGGACCGTCAGTGGCGGCGGCACCATCTCGTCGTCGGGCGTGTTCACGGCCACGGCGAACACCGACAAGGTGACGATCACGGCGACCTCGGGCTCGGTCAAGGCGACGACGACCATCCGGGTCGCGCCTGCCCCCGCGCTCGCGGGGATCGACGTGAGTCCCGGGTTCGCGCGCACCACGGTCGGCGGGACCGTGAGCTACACGGCAGCCGGCGTCGACCAGTACGGCGACCCGTTCCCCCTGTCGAACCTCACGTGGTCGGCGCCCGGAGTCGGGAACGTCGCGGCGGGCAAGCTCACCGCCACGGCGCTCGGCTCGGCGGCGGTGACGGCGAGCGTCGGCTCGGTGCAGGGGTCGGCCGTCGTGGCCGTCGCCGCCGAGCAGCAGCTCGCACCCGGTGCGACCGCCAGCGCGAGCACCGGGACCGCCGCGCTCGGGATCGACGGCTCGGCGACGACCAGGTGGGAGAGCGCGTCGGCAGACGAGCAGTGGTACCAGCTCGACCTCGGTGCGACCTACGAGCTCACGGGCGCCAGGATCACGTGGGAGGCGGCCGCGGCCAAGACCTACGACGTCCAGGTCTCGACCTCGGCGAACGGACCGTGGACGACGATCAAGGCCGTCTCCAAGACGGACGCCTCGGCCGACGACCTGACGCTCACGGGCTCGGGCCGCTACCTGCGTCTCGCGCTGCACACCCGCATCACCGGGTACGGGTTCTCGTTCTGGGAGCTCGCGGTGCGCGGGGTGCCCGCCGCGTCGTCGGTCACGCCGACGGTGCTGCGGGTCTCGCCCGGCAGCGCCGCGGTCACGGCCGGGGGGACCCGCGCGCTCGCCGCCTACGCGTTCGACGCGCAGGGGCGCGGCGGGGCCGTCTTGCCGACGTGGTCGGTCGCGGGCGGCGGGACGGTCTCGGGGTCGGGCGTGTTCACCGCGCCCTCCGCCGCGGGGACCAGCACGGTGACGGCCGCGTGGAACGGGCTCAAGGGGACCAGCGCGCTCGTCGTCGGCGCAGGCGGTACGAACCCCAACCCGGACCCGACGCCCACGCCGACGCCCACGCCCACGGGTTCGCTCGTCGATCTCGCCCGCGGCCGCACCGCCTCGGCGAGCAGCGTGCAGGGCGCGAACACCGCGGCGCTCGCGGTGGACGGCGACGGCGGGACCCGCTGGGAGAGCCTGTCCGCGGACAACCAGTGGCTCCAGGTCGACCTGGGCCAGAGCCGGCACGTCGCTCGCGTGCAGATCGACTGGGAGACCGCGGCGGCGAAGCGGTTCCGCGTGCTCGTGTCCGACAGCGCGACGGGTCCGTGGACGACGCTCGCCACGGTCGACAAGACGACCGCGGCGCCCGACGACGTCGCGGTCGACGGCACCGGCCGGTACGTGCGGATCGACGCGCCGACGCGGCTCACGCAGTACGGGGTGTCGGCGTGGGCGCTGCGCGTCCTCGGCGAGTCGAGCGACGCACCCGCGCCCACGGAGCTCGCCAAGGGTCGCCCGGCGACGGCGAGCAGCGTCGTGGGTGGCAGCACGGCGGGCGCCGCCGTCGACGGCAACGGTGGCACGAGGTGGGAGAGCACGTCCGCCGACGGGCAGTGGTGGCAGGTGGACCTCGGCCAGTCCCGGAGCGTGACCCAGGTGCAGATCGACTGGGAGACCGCGGCGGCCAAGCAGTTCAGCATCCTGCTGGGCGACTCGCCGACCGGTCCGTGGCGCACGGCGGCCACGGTCACCAAGACGAGCGCGGCGGCGGACACCGTCAACGTCTCCGGTGCCGGGCGCTACCTACGGATCGACGCACCCACCCGGCTGACCCAGTGGGGCGTCTCGATCTGGGAGGCGCGCGTCTACGGCTCCTGAGCTCGGTGCCCCGGCCGGTACGTCGGCCGGGGCCTCGGCGGACGACGAACGGCGCGCGACCCGGACGGGTCGCGCGCCGTTGGTTCGCGGTCGGTCAGCGCAGCCAGCCGTGCTTCTGCACGACGGGCAGGTTGGCCCACCACTTGCCCAGCCCCCACGTGTCGCCCGAGAACGTCAGGGCGACGACGATCAGGACCAGCGCGTAGATCACGTGGTAGTCGATCAGCGGGTTGGTCGAGCCCTGCTTCAGCGGCCACTCGGCGAGCCACATGAGCGCCATGATGAGCGAGCCAGCGACGGCCGAGACGCGCAGGCCGACACCGAGCATCACGGCGAGCCCGACGCCGAGCATGCCGAGCATGAACAGCCAGTCGGTCGCCGGGCTGGCGATGTCCGCGAAGAAGTCCTTGAGCGGGCCCTGCGTGCCGAACTTCAGGAAGCCCTGGCTCGGGGTGCCGCCGTCGATCCAGGACAGCGAGGGCTTGCCCTCTGCGACCGCGGCGCCGGTGCTGTAGTGCAGGCCGAAGGCCTTGTCGAGGAACGCCCACAGGAAGATGAACCCTGTGGCCAGTCTCGTGATGGCCAGCGCGCCACGTGCTGCGCTGGTGGTGACGACGGGCGACGACTCGGTGACGGTAGGACGTTCGATGCTCTGAGCGGCGGTCATGTCCGTTCTTTCTCGAGGGCGGTTCGGCGTCTTCGTCGACGCCGTACCTCCACTCTTGTGCGCATCGTGTGAAGATCTGGAGGACGTTTGTCCCGCTGTGAGCACGCTCACACGCGCCGCTGCACCCCGTAGGCCTCGAGCGCCGCGGCGCGCTCGACGGCATGGTCGACGATGCGGGCGGGGTAGCCGGGCGCGGCGGCCGGGCCGAGTCGCCACGGCTGGTGCACGGCGACGCCCGGGATCGACCTGAGCTCGGGCACCCATCGGCGCACGTAGCTGCCGTCCGGGTCGAACTTCTCGCCCTGCAGCACGGGGTTGAACACGCGGAAGTACGGTGCGGCGTCGCGGCCCGTCCCCGCCACCCACTGCCAGTTGAGCTGGTTCTGCGCCACGTCCCCGTCGACGAGCCACGCCATGAAGTGCCGCGCACCGCGCTGCCACCGGATGTGCAGGTCCTTCACCAGGAACGAGGCGACGACCATCCGTACCCGGTTGTGCATCCAGCCCGTGGCGCGCAGCTGGCGCATCCCGGCGTCGACGAGCGGGTACCCCGTGCGACCGTCGCGCCACGCGTCGAACCAGTCGTCACCTCCCACCCACGCGTCGTCGGGGACAACGGCGCGCAGCGATCGGTGCGTCGCGTCGGGCGCGTGCCACAGGACGTCGGCGTGGAACTCGCGCCAGGCCAGCTCGGAACGGTAGGTCCGGGACCCCTCGTCGTCGGAGAGCGCGGCGAGCAGGGTGCGCGGGTGGACCTCGCCGAACTTGAGCGGCGCGGACATCGCCGACGTCCCTTCGATCGCAGGGCGGTCGCGGTCGACGGCGTAGTCGGCGAGCCCGTCGTCGACGAACCGGTGCCAACGGTCCAGCGCTGCATCTTCGCCAGCGGCGGGGAGCTGCACGTCGATCGGTGGCGCCGGGGGGATCCCGTCGGACCCGACCGTCAGCCAGTTGACCGACTGCGGGCGGGCGGCGGGCAGAGCCCAACCGTGGTCGAGCCAGGCCCGGCGGAACGGCGTGAACACCTGGAACGGGGTCCCGGCAGCCGTCCGCAGACGCCCGGGGGCGACGGCGTACGGCGAACCCGTCGCCACGAGCTCGGTCTCGGGCGCGACACGTGCGAGCGCGCGGGCGACGTCGACGTCGCGCGCCCGGCCGTACGGCTCCGTCGCGGCGGTGACGTGGACGGACGTCGCCTGCACCTCGGCCGCGACCCGGGGAACGACGTCGACCGCGGCCCCGGTGCGCACGACCAGGCGGCCCCCGAGCGAGTCGTCGAGCGTCCGCAGCGACGCCGCGAGATAGGCGAGGCGCGGGCTCGCCGAACGCCACAGGACCGGGTCGACGACGAACAGTCCGACGATGCCGTCGTCGCCCGCGCGGCGCACCGCCTCGAGCAACGCCGGGTTGTCGGACAGGCGAAGGTCGCGGCGGAACCAGTGCACGCTCGTCACCGCTTCACGCTAGGTGGCCGAGCCGTCGCGGTCGACTCGTCGTGCGCGCCGGTCGGTGAGCCGCCACGATGGGCCGATGGCCGAACACGACGATCGTGCGCCGGGTGTGGCGACCGGACCGGTCGTGCCTCGTGACCACGCGTTCTTCGGCCACCCGCTCGGGCTGTTCACGCTCTTCGGCACCGAGCTGTGGGAGCGGTTCAGCTACTACGGCATGCGGGCCATCCTGCTGCTGTACCTGACGGACACGGCCGCCAACGGAGGACTCGGGTTCTCCGAGACGACCGGGCTGGCGATCTACTCGGCCTACGGTGCCGCGGTCTACCTGGTCTCCGTGCTCGGCGGGTGGGTTGCCGACCGGATGATCGGAGCCCGGCGCTCCGTGCTCTACGGCGGCATCGTGATCGCCGCCGGGCACGTGTCGCTGTCGATCCCGGGCGCGGGCTTCTCGATGGCGGGCATCATCCTGGTCGCCTTCGGGACGGGGCTGCTCAAGCCCAACGTGTCCTCCATGGTCGGCGAGCTCTACAGCCGCGAGGACCAGCGTCGCGACTCGGCGTTCTCGATCTTCTACATGGGCATCAACATCGGCTCGCTCGCGGCGCCGTTCGCGGTCGGGTTCGTGAGCGACCGGTGGGGCTACCACGCGGGCTTCGCGGTTGCGGCCGTCGGCATGGCGATCGCGCTCGTGATGTTCGTCGTGGGCCGCAAGCTGCTCGGCGGGGCGGGCGAGCTGCCGCCCAACCCGATGACGGCGGCGGACCGTGCGCCGGTCACCCGGCTGGTGCTCGGTGTCACGGTGGGCTGCCTGCTCGCCCTGCTCGTCGCGTGGCTCATCCAGGGCGGGTTCACCGCGAACACCTTCGTCGACGCGCTGTCCTACATCGCGCTCGCGGCACCCGTCGCGACGTTCTGGGTGATGTTCCGCTCCCCGAAGGTCACGGCTCGCGAGCGTTCGCGGCTGCGCGCGTACATCCCGCTGTTCGTCGCAGCGATGCTGTTCTGGATGATCTTCGAGCAGGCGGGCGGCACGCTCACGGCGTTCGCCGAGGACAGCACCGACCGCACGGTCGGCGGCATCACCATCTCGACGGTCTTCTACCAGTCGCTCAACCCGGCGTTCATCATCCTTCTGGCGCCCGTGTTCGCCTGGCTGTGGCTCAAGCTGGACGACCGACCGCCGACCGCGGTGAAGTTCGCCATCGGCCTGACGGGCGTGGCGCTGAGCTTCGTCTTCCTGGGCGCCGCCGCGTGGCACGCCGGCGACGAGAAGTCCCCCTGGTGGGTGCTGGTCGTGGTCTACCTGATCCAGACGCTCGGCGAGCTGTGCTTGTCACCGGTCGGCCTCGCGGCCACGACGCTGCTCGCACCCAAGGCTTTCCGCGGGCAGGCCATGGCGCTGTGGTTCCTCGCGACGAGCGCCGGCAACGCGATCACCGCGCAGCTCGTCCAGGCCACCGAGGACGTCGGGGACGCGGCCTACTTCGGCGGCATCGGGATCGTCGCGCTGCTGTTCGCGCTCGTGATGTTCGCGCTCGCGCCCTGGGTCACGCGGCACATCCGCGAAGGGGCGGAGTCGGCCGCCGAGCTCGACCTCAAGGGCTGACGCGCGGCTGTCGGACGGCGGTGCGACGCTGGACGCATGGCCGATCAGAGACTGCGTTCCTCCGTCGTGACCGATGCCGTCGACCCGCGGCACTGGCGGGTGCTGCTGGGGGCGTTGCGCGCCACGTTCACCGGCCCGGACTTCGCGTCGGGCGCCGCGTTCGTCGCCCGCATCGCCGAGCTCGCGGACGCCGCGAACCACCATCCCGACGTGCTGCTGCGATGGGGCCAGGTCTCGGTGACGACATCGAGCCACGACGTCGGCGGGCTCACGCAGCGCGACATCGACCTCGCACGGGCCATCACTCTCGTCGCCGACGAGCTCGGGCTCGAGGCGTCGGTGCCGCGCACCGAGGTCCTCGAGATCGCGGTGGACGCGCTCGACATCCCGGCGGTACGGCCCTTCTGGGCGGCGGTGTTCGGCTACGAGGTCTCGGCCGACGGGAGCGAGGTGGCGGACCCGGCGGGCGTGGGCCCCACGGTCTGGTTCCAGCAGATGGACGAGCCGAGGCCGCAACGCAACCGGATCCACTTCGACATCACGGTCCCGCACGACCTGGCGCAGGCGCGGGTCCGCGCGGTGATCGACGCGGGCGGCAAGCTCGTCAGCGACGCGGCCGCGCCCTCGTTCTGGGTCATGGCGGACGCCGAGGGCAACGAGGTGTGCATCTGCACGTGGCAGGCGCGCAGCGACGCGTAGGACCACGAGGCGGACGCGTGTCCTGGTCAGGCGGTCGCGGACGTAGCCTGGCTCGGCGGCCGCGCGGTGCGGCCGCTCGCGTGCACGAAGGAGCTGACCGGTATGAGCCGCCCCCTGCGCTCTCGGACGTCCACCCACGGTCGGAACATGTCAGGAGCGCGCGCCCTGTGGCGCGCGACCGGCATGGGCTCGGAGGACTTCGGCAAGCCGATCATCGCGATCGCGAACTCGTACACGCAGTTCGTGCCCGGCCACGTGCACCTCAAGGACATGGGCGACCTCGTCGCGTCCGCCATCCGTGAGGCCGGCGGCGTCTCCAAGGAGTTCAACACCATCGCCGTCGACGACGGCATCGCGATGGGCCACGCCGGGATGCTCTACTCGCTGC
>JBCECL010000013.1:0-4813 GCA_039207135.1 Brevundimonas sp.
ACCGATCGATCGCGTGCAGGTGGACGCGTACACAGGCGGCACGTACGACCAGGCGTCCGACACGTTCGTGGGCGGCACCTGGACGAACGGCACCGCTGCGACCACGTTCGCGCTGCCCGGCAGCGTCGCTCCCGCCGACGTCACCGGCCTGAGGTTCACGTTCACGCGCGCCGACGGCGCCATCTGGGAGAACCCGGCCAACCCCACGCAGGCGGTCCATCTCGAGATCCAGGTGCGCGACACGCTGCGCTCGGACCCGACGACCCCCGTGCCGACGGACCTGGAGACGAACGACCCGGCGCCTGGCGAGGACGCCCCGGGCAAGGCCACGAACGACGTGACCTCGACCGTGACCGGCGCGGACATCGTGTTCCCGGGGGTGCCGGTCACGGACACGAGCGACGCGACCGCGACGATCACCTACGAGCACGCCGAGAACGGCGTCCGGATCGTCAAGGACTTCGACGGGACGGTCTCGGGCGGTACCGCGCCCCCCACGGCGGTGATCGCGATGCACATCGCCGTGACCAACACGGGCAACCGGCCGATCTTCGACCCCGTGATCACGGACCCGATGCCGACCGAGCCCGACGGGCCTGACCTGCGAGCGGCGGACGGCGTCGAGCCCTACTCGTACGCGTTGGCGGGAGCCGCGCCGACGCCGTCGAACGGCACACCCATGCCCACCGATCCGGCCGACGTCACGGCCACGTCGACGGGCAACCTGACCTCGCTCCGCTTCGAGTTCCCGCCGGGCACGGTGCTCGAGGTCGGGCAGACGTACACGATCACGGTGCAGGTCCAGTTCCGCATCGGTCTGTCGTCGGACACGACCGTGGAGAACACCGCGGGCGTCTCCGGAGACCGGCCGTGGGACCAGTGCGAGAGCCGGCTGAACCCGACGACGGGCGAGTGCGAGGCGGACGCCGACATCACCCCGATCCCGTCGGCGGCGATCGCGCAGTCCAAGCGGGTCAAGGCGACCAACGACGACCAGCTCGACGTGATCGTCGACCCGGCGGCGCCCGACCAGTCGGTCACGTGCACGCCGGACGCCGACGGGTTCTACGGCTACCCGTGCACGCCGGTCATCGCGCCCGGCCACGACGAGACGTGGCAGGTGAGCGTCGAGAACGTGGGCAACCTCCCCATGAGCAGGCTCGTGATCTACGACCGCCTGCCCGCTCCCGGCGACCAGGGCTCGTACGCCCCGGGTGACCGCGGGTCGAAGTGGCGTCCGATCTCCGACCTGGCCTATCCGCCGGAGCTCGTCGACGCCCCGCCCGGCACGACGGCGCACTTCTCGTACTCGACCGTCCAGGACTACTGCATGGACGACATCGAGGACCCGGTCGACGACCCGATCTGCCCGACCGACGACCCGACGACCGGCTGGGTGCCCTACGACGGCACGGAGACCCAGGCGATCTACGACTCGATCACCGCGCTCAAGGTCGTCGTCGACTTCCCGCAGGACGCTCCCTTCGAGCCCACCCAGAAGGTGTCGCTGCAGGGCACGACGAAGACCCCCGCGGTCGTGCCCGCGGACGGCGACCGCGCGATCGCGTGGAACTCGGCCGCCGCGTCTGGCGTGGCGATCGGCGTGACCGGCAACTCGATCAACCTGCTCCCGACCGAGGGGACCAAGGTCGGCGTGGCGACGGCCAGCGGGCCGCTGGAGGTCCGCAAGGTCGTCACCGGCGACGGCAAGAAGTACGCGCCCGCACAGTTCCACCTCAACGTCGCGTGCACGTCGGCGGTCGGGACGTTCCTCGAGACGGAGCTGCCGCCCATACCGATCACCGTCACGCCGGGCACGCCGGTCACCGTGCCGAACATCCCCTACGGCGCCGAGTGCACCATCACGGAGAGCACGCCGCTGAACGGCCAGACGCAGCTGATCGTGCCGACGGTCACGATCGCGAGCGAGGACGCGGGCTCGCCCACCACGATCGTGGCCGTGAACCGGTACGACCTCGCGACGCTCGTCGTCTCGAAGGAGGTCATCAGCGACGCGACCGACGAGAACGGTGACCCGGACGAGTTCGGGCCCTTCGAGGTGGACGTCGACTGCACGTTCCTCGGCAACCCCGTGTACGCCGACGGGTACGGCCCCGACCACCCGATGGACCTGACCATCGAGGGCGGCGACGAGGTCGAGCTCACCGGTCTGCCCGTCGGCGCCGAGTGCGAGGTGGTCGAGTCCTCCACCGGAAACGCGACCGACATCGACGTCACGGTGCAGTCGGGCAACCACGACCCGGTGCACTTCGACGGCACGCGCGGCAACCTCGAGCTCGTCGGCGACCTCGCCGGTGGGCCGCGCAACACCGCTGTCGTCACCAACACGTTCGACGTCGGCGAGCTCGACGTGCGCAAGGTCGTGACGGGCGACGGCGCCGAGCGCTACGGCGCCGGGCCGTTCGCCCTGCACGTGACGTGCACGTTCGACGACGACGGCTCGGGGCCCAACCCGCCCCGCACCGTCTACGACAGCCCGCTCGTGCTCGGCGCGGCGGGGCCGCTCGAGGCGGAGATCGCCAACCTCCCCGTGGGCGCGGTGTGCCGGGTCACCGAGCCCGAAGACGGCGGCGCGACGGCCACGAGCATCCGCCCGGCGCGCGTGGTGATCGGTGACGGCGAGCCGGTGGACGTGGTCGTGACCAACCGGTTCGACGTCGGGCAGATCGCCGTCGACAAGGTCGTCACCGGCGCAGGTGCGGACGACTTCGGTGCCGGGCCGTTCGAGGTCACGCTCGCGTGCACCGACGCCGACGGCGACCGCATCGGCATCCCGGGCGGGGCCACGCGCGCGCTCGTCCCGGGGACGCAGGTCGTGTACGACGAGCTGCCCGTCGGCGCGCGGTGCACGGTGACCGAGTCGCAGGACGGCGACGCGAACTCGACGAGCATCGCGGTGACGACGGGCAACGGCGATCCAGTCGTCACCGACGGGTCCTCCGCCGACGTCGTGGTCCCGCGCAACCGCCTCGGCGAGCAGACGACGGCGTCCGTCGTCGTGACGAACACGTTCGACGAGGGCGCGGTCCGGGTCGACAAGGTGGTCGACGGAGAGGGCGCCGACCTCTACGGCTCGGGCCCGTTCGAGGTGAGCCTGGCGTGCACGTTCGACGGCTCCGACGTCGAGATCCCGGGCGGCGCGACGCGCTCGCTGACCCCCGGGACGCCGGTCGTGTACGAGGGCCTGCCGGCGGGGGCGAGCTGCACGGTCACCGAGCCGACGACGGGAGGCGCCACGACGACGACGATCTCCGCGGTCGACGACGGCGACCCCGGCGCCGTGCTGGTGCCGGACGCGGGCGCGGTGGACGTGACCGTCACGAACTCGTTCGACGTGGGCGAGATCCGCGTGCTCAAGACGCTGACCGGCCAGGACGCGCAGGCCCACGCGGGCGACGTGTTCACGGTGAGCCTCGCGTGCACGCAGGACGTGGACGGTGCGACCGTGCCCGTCGACATCCCGGGCGGTCCGACCCGCACCCTGTCGGCGGCAGGCGACTGGATCGCGGTGTACGAGGACCTGCCGCAGGGTGCCCAGTGCACCGTGAGCGAGACCGATGCCGGCAGCGCGGACGACGTGCAGATCACGGTCGACGGCGAGAGCACGCTGACCGATCCCGATGCAGGGACGCCGCAGTCCGCCTCGTTCGCGCTCCCGGTGGGCGACGACGTGTGCGCCCCGGTCGACGTCGTGAACACGTGGTCGAGCGGGTCTGGCGCCGCAGGCACGACGACCGCGACGAGCACGTCGGCCTTCGCGGCGAGCGGCACGGGATCGTCGTCGCGCGCGGCGATCGATCCGGCGGACTGCGCGGACAGCGGTGGGGGAGTGCAGCCGTCCCCCGGCGGGCTGCCGAGGACGGGGACCGATGCCGTGACGGTGCTCGTCTGGGCGGCGCTCCTCATGGCGGCGGGAACCGCGCTCGTGGTGGGACGTCGCCGGCGGGCCTGATGCCGCCACCCCTTGCGCGTCCGCGCCGGGACACCTAACGTACAACCTTGTGGTTGTAGATCAGTTGGAGCGGGACCAGGCCGACCTGGTCTTCGCCGCGCTGTCCGACGGCACGCGCCGAGACATCGTGACGCGCGTCCTGCGGCACGAGGAGTCCGTCACGTCGCTCGCGTCGCACTACGCGATGAGCTTCGCCGCCGTGCAGAAGCACGTCGCGGTGCTCGAGCGCGCACTGCTCGTGACGAAGCAGCGGCGGGGTCGCGAGCAGCTGGTCAGCGGCCACGTCGAGACCGTCCGGGCGGCGCAGGCGCTGCTCGACCAGCTCGAGCAGATCTGGCGAGGCCGCCTCGACCGCATCTCGGACCTGCTCGACGACGCAGAGCCACGACCGACCCGAGGAGAGCCAGCATGACCGTCATCGACGTCACGACCAGCACGACCGAGCGAACGCTGACCCTGACCGCGCAGTTCGGTGCGCCGCCGGAGCGCGTGTGGCAGGTGTGGTCCGACCCGCGGCAGCTCGAGCTGTGGTGGGGTCCGCCGACCTGGCCGGCGACCTTCGTCGACCACGACTTCGTGGTGGACGGGCGCGCCGGGTACTACATGACCGGGCCCGAGGGGGAGAAGGCGCACGGCTGGTGGCGGTTCGTGTCGATCGACGAGCCCAGCTCGCTCGTGTTCGACGACGGCTTCTCCGACGACGAAGGTCGCCCCGACGAGTCGATGCCGACGATGCGCGCGCGGGTCGAGCTCGAGGCCGCCGACGGCGGCACGCGCATGACGGTGACCACGACGTACGCCTCGATCGAAGAGATGGAGAAGGTCGTCGCGATGGGCATG
>JBCECL010000013.1:4913-16403 GCA_039207135.1 Brevundimonas sp.
CGCCCCGACTGCTGAAGCGCCCCGACCGCTGAGCGGTGCGACCCGCAGACGCGGCGAGGGGCCGGTGCGCGTGGCACCGGCCCCTCGGCGTTGCGGGCTCGCCCCAGTGTTGCGGGCTCGGCTCAGTACAGGGTGGACGCCTGCCCGCGCGGCCAGGCGAGCGTCGCGAAGACCTGCACGGCCGCCGCCTGGTCGAGCAGCGTCGTGGCGGTCCCGCCCACCGGGAAGAGGTCGGTCGCGGGGTCACGGACCTCCGCCCACAGCCGGTCGGCGTAGGCCTGCTGCGCGTCGCGGTACGTGTGCCCGCCGGTGACCGACTCCAGCAGCGCGAGGTTCTTGAAGTAGATCGAGTTGAAGAAGATCGGCTGACCCGCGAGCCGGTCGTCCTGCGCGTAGAACGCGAGCGAGGCGCGGGCGATCGCCTTGGCCTTGTCCAGGTACGTGCGGTCGTGCGTCGCCTTGTACAGCAGCGTGTACGTCCCGATCGGGGTGCCCTGGTTGTAGGACCACTGCGTCTTGTCGATGCTGCCGTCCAGCTTGATGTTGTCCCAGTACAGGCCGTTCGGGGCGAGCAGCGTCGCGTCGGCCCACGCGACCGAGCGCTCGGCCCAGGCGAGGTACGACTTCTGGTGCGTGATCAGGTACAGCCGGGTCGCGAGCTCCGCGCCGGGGAACGTCGAGACCGTGTTGCGGTCCTGGCTCCAGGGCGCCTGCGTCCAGAAGACCCCGCCCGGCGACGCGTGCGACGGGTCGGTGTCCCAGCCGGACGCCACGAGCGCGAAGATCTCCTTCGCGCGGGACAGCGCGGCGCGGTCGCCCGTCTGCAGGTACTCCTGGACCTTGGCGAGCGCGACCCACTCGTTGTCGTCGTAGAACATGTCGCCGCCCTCGCCGTACGGCGCGCGCACGTACGAGTCGTACCCCGGCAGTCCCGTGGACCCGCCGGTGGCGTTCCAGTAGCGCTCCTGGCCGACCTTGCGGTCCGCGAGGTCGTCGCGGAACTGGTGGCCCGCGCGGCCGGGAAGGGCGGTCAGGTCGAGGGTCGCGATGTGCGCCTGCGAGAACGGCCACTCGAAGGAGTACGTGCGGTCGTCCGCCGTCGGCACCGTGCGCTCGAGGTAGAGGTGCGATCCGTCGCTCGTGTAGAGGTGCTCCTGCATCGCCTCGTAGGCGGCGATCGCCCGGTCGGCGTTGCCCTTCGGGCCGTGGCCGTGACCGCCGCCCGTCCCGGTGGCGACGGCCGGGTTGGCTCCCAGGGTCACGACCAGGGTCGTGCCCGCGATCAGCGCGGTCGTCTGGATCAGTCGTGTCAGCTTCATCGCTCCCACTCCGTTGGTATATCTGGGATTGCCTAGCGCGTTTCAATATAACTAGAACCGGACAGATCGCCACGTGTGCTAGATATGCTCAGCGAAGCCCGGACGGTCGGTGCGTGAGCAGGGGAGCGAGCGGTGGACGGAGCGCTGTACACGCAGGTCTTCGAGCAGCTGCGCACCCGGATCGAGTCGGGCGACGTGGCCGTCGGCGACCGGCTGGCCACTCAGCAGGAGCTCGCCGACGAGTTCCACGTCTCCGTCATCACGGTCAAGCACGCCCTGTCGCTGCTCCACGACGCGGGCTACATCGAGCGCCGGCCGCGGATCGGGTCGATCGTGGTCAGCGCCCGCGCGGTCCGCGGGGCCCGGCGCGCGCTGCCCCGGATCGGGTGCATCCTGACGAACTTCGACGACAGCTTCGGCACGCGCGTGCTGCACGGGCTGCTCGACGCGAGCGTCGGGGTGGCCGACATCGTCCTGTCCCGGACCGAGGGCCACCACGACCGCGAGCAGGCGTTGATCGCGCAGTACGACGACCTCGACGGGCTGATCCTGCTGCCGAGCTCGTCCGACTGGATCCCGCCAGCGATCCTCGAGCTCGTCCACCAGCAGCACCCGCTCGTCATCCTCGACCGGCTGCTCGTCGGCCTGCCGATCTCGACGGTCTGCTCCGACCACGTGGGTGCAGGCCGCCAGGCCACCGAGCACCTCTTCTCGCTCGGGCACCGGTCGATCGGGCTCGTGACCTCGGCCGGCCGCGTGTCGTCGCTCGACGACCGCCACACGGGCTCGGTCTACGCGCACGCCGCACGTGGGTACGCGTTCGACCCACGCCACGAGTTCCGTGAGGTGCACTCGACCGTCCCGCACTCGACGGCATCCATGGACGACGACGTCGCGGCGCTCAAGGAGTTCGTCAAGGCGAACCCGGAGCTCACCGGCTTCGTCGGTGGCGAGTACTCCGTGAGCCTGCTGCTGCGCCGGGCCTGCCTCGAGCTCGGGCTGCGGGTGCCGCAGGACGTCTCGATCGTGTCGCTCGACTCGCCGGACAACGCCTACGACGACGCGGCGCAGGTGTTCACCCACGTCGCCCAGGACGAGCACGGGCTCGGCCGGGCGGCGCTCGAGGCCGTCCTCGCCCAGCTCTCCGAGCGCGGCTCGATCGTGAAGTCGGTTCTTCCGACGACGCTCGTCGAGGGCGAGACCACCCGGGCGTTCGGGGCGGGCTAGAGCGGGCGGCCGGCCTTGAACTCGGCGACCAGCGAGGCCACGACGGCGTCCAGCTCGCCCGCGTTGCGACGCGCGACCGCGCGCTGGCGCTGGTAGGACGCTCCGCGACGGAGGATCACGCGGACCTGCTCGAGCTCGGCGACGCAGCCGAGCCGCTCGGCGACGGGGGCGAGCACGCTCAGCCAGTGCCCCACCGAGTCCGTGACGAGCTCCTCGTCGCCGGCCGCGTTGGTGATGAGGATCGCGTCCATGCCGTAGCGCGCCGAGCGCCACTTGTTCTCCTGCAGGAACCAGGGCGGCAGCGTGGGCAGCGACTGCCCCGCGTCGAGCAGCGAGGAGAAGTGCTCGACGAAGCAGTGGGTCAGCGCGGAGATCGCCGTGACCTCGAGCAGGTTGGCCGCGCCGTCGGCGATCCGCATCTCGAGCGTGCCGAACCGCGGCGACGGCCGGATGTCCCAGCGGACCTCGTTGAACTGGTCGATCACGCCCGTGTGCATCATGTCGCCCACGTACTGCTCGAGCTGGGACCACTCGTCGAACCCGAAGGGCAGGCCCGCGGTCGGCAGCTGCTGGAACAGCAGCGCGCGGTTCGAGGCGTAGCCGGTGTCCTTGCCCGCCCAGAACGGCGACGAGGCCGACAGCGACTGGATGTGGCCGAAGACCGTGAGCATCGCGCGCGACAGGGGGAGCACCTTGTCGCGGTCCTCGATGCCGACGTGCACGTGCACGCCGTAGATCAGCATCTGCCGGCCCCACCACTGCGTGCGGTCGATCAGGGTCGCGTAGCGCTGCTTGTCGCTGACCTTCTGCGTGGCCCAGTTGGCGAACGGGTGCGTCCCGCCGCCCATGAGGTCGATGCGCAGCGGCTCGGCCGCCGCCGCGACCTCGTCGAGGGCGCGCTGCAGGTCGTCGGCCGCCTCGCGCACGGTGACGCACTTGCCCGACGACACCTCGATCGTGTTGCGCAGCAGCTCCTGCGTGATGTGCGGGTGCTCGGCTCCGTCGTCGGGTCGCACCGCGTCGAGCAGGGTCTGCGCGGCCTGGCGCAGGTCGCCGGAGTCGGCGTCGACGAGCGCGACCTCCCACTCGATGCCGACGGTCGAGCGCTCGGACTGCGCGAAGGGAAGCTGCACGGGCGCGGCCATCACACCACCTCCACGACGAGAACCTGCTGGTGGCCGGCGACGCGTGTCAAGACGATCGTGGCCTCCGCGCTGCCCCGCAGGTCGAGCTGCTTGCGCAGCTGCTCGGGCACCACGGCGGTCCCGCGCTTCTTGATCGTGAGCCGCCCGACCTCCCGCTCGCGCAGGTAGGAGCGCAGCCGCTTGAGGCCGAAGGGCATGGTGTCGAGCACGCGGTAGGCCGTCGCCGCCGGGTCGCGGTGCAGGACGTCGGACGTGACGTAGGCGATCGTCGGGTCGACGAGGCGGCCGTCCAGCCGCACGGCGACGTCACCGACGAGGCCCGCGCGGATCACGGCCCCGTCGGGCTCGTAGAGGTACGCGCCGACGGCTCCGGACTCGGCGACCGCGGGCCCGTCCGCGCCGGGAGCGACGACGTGGGCCTCGCCGTTCGTCAGGACCAGCGCGGAGCGTCCCGGCCCCTCGGGAGCCAGCGGCCCGAACCACAGGCCGACCTCGACGACGTCGCCGTCGACGGACACCCACTGCGCCTGCGCGTCGTCCGGCAGGGCGGCGTGCGGGATGCCGGGGCCGAGCTTGAGGCCCAGGGCGGGGACCGACGAACGCAGCCCGAGCACGGAGTCGAGCGGGGGCGCGTACGCGGCCGGGTCGAACAGGCGCGTGCCGCGCGACGTGCGGCGGGCCGGGTCGGCGTAGATGCCGTCGACGTCGGACAGGTCGAGCGTGAGGCCGTCGCCGTGCCGGACGACCGCGTCCGGGAAGTGGCGCAGGTTCACGGTCGCGATCGCGGCGGTCATCTCGTCGACGTCGGACGCCGTGACGCGCAGGCCCACGCCCGCGAACGCCATGGCGTCCGCGCCGATGCCGCACGTGAGGTCCGCGACGTGGGTCAGGCCCGCGTCGCGGTAGCGGCGGGCGTGGTGCGCGCCGACCTCGAGCCGCGTGGCCTGCTCGAGGCCCGCCTGCGTGAAGAGCATGCCGTCCGCGAAGTCGCCGAGCTTGGCGTGCCCCTTGGCGCGCAGCCTCGACTGCGTCAGCGCCGCCGCGACGAGCACGGGGTCCAGCCCCTCGTCGCGCAGCCGCGCCGAGATGGTCATCGCGAGCTTCTCGTCGTACGGCGGGAGCGCCGACAGCAGCGCCCAGCCCTCGGGGGCGAGCAGGGCGGTCAGGCCGGCGGCATCCACGCGCTGATCCTTCCACGCGTACCGCGCGCACGTGGGCGCACGGCGCCGGTCGCGGGGTGTTCGCTCTCGGCCTGTGGCCAGCATTGGCACTCAGGTTGACCGAGTGCTAACCCGTTCCTAGAGTGGATGACGTTGGCACTCTCCGAGCGAGTGTGCCAACGCGCGTCAGGCCCCGGCACCCGCGACGACGGCGGCTCGAAGCGCAGCACCCACATCGCTGAACTACTCACACGCGAAGGGGAGGTCCGCTGTGTCGGTCTCCATCAAGCCCCTCGAGGACCGGATCGTCGTCAAGACGCTCGAGGCAGAGACGACGACCGCTTCCGGTCTCGTCATCCCGGACAGCGCCAAGGAGAAGCCCCAGGAGGGCGAGGTCCTGGCAGTCGGCCCCGGCCGCATCGACGACAACGGCAACCGAGTGCCGCTCGACGTCGCCGTCGGCGACAAGGTCATCTACTCCAAGTACGGCGGCACCGAGGTCAAGTACGCCGGCGAGGAGCTGCTGATCCTCTCGGCCCGCGACATCCTCGCGGTCGTCGTCAAGTGATCTGACGCCTCACGCAGAACGGCTCCCTCGGTCCTCGGACCGGGGGAGCCGTTTCGCGTTCGTGGGTCTTCGCCGGCCGTGGGGCCGGCCGTGCGCGTCTCAGACAGCCTTCGGGACGCGGCCGCGACGCGCGAGGATCGCGGCGCGCTCGTCCTCGGAGAGGCCGCCCCACACGCCGTAGGGCTCGCGCACCTCGAGCGACTGCTCGCGGCACTCCTTGAGCACGGGGCAGGTCGCGCAGATCGCCTTCGCGGCCTCCGCCCGGCGTCGGCGGGCCGAGCCGCGCTCACCCTCGGGGTGGAAGAACAGGTCCTGGTCGGCATCGCGGCATGCGCCGTCGAACTGCCACTCCCACAGGTCCATCACCGGTCCGGGTAGACGCGAGATCTCGGCCATGTGTTCCTCCAAGGACTTCGGCGGCTCCGCGGGCGGCGCTGCCTGACGGTTGGGGGCCGCGCCGTCCTGCGCGGATCCCGGTGGCTCTGTCGACATGTCATGGGGTGACGAATCGAAACGCTACAACCGCGCCAGAAGTTGTTCAAGACTCGTTCGCGTATTGATCTGCCGTGAAGCGCCTGATATGGCTGCGGGTGCCGAAACGGCCGTTCGGACAGGCGGCGAGGCTGTGTCCTGGCAGAATCGCGCCATGGCCGATCCCGAGGACGTCGACGCGTCGAGCGTCGACGAACAGGCCGTGGCGCGATTCGAGCAGGCCGACGCTCCTGCGCTCGCGGTCGCAGTCGTCGCCCGACGGCTGGGAGTCGCGCCGGCGACCCTGCGCACGTGGGACCGCCGGTACGGCTTGGGCCCGAGCGCGCACTCGGCGGGGTCGCACCGCCGCTACTCGCCCGCCGACGTCGAGCGCCTGCTCGTCATGCGGCGACTGACCCTCGACGGCGTCGCGCCCGTCGACGCGGCGCGCGTGGCCCGGTCGTCCGACGGGGTCGCGTCGTCGACCGTCGTCGGCGCGCCGAGCATCGCGACGCCC
The DNA here is from genome assembly GCA_039207135.1 of Brevundimonas sp. Classification (GTDB taxonomy): domain Bacteria; phylum Actinomycetota; class Actinomycetes; order Actinomycetales; family Cellulomonadaceae; genus Cellulomonas. The sequence goes on from JBCECL010000013.1 coordinate 11,321, forward strand.
ACGATGCTCGTCGACGCCGTGCTCGTCGACGACCGGGCGGGGTGCGCGCGCCTGCTGGTCATCGAGCCGTCCGGCGACGTCGCCGCGTGGTGGCTGGAGCTCGTCTCGCCCGCGCTCGACGATCTCGCGCGCAGGACGGTCATCGACCGGCCCGGCGTCGACGCGACCCGCGCGCTCGAGGCGGCGGCGCTCGAAGCGCTGCGTGCGTGGGCGCCGGGCGTGAGCCCGAGGTCGGCGCCCGTCGTCCTCGTCGTCCCGTCCGGGCGCGACCGCCCGCTCCTGGCGCACGCGCTGGCGGCAGCGCTCGCCGCCGAGGGCGTCGACGCGCGGATCGTCGGCGGACCGGTGGGGCCGCGGCAGGGTGCCGAGCTCGTCGTGATGACGCGACCGCGCGCGGTCGTCACCGTCGCACCGTTCCCCGACCCCGACCTGGCGCTCGTCAGCCGCCTCGCGGACGTGCATCCCGAAGTGCCCCAGTTCGTCATGGTGCCCGAGTCGTCGGGCGTCGACGTGCCCGTCGCGCGCTCCGTTCACCGGGCTCGGACGTTTCGCGGCCTGCTCCACGAAGTGCTCGCGGTCGCGGCCCCGTGACAATCCGCCCATACGACGAGGGAACCGGCGTAGTCAAGACCTCACCCGCATCGGGTTTGCGTTCACCGCTAAGTTCGTCGTGCTACGGGGCCGATAGGCAACGAGAAACCTGACGTGCAGGGTCGCTGTCTCGTTCCCGCGAGGGACGGGCGTGGCCGACCACGCGGGTAGAACGGCTCGATCGACGTGACTCGATCGACACAGCCACGGGAGGGAGAGCACGCATGGCGGGAGTCGTGGTGTGTCACGGCTCGACAGTCGTGCGCGAGAGGCTCGTCGTGACGTCCATCGGCGTCCCGACGTTGAGCCCCGTGCGCGCTGCTGCGAGCGTGGACGAGCTGCTGGCGCACGCGCGGCGCATCCCGCCGACGATCGTGCTGCTCGACGCGCACATCCCTGCCCCCGGGGCGAACGAGGCGATCCGCCGCCTTCGCGCGGTCGCGCCCTCGGCCGCCGTGGTCCTGCTCGCGGCCGCCGACGACACCGTCGCGCTCGACCGGGCGCTCGCGCTCGGGGCGCGCGGCTTCCTCGCGCCTGACGTCGGACGCCCCGAGCTGTCCGCCGTCGCCGCCCACGTGCTCGCCAGCCCCACCCTTCCTGCCGGGCCCCGCGCCGTGCACGAGGTCCCGAACCCGGCGACGCCGCCGCTCGCGGACGTGACGCCGCTCGAGCAGCCGGCCGCCGACTCCGGTCCGGTCGTCCTGACCAAGCGCGAGATCGAGGTGCTGGTCGGGATGAGCAACGGCCGCTCGAACGCGCAGATCGGCCAGGAGCTCTTCCTGTCCGAGGACACGGTGAAGACCCACGCGCGGCGGCTGTTCCGCAAGCTCGGCGCGTCGGACCGCGCGCAGGCCGTGGCGATCGGGCTGCGCGGCGGTCTCATCCGCTGAGTCCGGTTGTCGCCGGGGTCCGAGACGGAGGTCCGAGCCAGCCATCGGGCGACGTATCCTGACCCGATGACGGAGCTGGTGCGCGACCCGTTCGCCCTCACGGGACTGACCTACGACGACGTTCTCCTGCTGCCGGGGGAGACCGACGTGATCCCCAGCGAGGTGGACACCACCTCGCGGCTCACGCGCGAGATCAACGTGCGGATCCCGCTGCTCAGCGCGGCGATGGACACCGTCACCGAGTCCCGCATGGCCATCGCCATGGCTCGCCAGGGCGGCGTCGGCATCCTGCACCGCAACCTGTCGATCCAGGACCAGGCGCACCAGGTCGACCTGGTCAAGCGCTCCGAGTCCGGGATGGTGACCGACCCGGTGACCGTCTCGCCCGACGCGACGCTCGCCGAGCTCGACCGGCTGTGCGGAACGTACCGAGTCTCGGGCCTGCCCGTCGTCGACGCGAACGGCCTGCTGCTCGGCATCATCACCAACCGCGACCTGCGCTTCGTGCCGCCGGGCGAGTTCGACAACCTGCGGGTCCGCGAGATCATGACCGCGATGCCGCTGGTCACGGCCCCCGTCGGGATCACGCGCGACGACGCCGCGGCGCTGCTCGCGAAGCACAAGATCGAGAAGCTCCCGCTCGTCGACGACGCGGGGATCCTGCGCGGCCTGATCACCGTCAAGGACTTCGTCAAGTCCGAGCAGTACCCCGACGCGACCAAGGACGGCGAGGGTCGGCTCGTCGTGGGCGCGGCCGTCGGCTTCTTCGGTGACGCGTGGGACCGCGTCACGGCGCTCGTCGAGGCCGGGGTCGACGTGCTCGTCGTCGACACCGCCAACGGGCACGCGCGCCTGATGCTGGACATGGTCCGGCGCATCAAGTCCGACCCCGGTACGCGCCACGTCCAGGTGATCGGCGGCAACATCGCCACGCGGGACGGCTCGCAGGCGCTCGTCGACGCGGGCGTCGACGCCGTCAAGGTGGGCGTGGGCCCGGGCTCGATCTGCACCACGCGCGTCGTCGCCGGCGTCGGCGTGCCCCAGATCACCGCGATCTACGAGGCGTCGCTCGCCGCCAAGCCCGCGGGCGTGCCCGTGATCGGCGACGGCGGCCTGCAGTACTCGGGCGACATCGCGAAGGCGCTGGTCGCGGGTGCGGACACCGTCATGCTCGGTGGGCTCCTGGCCGGTTGCGACGAGTCGCCCGGTGACCTGGTCTTCGTCAACGGCAAGCAGTTCAAGCGCTACCGCGGCATGGCCTCGCTCGGTGCGATGCAGTCGCGCGGCGACCGCCGCTCGTACTCCAAGGACCGCTACTTCCAGGGCGACCTGTCGGACGACGAGATCATCACCGAGGGCATCGAGGGCCAGGTGCCCTACCGCGGACCGCTCGCGGCCGTGGCGCACCAGCTCATCGGCGGGCTGCACCAGTCGATGTTCTACGTGGGTGCGCGCACCGTCCCGCAGCTGCAGGAGCGGGGCAAGTTCATCCGCATCACGCCGGCCGGGCTCAAGGAGTCGCACCCGCACGACGTGCAGATGGTGTCCGAGGCGCCGAACTACTCGGGTCGCTGAGGCGCCTTCACCACAACGTGCCGACGGGCTCCCGTGCGGGCCAGTGGTCCGTGGCGCCCGGGCCTTCGAGGCCCTTGCTCTCGCGCCACGCGTTGAACCCGTGCGCCCAGTCCCGGTGGGCCGAGGCCTGGTAGGCGTGCAGCGTGTCCAGGTCGAGGTCCGCCAGGTGCGGGAACCGGCCGAGGATCCGCTCGAGCACGTCGAGCGTGGCGACGACGTCCACGTCGGCGCTGTGCAGGGTCCCGGACTCGGTCACCTCGTAGTACCCGCACAGGTCGACGAGCTTGCGCTTGCCCTGGCGGTAGCGGTCCTCGGCGCGGTCGAGCACCAGCGGGTCGATGACCGGCCGGGGCTCGCCGCACAGGCGGTCCGGGATGGTGGGCAGCTTGTGGCGGCGTAGCTCGGCGTCGAGCAGGCACAGGTCGAACGCCGCGTTGTAGGCGACGACGGGGACCCCGCCGCGCATCGCCTCGGCGATGAGCGAGGCGATCTCGTCGAGCGCCGCACGCGGTGCCTGCCCGAACGCGCGCGCGTACTCGGTGCTCACGCCGTGGATCGCGGCGGCAGCCTCCGGGATCTCGACACCGGGGTCGATGAGCCACGTGCGGATCTGGGTGCCGCTCGAGTCCCGACGGACGAGCGCCGCGGTGACGATGCGGTCGGAGTCGACGTCGACGCCCGTGGTCTCGGTGTCGAAACCCAGGAGAGGCCCGTCGCTCCAGGTCATCTGCCTCGCCCCTCCGAGTCCCACCGGTCGAAATCCCATCCGTGTCGTTCCGGAGCCAGGATCGCATCGGGCACCCACACGACGCGGGAGCCGAGCCCGCGTGCCGCCGATCCGGCTGTGGACCGCGTGCGGGCGGTCGTGCCGCTCCCCGGTAGCCTGGCCCGGTGAGCAACGAGATCGAGATCGGACGCGGCAAGCGCGGTCGCCGCGCGTACTCCTTCGACGACATCGCCGTGGTGCCCTCGCGCCGCACGCGAGACCCCGAGGACGTCTCGGTCGGCTGGCAGATCGACGCCTACCACTTCGACCTGCCCGTGGTCGCCGCGCCCATGGACTCGGTGATGAGCCCCGAGACCGCGGTCGAGCTCGGCCGCCTCGGAGGCCTCGGCGTCCTCGACCTCGAGGGCCTGTGGACCCGGTACGACGACCCGACCTCGCTGCTCACGGAGATCGCGTCGCTCGACGCCTCGCGTGCGACGGCGCGGATGCAGGAGATCTACGAGGCGCCGATCCGCCCCGAGCTCATCACGGAGCGGCTGCGCCAGGTGCGCGACGCCGGAGTGACGGTCGCGGGAGCGCTGTCGCCGCAGCGCACGCAGGAGCACTGGCGCACCGTGGTCGACGCGGGCGTCGACCTCTTCGTCATCCGCGGCACCACGGTCTCGGCCGAGCACGTCTCCGGCCAGGCCGAGCCGCTCAACCTCAAGCGGTTCATCTACGAGCTCGACGTCCCGGTCATCGTCGGCGGCGCCTCGACCTACACCGCGGCCCTGCACCTGATGCGCACGGGCGCGGCCGGCGTGCTCGTCGGCTTCGGTGGCGGAGCCGCCCACACGACCCGCACGTCGCTCGGCATCCACGCGCCCATGGCGACCGCGGTCGCGGACGTCGCCGCGGCCCGTCGGGACTACCTCGACGAGTCCGGCGGCCGGTACGTGCACGTCATCGCGGACGGCGGAGTCGGCCGCTCGGGCGACCTCGTCAAGGCCGTCGCCTGCGGCGCCGACGCTGTCATGCTCGGCGCGGCTCTCGCCCGCGCGACCGACGCGCCCGGCCGGGGCTACCACTGGGGGCCCGAGGCGCACCACGGCAAGCTGCCGCGAGGCGAGCGGGTCGAGGTCGGAACCGCCGGCACGCTCGAGCAGATCCTGTTCGGCCCCGGCCGCACGGCCGACGGCACGCTCAACCTGATCGGTGCCCTCCGCCGCGCGATGGCGACCACGGGCTACTCGGACCTCAAGGAGTTCCAGCGCGTCGAGGTCGTCGTCTCGCCGTACCAGCCGCACTGACGTCTGCGCTG